>DASVQJ010000101.1:0-27469 GCA_036389235.1 Pyrinomonadaceae bacterium | reverse complement strand
GCAGCGTTACGGACGGCCGAGGATGCCGCCGAGGATGCTACCGATGCCGCCGCCAGTGTTCCTGCGGTAGCCGCCGTTGTTTGAACCGGCGTACTGACGGTAGCCCTGCTCGTAGCCCTGCAAGAAGCCTTCGCGGAACGCCTGCGAGGAGGCCTCCTTGTAGAAGTGCGACCTCTGCGGGTTGTAGCTCTGCCCGCGCTGCGCGTCCTTCGCGCCGGTGTTCAGGCCGTTCTGGTAGCCCTGGTTCAGGGCCGCCTGGTTATAGCCGCCGTTGTTGCCGTACCCGCCGTTACGCTCGTAGGTGCCGTAGCCGTCGTTACGCTGCTGCCGTTGCCGGCGGCGAATCTCCCGGTCGCGGCGGTCGTAGTCGCCGTCGCCGTCTCGGTCGCGGCGGCGGTCTGCGCGGCGGTCGCGGCGATAACGGTCATCACGGTCGCGGCGCTCGTGGCGGACGCGGCCTTCGGGGTACTGCCCGTACTGCGCCTGCGCGGTGGCGCTCGTGGCCAGAAAGGTGCCCGCCACCATCAGGAGCGTGATGAGTGCTCCGCCGATACGATTGATAGATTTTTTCATATGTGTGCTCAATCCTCCGTGGCCGTCTATAGGGGCAACCCTTATGCCACCCCCGCCGAAGACAAAAGCCCTGATAAAGCATGAATGAATGAGCCGGCAAGCTCATCTCACGTCCCCATTACGTGCAACCGCCGCGCAGATGAGTGAAGTTTGACGTTTCCGTCCGCCCGTCGGACACCTCCGACCACGCCGTCTGCACTTCCGGCCCGGGCCGGCTTTCCGCGTCGCTTCCTTAAGAGTCGGGGACGTGGATGGCGCGTAAATGATGCACCCCTGTTCGATTTTCTGAACAATGCCGGCCCCGGCCGCGCGGCATAAGCAAGAGCCGAAACACGTTCTTTCGGCATTCTTCAGCTAAAGCCGTGGTCGGCCTTCAATATTCTTCCAGAGGCATGTTAGTTGCGACATAGCCGGGGCGGATCATTCTGTCGAACTCTCTCCGACGGTATGGCGGCATCCACCATGAGCGAATGCCGTGACTCTAATATTCTGTACTTGAAGGGAAAGGTCGAGGTATGAAAAAGTTTCTTCTAGTGTGCGCGCTTTGCATGACCTTCGGGTTGGCGTCGGACGCGCTCGGGCAGGGTCATCAACACGGCGGGCGTAACGGCATCAGGCGCGGAGTCCGCTCCGGTGACCTCACGCGCGACGAGGCGCGGCAGTTGCGCCAACGCCGGCGGCAGATTCGGGAGGAGCGGCGCACCTATCGCTCCGACGGCACATACACGCACGACGAGCGCAGGGACGTACGCAGGGACAGGCGCGAGCTGGGACGGGACATCCGCCGCGCGCGCCGCGACGACGACCGCCGTACACACAGGCGTGGCAACGGCTACTACCGCCGCGGCGCCGGCTCGCCGAGCCACCCCGTCTTCGGCGACCGTAACCGCCGCCGCAACCGCCGCTACTAACCCGCCGCGAACAGGCGAGGAATGAGGACGATGAACTCAATGAAGAGGCTCAGGCTGGTCTCGTTCGTGCTGGCCGCCTTTCTCCTGATCGGGATGATGGTGGAGCCCGCGTCGGCGCAGAGGCGACGGCGCAACCCGCAGGCGGGTAAGGCTAAGGCTGCCAAGCGCATCGGCATCGGCACCGCCGCGGGCGCGGGGGTCGGCGCGCTCGTAAATGGGAAGAAGGGCGCGCTCATCGGAGCCGGGGCGGGCGCCGCCGGCGGGACTGCTTACCACTACCACAAGAAGCGGCAGTACAGGCGCCGTAACAGGAACCGCTAAGCAACACACGAGAACGGTGCGGAGGGTTCGCCGACGGCCAAGTGGCGCCGTCGGCGAACCCTTTTAACTTTGACCGTCAGGTTAGTCATCTCCCCCTCACTCACGATCATAAACGAGGACTTTGCCGTTTACGGGTTGGAGTCTTTATAGGTGTAGCCGTGCCTGCCGACGCTCACGCGCTCGGACTCTACACAACTCGTCACACTGTAGGCGTCGAAACTCCAGTCGAAACAGGCGTACGGCTCGCTCCCGGAGTTGTCGAAGGGGCTGAGCGTCACCTCGGGCGAGGCCGCGTAGACCGCCCCGTCGCCGGCCGTCAGCGAAACGTTCATCCGGTGGCGCGTGCCGAGCGCCAGGCGCGCGCCGGCGCTTGACGGCTCCGTGGTGTTCCAGGAGTAGAAGAACTCCTCGCCGCTGTAATCGTCCCAGAAGCGCTCGTAGCCCGCGGAGTAGTAGGTGACGTCGCCGGCCTGCCGGTTCGAGCTGAAGGAGGTCATCTCCGTCCGCGCCCCCGTCGCCAGGTCGATTCTGGCGTTGGTGTACAGGTTAAAGTAATAGCCCGTCGCCGCGTCGTACCGCCACACGTTGTAGGAGACGAAGCGCGTGACCCCGTCCGAGGCGTCTATCACCGAAGTCGGGGTCAGGTTCGCGTAGGAGGCGGAGAAGACGGCCGCCCCGTCGCTCGCCTCGTTGTGCGTGACGCTGACGGGGAAGCTGATCATGTGCCCGGTCCAGCCGTAAAAGTTTGCGGACTGCCGCCACCCGCGCGCGCTGAACTCTTCTTCGCGCTCGGACTGGAGGGCGCCGTTGAAGTAACGTCTCTCCTGGACGCGGGAGTGAAAGTCCTCGTCCATGTCGAAGACCTGCACGTTGTAGTTCAGCTCGCCGCCGCCGGGCTGCACGATCTCGACCGAGCCGGCCGCCGCGTTATTCGAGAGGTCGTAATCGCCCGGCGCGCTCCCTTCGGCTTTAACTTCCAGTTGCTTCGTCCCCGTCGAGTTGAAGGTGTGCGTGAAGACGCAGGAGACCGTCCCGCCGGCATCCACCCAGACGCCTTTCGCGCGATCCACTTCCACCCCGTCGGCGTAGAGGACGAGGTCGGCCGCCGCGCCCGTCTCGCCTTTCAGCTCCCTGACCACCGCCGAGACGTTGACGGGGCTGCCGGGCACGCCCCTGGCCGGGGCCGAAAGGTCGGTCGGCGACAGGTCGGGCCGCAGCTTCACGGTCTCCACCACTGTCACGACGTCGGTCCGCGCGGCGTCGATGCCCTCGACGTTGGCTTGCACGTGCACCTGCTGCCCGCGGCGCAGGTCGTTCACGGTGGTCTTGAAGTAGCGGCCGGAGAGCCCCGTGTAGTTGCGCGCGTAGAGGGCCTCGCCGTTCTCGTCGAGCGGCTTCAGCCGCGCCTTGTTGATGCTGCCCGGGCGGGCGCCGCCGCCGTCTAACGCGCCGGTGGTCACCTCGACCGTCGTCTCGCCGCCCTTGCCGAGGAGGGCGCGCGCGGTGAGCGTGGCGGAGCCGGAGCGCCCCGTGGCGGGCTTGAGGCCGCTCTCACGGTACCTCCTGCCGTTCGGCGTTAGTTGCGGCCTCGAAGTGTTGTTGACTGTCTGCGCGTGCGCCAGCCCGAAGAGCACCAGAAGCGCGAAGCAAGCCAGGGCCGGGGGGGCCACCGACCAGGATTTGAGGGCGTCGGACGAGGGATTCGACATCAGTTTTTACTCTCTTGTTGTAGGATTCGGAGGTTTTAGCGGCCGTGCCGTAGACGCCACGGGTCGGGGTGCGTGAGGCGACGGGTGTTCGAAGAGTGTAGATGAACCCTCCGACCGCCGCCCCGTACGGAGGCTACGCCATCCGGCGCGTAAACAAGCAGCGTACCGCGTGTGGTGCGGAAGCTAACTCAGCCGTACAAGAAGTTTGAGGCGAAGGAGACCGGCCGCGATTGTCGCCCTTCGTTGACAACCCGCCGCCGTCCCTAACGAGGGCCGGGGTCATGCACGACCTAAACACTTCGTGTGAGAGTGATTTAGGGCCGGTGTCGCCCGCGGTTGACAGCGCGTAGCCACTGTCAACCGCGGCATACGCTCGTGGAGCGTAGCACTCCCGCCGCTTCATTTGCAAAGACTCGTTGGGGACAAGGCTCTTGAGCTTCTTCTATGAAGAGGTGTAGTCGGCTTTAATTTGAGAACCAACGTGTCGGCTGTCGGGTGCATGCCGTTGTTAGGAGGCGGCTCAAGCGGCTCGGCTTCCGGACGCCGCTCGAATGCTTCAACGAATCTTAGTCGGCATTGCACTTCAAACTTGATGTCGGGGATAAGTAAGCGACTTTGTTTCCTCTCAGTCAGGTTTCGATAATCACCTTCAACCTGCAACAAAGTCGCAACCAAAGCGGCCGGCCGGGAGGTTACTATCCGCTCACCTAACGGGCGTTCCTTCTGAGAACGAGTGAAACTTTGGGGCAGGCCACGCGAGTGGCCGTAGGCGTCGGGAGTGGGGGCTCCCGACGCCTTTTCTTCTTTTATCGATAAAGAGGCATGTCGCAGTGACACTCATCCCTGAACTGCCGAGGCGTCGCCGTCGGGGTGGCGCTCCACAACGGGGATAGGGGCCGCGTCCGTCCTTGAGCCCATGTCGACGGCCTCGACCACGAGCCGCTCCTCGTCCCAACGCCCGCCGACCGACGCGAAGTAATGCTCGACGGCGGCCTCGAAGCGGCGCGCCGCCAGCAGCCGCCGAAGGCGGCGCGCGTCACCCGGCCACAACTGATTACCCGCGTGCCGACGCACGTAGTCGGCGAGCCTCGCCGCGAGTGCCGCGCGAGTCGCGGCCGCCGTGACGTATCGAACTTCGTTCGAGCCGTACACGACCGCCACGTGCAAAGTGCGCCCGCCGTGTTCCGTCGGCGGCGCGCCGTCTGCCGGATTAGCCCGGATGTTTTCCTGCCCTCGCATGATTCGCACTCTCGCGCCTGAGCCCCGGAATGACGGCGCCCAAACCTCCTGCCGCAACTCTTCAGCCAACCTCTTCGCCACTCAAATTCGCACTCGGTACAGTGCAACACGACGGCCACACCACGCGGCGCGCTCCGGCCCGGCCTTAAGCCGTTGTTGAGGCAAGAGAACACGCACGCGAACGTACGCGGCGAGGCGCGTCGGATGAAGCCCACTCGTTGCGAAATATCGCCTCGGATGCGACATGTCGCAACGGAGCCCGCGTCTACCGCGCGCACGGTCGCCTCGCACTCGACACCTCACGGGACTCCTACTCAACCGCGTCTCAAAGACTTAACGTGTGGAGAGCCTGCCCGCGGCGGCGTGGCAGGGGGCTTGCCATTGATAAGTGTGTGGTGAACACAGCCGGCGCCGAGGTGCATGCGGCGCGCAGGGATGTTCCGAACACAGTTAGCCGGAATATAAGGATGTAGGGGATGTGCCATGATGCGACAGAACTTGGTCAGCACAATTTTCCTGCTCTCGATGAGCGTGACGGCGGCGGCCCGGCAGACGGTTGTCGAGTACGGGCATGCGGGCGAGCTGAAGGGCGTCAAAAGGGTGTACGTGTCCACCGACTTGGACATGAAAGCGCGCGAGTCAATCGTTAAGGAGCTGCTCAAGCGGCTCCCGGGCCTGGAGATCACGCGGACGCCGGAGGCGGCGGACGTGCACGTCGTCTACCGGGGCGAGAGGCTGCACGTGCCCGGCGCGCTGAGCTGGGTCGGCGAGTCCGAGCCCGCGTACTTGGAATCGGCCCGTCATCTATACGCCGGCTTGCGCAACGCCGCCGTCGCCACGCAGTTACTGCCGGTCGCGGTGGGCACCGGAACCGTCTTGAAGAACGTCGGGCCGGGGCGGTCGCGCCTGCTGATGAGCTACAGGGGCGAGTCGCTCGCCGGCTCGTTCGAGCGAAGTCCGAGCACGAACTTCGTGCGCGCGTTCGTTAAGGAGTACAAACGGGCTAACGCGCCGGGCGCGGGGGCGAGGTGACACATACCATCGACCTGCATCATCGCGCGCCTCCGGGCCAACCTCGTAGCCCTCGGTGTTTGACGATTGGCCGAAGCATTCGGCCCGGTGGCGAGTAGTTGCTGATGAGCATACGGAACGAAGAGAGGGTCGTGCGCTACGTCGAGCGCTTTCAGTCGGCCGTCGCGTGTGACGGCTTTGAAGGTTTTTTTCACGCGGACGACGGAGACCACGCACAGGCGACGCTCAACGCGCTGCTCGTCATCGGGGCGGTCGATGCGGCGGCGTTGCTCAGACGGGCGATGTGGGTGTTCGACGGCGGAGAGCCGCCGCCCCGACGGGCGGCGCGGCGCGAGGAGCTGCGTCGGGTCGGCGAAGCAGGGCGTTCCCTTCTGCGCCGGCTCGACGAATCTTTCCGCCGCGGCAGCGATGAACTGACGAGGGCGCTGACAGAATATTCACAGTCACTTGAAGAGCCATGCGACGTCGCTTGAAGCGACGAGGTCGGCGCCGCGTCATCTCCGGCCGGGCTCATACAGTTCGACGGGGTTGCCGGACGGGTCTTCGAGCAGAATCTGCTTGCCGCCGTTGCCGACGACTATGTCGTTGCGGAAGTGGGCCTTTGCTTTGCGCAACGTCTCTACCTCTTTGGCGAGGTCTGTGAACTCCAGTCGAATGCGGTTCCAGCCGCCCGGCGCGGGCTTGCGCCCGTCGGGCATCGACCGCCCGGCCCCGCCGGCACCCGGCGCGTTCAGCAGGAGTTGGAGGCCGCCCCGCGAAAGGCTTGCGAATCCGGGCGCGGCGCGTTGCTCGACGCGGAAGCCCAACAACTTTGTATAAAACTCGACCGCCGCGTCCACGTCGTCAACGATGTAGCGGACGCTCACGAACGCCGGTGTTTTCCCGTCTGCTTCGGCCGTCGCTTTATCTGTGCCCTTGATCTTCGGTTCTGTTTCGGGCGCGGGGGTCGGCCGTCCTGTCGTCGTCTGGGCAGGTCGGGCGTGGCCTGCCGCCAGAAGTACGCAGGCGGCACAAAGCGCAAGCAACCCCCGAAGAACGTGCTTTCTTGTGTTCATGATTTTGACCCTCCCGTCAGTGGCTGTTCCTTACCATTTCTCGGCTGTCGCCGACAGAGGCACGGCCAAACACCTACTCGGCGTCGCACGCCCCCTCGGCTAATTCGATGACCTTCTGAATGAACAGATGCAGACCTTCCAGTCTGACGCCTTGCTCGCGCTTCAGGCGGGCTAAGACTGCCGCGCCGTCGCTGTCGAGGAAGCTGAGGTCTGCGAGGTCGAGCGTGACCGTACGCCCTGAATCTTGCCGTATGTCCCGACAGATTCTTTCCAACAGCTCGGCGTCCGCCAGGTAGAGCGAGCCTTCGACCCTGAGCCACGTCGCGGCCCGGTCGGGCTCGTCAACCTGTGTGATGCGCGTGGGCATGACTGCTTTTCTTCGTCGCGCGCTCCCCGCGCCGGTAGAACTTCAGGGTCTTGAGGCGAGCGACGCTTTCCCACGTAGCCTTCAAACGCCTCACTCTCAGCGGCGAATATGTTCGGCCTAAGTGCAAGCTTGAGACCACGCTTCAGCGCCCCGGGCAGCCGCGCTTTAAGTTGTTGTGAGGGGCGGATTAGTGTTTCTTGGTAAGACGCGGCGGGGAGAGCAGAGGGGGCGCGATGGCGGGGCGTGCGATGCGACATTTCGCAACCGGCACGAAATGTCGCATCAGGGCTGACAGTACGGAAGGCTCGGGGACTGTCTTAAACGGGACGAAAAGGAGGGGGCCGGGCGGCATCAGATAAGGCCCAGCTTCTTCATGCGACTCCGCAGCGTTGACATGGGGAGCCGCAGAATCTCGGCCGCGCCCCCCTTCCCGCCGACGACGCCCTTCGTGTGACGGAGGACTGCTTCAATGTGGCGCCGCTCGTTCTCTTCGAGCGAGACGAGTTCCGACGCGGCGGCAGCCGGGGCGGTCTCCGACTGTAATTCGGCGAGCGGCGCCCGCAGTTCAGACCCGCGCGTGAGTATGACGGCGCGCTCGATGAAGTTTTCGAGTTCCCTGATGTTGCCGGCCCACGCGTGGCCGGTGAGTGCCTCCATCGCCGCCGCAGGTATCGTCTCGATCCGCTTGTTCATCCGCCGCGCGTGCTTCTGCACGAAGTAGCTGACGAGCAGCGGGACGTCCCCGGCGCGCGCCCGCAGCGGCGGCAGCCGCACGGGGAAGACGTTGAGCCGGTAGTAGAGGTCGGCGCGGAAACTCCCTTCGGCGACCATCTGCCGGAGGTCGCGGTTCGTCGCCGCCACGACGCGCACGTCCACCCTGGTCGTGCGCGACGAGCCGAGCCGCTCGAACTCGCCCTCCTGCAAAACGCGCAGCAGCTTCGGCTGGAGCTCAAGGGGGATGTCGCCGACCTCGTCGAGCAAGAGCGTCCCCTTGTGCGCGACCTCGAAGCGCCCGACCCTCTGCGCGACGGCCCCCGTGAACGCGCCCCGCTCGTGACCGAACAGTTCCGACTCCAGCAGCCCCGTCGGGATGGCCGCGCAGTTAACCTTGACGAGCGTGCGCTCGCGCCGCGCCGAGAGGTCGTGGATGGCGCGCGCGATCAGTTCCTTGCCCGTCCCCGTCTCGCCCTGGATGAGGACGACGGAGTCGGTCGGGGCGACCGTCTCGACCTCCCGGAGGACGTGCCGCAGCGCGGGGCTGCGGCCGATGATCTCCGCGAAGTTGTGCTCCGTCCTGATCTCCTCTTCGAGGTAGAGCTTCTCCGCGGCGAGCTTGTTCTTGAGTTCGGAGAGCTCCCCGAACTGGAGGGCGTTCTCGACGGCGATGGCGATCTGATCCGCGATGTGGCCGATCAGCTCCACGTCCGCCTGCGGGAACGTCTCTTCGGTCAGACTCGCCATCACCAGCGTGCCGAGCGGCCGTCCGTGGGCGACGAGCGGGAACCCGCAGCCGGACTTGATGCCTTCGCGCAGAAGGCGGCGTGAATACTCGGAGTCGAACCGTCGGGCGATGTCGCGGCTGGTCAGCGGGACGGGCCGGCGCTCCCGCAGCGCCAGCCCCGAGGGGGCGTCCTCGACGCGCACCGCAATGCCTTCCCTGACCAGCCCCTTACCTTCGGCAAAGTCCAGCACGTGAACCCGCAGTTGTTCGCTCTGCGGGTCGTAGAGTGAAAGGCTGATGTACTGGTGGTGGAACACAGCCCGCAACGCGGCGGAGAGGGCGGCGAAGAGCTCGTGCAGGTCGAGGTGGGTGACGACGGCGTTGTTGACTTCGAGCAACAGGCGGAGGCGGTCTCGTTCCGCGGCGAGCTCGCGGCGGGCCGCTTCGGCGCCCTCGAAGTTGAGCGCGTTGCCGACGGCGACGGCGACCTGCTTGACGACCTGCCGCACGAACTCCAGGCTCTCGTCGCTGCACCCGAACGCATCCTTGCACCCGAACCCCATCACGCCCAGACGCCACCCGGCCGGGGTGAGCGGGAAGACGTAATAGGATTTAATCCCCTGCTCGCGCATCACCTCGGCCGTCAGAGGGAAGCGCTCCTCCCTCTCGATGTCGTGCGCGATAGCCGGCTGTTGCGTCTGCCACACCCACCCGGCCGCCGTGCCTTCGACCGGCCCTTCCCAGCCCGGCCGGAGGAGGTCTTCGTCGGGCGTTTGCCAGAGGTGTAGGCGCATCACGTCGCGCTCGGCGTCGTGGAGCAGCACGCTCGCGTAGTCGAAGCTGATGACGGAGCTGAGCTTGTGCGCCAGGTCGCGGAACAACTCGCGGAGGTCGCGGTTGGAGATGATCGCCTCCGAGACCGCGAGCAGAGCGCGGTACTGCTCGACGACCGACGGGTATGATAATTGTCGAGGGTTAGCCGCCATGGTTTTCGCGCTGCGATTCGGGAACCGCGAGCGGGCACCAGCTCGCGGTAAAGGGTGGGCCGAACGATTTCAAGCGGCAAGCCGGCGCCGACGAGCGCCTTTAACCGCTTCGGCCGCTTACACCTCACAGCCCGCGAGTTCCGAAATCATCAAGAATTTACGAGTCACACCGTGCTTAAGTTCTACTGGTAGCAGGCGTAGAGCCAGAAATGTTTGACCTTAACCGCAGCAGACAGCATGGGGAAATTGTTTAAGGCAGGAGAGGGCCGGCCAGCGCTCATCAAGGACACGCGCCACTTCGAGGCGCTCTGGTCGCGCACCCCGGGCAAGTACCTCCAGGGGTTGGTAATCGTCGCCGCCGCCGGCCCCGAGTAGAGCGGGGCCGCCAGCACACCCGCGAACAGCAGCCTCGTTCTTCCTGAGCCTCTTTGGTGTCGTCGCATAACTAAGTAGCTCCGGAGACCTTCGTGCGCCTCGAATCAATATTTGCAACACAACCGTCAGAGGCACCTCCTCCGCGGCCTCACGCGTAAAGTGAGTCTACCGCGGCCCGCGCTTGAGCCGGAGCCACCTGCTTCATAGCGTCACTACCTGTCAAAGCGTCCGACTGTCGGCCAACTTCGCGCGCCAACACCTGCCGCCACGCCTCAGAATGTTCAAGTGACTGACAGCTCACAAAAGTGATAAGCGGTCAGGCCGCCAAAGTGTTGACATTTTCGCCCGTGTGGAGTAGCTTAACCGCGTTCGGCGCCAGGGGTCACCTCAGAAGCATTTCCTGATCTGTTCTCTTTCTTCGTTATCCGGTTCGCGCAGTGCCTACCGCAGGCCCTTAAGCGTGAATCGTCCCAGTGGCCATTCCGTCAACCTTACCTTACACACTGCCATGAAAACAGGGCAAAGGAGAAATCGGCGGAGGGCGCTCAAATCCCTTCTCCGCAGAGCGTTGAAGTCGGGCGTTCTCGCCGGCGGTCTCCTGATCTCGACCTTTTCCGCGGGGAAAGCCTCCGAGGTGAGGCGCGACCATAAGAGTATCGAGGAGAGAATCGAGACCGTCCGCGAGGAGCTGTCGAAGAAACTGGAAGACAAAGACCTACCCGAAAAGCTTTCCTACGCGGAACGGGAGTTGGCCCAGTGGGGCAACTGGGGCAACTGGGGCAACTGGGGCAATTGGGCCAACTGGGCCAACTGGAACAACTGGAACAACTGGGGCAACTGGGGCAACTGGCGCAACTACTGAGTAAGTATCCCGCCGACCTCAACCTGAGTAACGTGGCAACCGCGGTAGACAGTCAGCACCAACGACAAGTGAAGTAAACGCTCACTGACGCCCTGTGAAGGGGCAGCCAGCTCGACGGGCGGTCGCCGCGAGCCGGCCCGCCGGACTCCGGTCAGCAGCCTTTTAGTACCGGCTGCCGCACGACCTCATTCTTCAACACACGGACGGAAGACTCCTCCCGACCCTCTCTTCCGCCGCCTTTCAGCCGGGTCGCCTCTATGAGAGCCGTCGAGAAACTTTTCCCGTTCAGAAAGCCCCTCGTACCCCCGCGGGGCGTGAACTTGCTCGTGGTTCAGCCTACCCCGTTCTGCAACATCAACTGCGACTACTGCTACCTCCCGAACCGCGACTCCACGAAGAGGATGCCGGTCTCCACACTCGTCCGTGCGGTGGAGGAGGTGTTCGCGGGTGGCATGGCGGGTGAGAGGCTCAGCATCGTCTGGCACGCGGGCGAGCCGCTGGCGCTGCCCGTCTCCTATTACGAGGAGGCGTTCCGCACCATCGCCGCCTTGCCCGGCGCGGGCGGGCGGGTCAGCCACTGCATCCAGACGAACGGGATGCTGATTAACGGGCGCTGGTGCGAGCTCTTCAAGGAGTACGGCGTCAACGTCGGCCTCAGCATCGACGGGCCTGCCTTCATCCACGACGCGCACAGGAAAACCCGCCGCGGCCTGGGCACGCACCGCCGGGTGATGGAGGGCGTCAAGGCGCTGCGCCGTAACGGCGTCGACTTCCATGTCATCGCCGTCATCACCGAGAAGTCGCTCGACCACGCGGACGAAATCTTTGGCTTCTTCCTGGAGCACGGCATACGGCAGGTCGGCTTCAACATCGAGGAGGTGGAGGGCGCGAACCGGGGCTCGACGCTGGAGGCGTCGTCGGCCGAACAGAGGGTGCGTGATTTCCTCGGCAGGGTCTACAGCTTGCAGAAGAGCGCGGGCGGGCGAGTCAGCATCCGCGAGTTCGACCGCGCCTACCAGGCCATCGCGCGCTCCCCGGATTCCTCCGGGTGCAACGACCAGGTGACGCCGTTCGGAATCATCAGCGTAGACTGCGACGGCAACCTTTCTACCTTCTCGCCCGAACTGCTGGGCCTCGACAGCCCGACCTACGGCGACTTCTCCTTCGGCAACATCCTGACGGACGAGCTGGCGCGCGTGCCAGAGAACGGCAAGTTCAAACGCGTGCTCCGAGACATCCGCGCGGGCGTGCGCCTCTGCGCCGAGACCTGCGAGTACTTCCGCCTCTGCGGAGGCGGGGCGCCGTCGAACAAGTATTTCGAGAACGGTACGTTCGCCTCTGCCGAAACGATGTACTGCCGCCACACGATCCAGGCGCCGATAGACATCGTCCTGGCCGACCTTGAAGACGCGCTCGGGCTGCTCTCCGAGAAGTCAGGCGAAGCCGAACGGTGGGCGGCGACCGTTTAGCCGCGGCGGGCCGACCCCCGACCGGCGGCCCGCCTTTGGCCGACCCCGCGGGCCTCGCGGGGACGCCCGCCAGTTAAGAGACCCGTCGCGGCCCGGCCCTCGACGTTGCTTAGGAACCCGAACCAGGCGCGGGAGCGACCCGCGCCCTCCCCCGAACCGACTTACACGACGGAGGACTCCGATGACACAACCGACCCCGCCTTTGACCGCCCCCAAGTTTGAGGAAGACATCTTTATCAACTACGCGCAGCTCGACAACCGGGCCTTGGCCCTGAGCAACCGGGGCTGGATCGACTATATGCACGAACTTCTGGACAAGCGGCTGGGCGAATTGATGGGGGGACAGCCAAGAATCTGGCGCGACGTGAAGCTCAGGGGGCATCAGCAGTTGACGAAGACCATCATCGAGCGGCTGACGAAGACGGCGTCCCTGGTGTCGGTCATCTCGCCGAGCTACGTCAGGTCCGACTGGTGCAAAAAAGAACTCAACGTGTTCTACAAGTGCGCCCCCAAGAGCGGCGGGATCAAGCTCGACAATCTGTCGAGAATCTTTAAGGTCGTGAAGACGCCGATCAAGGATAAGGATTTAGTCGAGGCCAAAGACCTTGAACCGACCTTGCTGGAATTACTACAGGAGTCTCTGGGGTACGAGTTCTACGAGGTCGACAGGATGTCGGGGCGGCCTACGGAGTTCACCCCGGGGCCGGGCGAGGAAATGCTCATCAAGTACTTGAAAAAGTTGGAGGACCTCGCGCAG
Source organism: Pyrinomonadaceae bacterium (assembly GCA_036389235.1). GTDB lineage: Bacteria > Acidobacteriota > Blastocatellia > Pyrinomonadales > Pyrinomonadaceae > QHXN01. Next base: position 14,372 of record DASVQJ010000101.1, on the reverse strand, counting down.
GACATCAAAGAGTTCATCGAGTGTCAGCGCGCCTCTAAAAAGCTCGGGTACTCGGTCAATATTTTCCTGGCGGAGACGACGCCCGAACTTAAAGAGTGGCGCGAGGAGATAAGGCGCGAGTTGCAACTGCGCGGCTACCGCGTCCTGCCCGGCAGAAACTTCTCGACGGAAGGCGCCGACTACCAGAGGGAGGCCGCCGATCTTTTGAAGCAGTCGGTCCTGTCCATCCACCTGATCGGCGCGGACTACACCACCATCCCGGCGAGCAAAGAAGACTCCATGCGGCTCAGGCTGGAGTACCTGCACAAGGTGATGGCCGACCGCGTGCGGCTGCAACACGAACTGGCGATGGAGCGCGGCCTGGACGACGGGCAGTTCTCGCGCATCGTCTGGATGCCGAAGGAGCTGGAGGCGCGGGAACCCGCCTACGGCAGCTTCATCGACTACCTGCGTAACGACCCGGGCGTCTACGACGGGGCCGAGGTGCTGTGCGGGAGCAGCCCCGAAGACTTGAAGACGATCATCCAGAAGAAGCTTGCGACCTACAAAGTGGTGACCCCCGCGCCGCGCGGGCGCAAGTGCGTCTACCTGATCTACGAGAAGCAGGACGCGGAGGCCGTGTCCGGACTGATCGCCCGGCTCGGGGCCGGAAACTACGAGGTCACGACGCCCTTCAAACAGGGCGCGGGCGCGGGCCACAAGGAGACCCAGCGGCAGTGTGACGCCATCCTGATTTTCTACGGCAACAGCAGCGATTACTCGATTGACATGAAGCTGAAGGAGGTGCGCAAGAACGAGACGCTCCGCCAGAAGCCTCTGCTCGCCAAGGGGGTTTACGTCGGCGGCCGGGAGACGGAGCAGAAAAAAGGCTTCACCGCCGCCGACGACGTGGTCGTCATGAAAAACTTCGCCGAGGTCACCTCCGCCTCGCTCGACCCCTTCCTGGAAAGCATCGAGAAGAACGAAGCCCGCGCGGCCGCGGCCAAAGGATGGGCGGTGGCATGAGCCCGGCCCGCCTCAACCCGTTCCCCGGACTGCGCCCTTTCGACTTCGAAGAGTACGAGCTATTCTTCGGCCGCGAGGAGCAGTACGAACAGATGATCGGCAAGCTCTACGCGACGCGCTTCCTCGCCGTCGTCGGCACGTCGGGGAGCGGCAAGTCGTCGCTCGTGCGCGCCGGCCTGCTGCCGGCGCTCTACGGCGGGCGGATGGTCGAGGCCGGGTCGAACTGGCGGGTCGCCCTCTTCCGCCCGAAGGACGACCCGATCCGCGAGCTTGCGCTGTCACTCAACCACCGCCGGGTCTTCGGCCCGGAATTCAAAGACAATTTGTCCCCGCTCCTGACCCCGAGCGACGTCACCGACTGGCAGAGCCTCTGCCGCCGCCTGAGCGCCGAGGGGCGGGACGGCCCGCCCAGCCCGAGCCGCAGGATCATGGAACTCCTGCCCTCCGAGGTGCAGCAGGAGGTCTTGGACGCGGCGGCGCAGCAGGAGGCCGCGGAGGCCGGCGAGGGGAACGGCGGCAAAAAGTTGCCGACGCCCAAGCTGATTGATGCCTTCAATGAAATCTTACGGCACGGCGATTTTTACCAGCCGCAAGGCTTCGCGCGGGTCATCCTGCCGAGGGAGGCCAAACAACTCCTTAAACGTAAGCAGGAGGGGCTGACCAGGCGCGAGGTCGAGAGGCTCAACCGGCTCCTGCTCGAAGCGTCCTACACGCGCGAGATAGCGAGGAACGGGGAGCTCCCGAAGAAAATCACCGAGGTCACGCTCCGGCGCGGCGACCTCGGCCTCGTCGAGGCAGTCCGCCAGGCGAAGATGGCGGAGGGCGAGAACCTGCTCATCGTCGTCGATCAGTTCGAGGAGCTGTTCCGCTACGCGCGCATCTCGAAGAACGGCCCCCGCGGGAACCAGGCGGCGGCCTTCGTCAAGCTGCTGTTGCAGGCCAAGAGCCAGACGGAGCTCCCCATCTACGTGGTCATCACGATGCGCTCGGACTACCTCGGCGACTGCGCCAGGTTCTGGGACCTGCCCGAGGCCATCAACGAGGGCCAATACCTGATCCCGCGCCTGACACGCGACCAGCGCCGCGAGGCCATCACCGGCCCCGTCAGGATGCGCGGCGCCGACATCACGCCGCAACTCGTCAACCAGCTCCTCAGCGACATGGGGGATGACCCCGACCAGTTGCCGATCCTCCAGCACGCGCTGATGCGCACCTGGGACAAGTGGGAGGCGGATCACAAGGAGCAAGAGCCGCTCGACCTCCACCACTACCGCGCGGCGGGCCGGATGGCCGGGGCGCTGTCGAAGCACGCGGACGAGGCCCACGCGGAGCTGGCCGACGAGCGGAGCCGGGACATCGCCGAGCAACTCTTCAAGGCCCTGACCGAGAAGGGGGTCGGCGAGAACCGGGAGGTACGCCGCCCCACCGAACTGCGTGAGCTGCGCGCCATCACCGGCGCGAAGGTCAAAGAGCTGGTCAGGGTCATAGACGTCTTCCGCGCGGAGGGCCGATCCTTCCTGCTGCCGTCGGCGGGGAAGCCCCTGGCGAGGCACACGCTGATCGACATCTCCCACGAAAGTCTGATCCGCAACTGGTCGAGGTTGAAGAACTGGGTGGATGAGGAAGCACAATCGGTCAACGTGTACGAGCGGCTGGCCGAGACCGCCAAGCTGAACAGGCGCGGGCGGGCGGGCCTGTTGAGCGACCTGGAGGTGGAATACGCGCTGAAGTGGCGCGAAGAGAAGCGGCCCAACCTGGCGTGGGCCTCGCGCTACCACGCCTCGTTCAGCGAGGATATTCAGAAGGTCTTCAAGGGCGTCCAGACGGAGGAAGAGAGGAAGGCGAAAGACAGAGAGATATTCGAGAGCGCGATGGAGTTCCTCGAACGGAGCGCCGTCGCGAGCCGGGACGCGAGAGAGGAGAGGAGGGCCGCCGAGCGCAGGGAGCAGCGGCAGGCGCAGGTTCGCAAGTTCGCGTTCGTCCTCTCGCTGGCTTTCCTCTTCGCCGCGGCGCTCGGGGGCTTCGGCTGGTATCAGAAGAGGCAGGTCGACAAGACGAGCCGGGCCAACCTCCACCTGATCTACGGCGCGAACATCAACTTCGCGCAGACCGCTCTGGAGGACGACCGGAATTTCGCCTCGACGAACCGACTGCTTCAAGACGCCGACAGGGTCTTCGAAGGCAAGCCCGAGTCGCGCGGGTTCGAGTGGTACTACCTCTGGGCGTCAGCCCACGACGAGCTGGAGACGCTGGTCTACGCAAATGAGGGCGCGGTCTCCTTCGTCGCGCTGTCGGACAACAACACGCTCGCCACGATGAGCGGGAGCGGCACGGTGAAGTTGAGGGACATGGCTCGGGGCGCGTCGCTCCTGTCGCAGTCGCCGAAGGGCGTCACGAGCGTGACCTTCTCCCGCGACGGGAGGTGGCTCGCCGTCGCGACGGAGACGGACGGCAAAGTCGATGTCACGCTCTGGGACGTGCACACGGGAGGCGCGACCCCCGTGATGGGCGAACTCAAGCAGGCCGTCCTGACCATGACCTTCTCGCCCGACGGCAAGTACCTCGCCGCCGTGACCCGCGGAGGAGCCCTCACCCTCTTCGACACCGCCTCGGGTGGAACCGAGAGGTTGATGGGCTACGCGGACATCATGCAGCCGACAGCGCCGAACGCTCCGGCGAGCGCGCCGGAGTGGGATACGGAGCGCGGTTCGCTGATCTCTTTCTCGCCCGACAACCGAACCCTCGCCGTCGTCTGGGGCGACAAGATGACGACCCTGATAGACATCCACACCAAAGAGCACAGGCAGGTCAACCTCAAGCAATGGGCGTCGATCACCTCCGTCGCGCTCTCCAAAAGGTTCCTCGCGCTGGGGCGGGAGGACAGCACCATCGTCCTGTGGGACGTTGCCGCCGGGAGCGAAGTGGTCCCGCTGCGTCAGCATTACCAGAGCGTCACGTCCGTGACGTTCTCGCGCGAGGGCGACCGGCTGGCGAGCGGAAGTTTGGATGGCAGCATCGGGGTCTGGGACGTTACCGACCCGGCCCGCGCGGTGGGTGAGGTTCAGGCCGAGATATCCAACAGGGGCGGTCTAGACGAGGACGGCGGCGGCGGCGCCGGGGGACCCGGCAGGGAACGTTGGCGCAACCGCCAGATAAATGAGCGCCTGCTGCGCGTGCTGCTCAAAGGGCACTCCGACGCCGTACTGTCGCTGACCTTCTCGGCCGACGGCGCCAGGCTCGTTTCCGGGAGCCGCGACCAGAGCGCGAAACTCTGGGACCCGACGCAGATTCGCAAGGAGCCGTCGCGACTGGGGAGGCCGCAGGCAGGTCCGGCCGACGACGCAGTCCACTCGGTGGCCTTCTCACCCGACGGGAAAATGATTGCCACCGGGAGCACCAACGGAATCGTCAAACTCTGGAACCCCGAAGCCGATAAGTCGAACCCGGCCGGCCGGGAGGCTCCGCCGCCGTGGAAGGGACACGAGAGCAATATCTCGACTCTGGCCTTCTCCCGCGACGGCAAGAAGCTCGCCACCGGGAGCTGGGACGGGACGATCAAGCTGTGGGACGTTGCCACGGGGCGGGAGTTGTTGAAGCTGACCGGGCACGGGAATGGCGGGGGCAAGCGCAAAGTGTACTCCGTCGCCTTCTCGGGCAGGTCAGATTTTCTCCTCGCGAGCGGGGGCGAGGACGGCACGGTTAGGTTCTGGGACGTGAGTGCGGGCAAGGAGTTGCTGACGCCGTCGCAGCCGCACAGCCACAGCGTCACCTCGGTGGCATTCTCGTCCGACGGCCGCACGCTCGCCTCCGGGAGTCTGGACCGAGCCGTCAAACTCTGGGACGTGGACTCGCGCAAGGTGCGTCAGTCCGACCGGATGGAACATGGCGACGCCGTGACCTCGGTCGCATTTTCTCAGGACGGGACGACGCTCGCCTCCGGGAGCGCAGACCGGACGGTCAAGCTGTGGGAGGTGGGCACGGGTCATAATTTGACGACCCTCGGGGGCCATTCCAAGCCGGTCTTATCCGTCGGGTTTTCCCCGGACGGGAAGAGGCTCGCTACCGGCAGCGAGGACGGCAGCGTCAAGGTCTGGGACACCAACGAGGAATTACGCAACGCGACCATGTGGGGTGAGGTGATGCTGCGGGAGTTAATCACGCTTACGGAGCAATCCGCCGTGACGGCGGTCGCCTTCTCGCCCACCGACGGCAAGCGGTTCCTGGCGACGAGCGGGGCCGGTAATGAAGTCAGACTGCGCGTCGCGGCGACGGAGCGAACCGTGGAGACTCAACGAACACCGCGCTTCCGTAACTAATTTCGGCTGCCAAGCGCCATAGGCCGGCAGCCTGGTAATCGACAGCCTTCGAGGTTCTGTTGCGGATTGTATTTCGGAGCGCAACAAAGCCGTGGGCAGTGCTGCGCTATCCGGCTGGGCCGAATAGCCCCTCGACAAACTTCGCCCGCCCTAACGAGTCCTTGCCGTCTATCCTCTTGACCTGCGCCTTCCTCAGCATATGCGCCGCCTCGCCCCCCTTTACCGTCCGCTCGGCGGTGTGGAAGGAGCGGGAGCACGGCATCGCCCGCCACCTCCTGCGGGTCGCCCGGTGATCTTGTTCGACGACATCGTTGAGATACTTGACGCGCCTCAGCTTGCGGGCGAGGAGTTACGCTTCATGTAAGGGCCTGATAAGACCTGTTGGAAGAGCGTGAGGGGCGGATGATACCCGGGAAGTAATTCTCGCCACAGAACCCCCAATTTTATTGACACCAAACGGCTGTTGGAATATCGTGTCCGCGTTCAAATCCGAAGGCTGAATTCTCACGAGCTTCTGCCTTTCGCATGACTCGCCAAAATCCAGCCCCAGACTATCAATCGCTAATCGGAGGGAAGATAATGGCCACCTATACAAGAAATAATGCGTGGAATAACGACGGGACCTTCGACAATCCGGACCTCTTATGGTACGCGAAGGGCGTCGGCGTAATGCAGTCGCTCGCCTTAGACAATCCAAACAGTTGGTGGTTCTTCGCCGCCATCCACGGCGAATACGTCAACCCCAACACACCCTGGTACACAGACCCGCCGGCATTCCCGGACTGGGGGTTTATCCCTGCGCCGCCGCAGGTCCCAACTACACCGCTCCCATCGCAGAATCTCCAGGACCTGTATTGGAATCAGTGTCAGCACCAAAGTTGGTATTTCGCTCCGTGGCATCGTGGATATCTGTTAGCGCTGGAGGCGCAAATCCGTGCGGCGGTGGTGAATCTCGGCGGCCCCTCGGACTGGGCTTTGCCGTACTGGAATTATTTCGGGCCGGACAATGAATATGAGATTCCGCCTGCCTTTACTCAGAAGACTTTACCGGACGGGACGACCCCGAATCCCCTCTACGTTGAAGCCCGTTACGGCCCGAGGAGCGACTTCAACATCTTTGTCCCCATCCCTCCGGTATCGGAGACTTGCGAGGGCAATACCGTCTATACCGGCAGCAACGCCGCCACTCCGGCCCCCGGCTTCGGCGGCCCGGATACAGGCTTCTCGCATAGTGGAGACACCAGCGGCAATCTCGAAAGCAATCCGCATAATCAGGTTCACGTTTACGTCGGGGGCAACGCTCCTGATAACAATACCTGGGGCTTGATGTCTGACCCGGGCATAGCGGCGCTCGACCCGATCTTCTACCTACACCACTCCAACATTGACCGGATGTGGGCGGCATGGAACGCGATTGGAAACAGCAACCCGACTGACACGAACTGGCTTAACGGGCCCGCAGCCATCGGCGAGCGGGAATTCACAATGCCACTTCCGGGCGGCATCTCCTGGGTGTACACCCCGGCCGATGTCAATAGTCTCGATCAGTTGGATTATACTTATGATGACCTGACTGCGACGGTCTCGCCCCAACCCTTCAACAGAGTTGCCCGCAGGTTGAAAAAGTTGGGCGCAGCGCCCGCCGCGGCGGGGACGGCGCCGGGAGGAAATATGGCCAGCGGAGATGATGCCGAACTCGTCGGGACCCACGACGGTGCTCTTCGGATAAAGAGCTCGGGGGCTCGCGCAACCGTCAGGCTTGATTCCGACGTCCGGGGGAAGGTGTCCGCGAGTCTCGCGGCTGCTTCCGAAACGGACGTGCCGGATCACGTCTACCTCAAGCTGGAAAATGTCCGAGGAACCAGAGACTCATACATACTCAACGTCTCGGTCAACCAACAGAGGGCAGGATCGGTTGCGCTCTTCGGGCTTCGGAGGGCCACCTTAAAGGACGGCCAGCATGGCGGCGCGGGGCTCACCTACGTGTTGGACATCACGAACATCATAGACAACCTATTCCTTGACGATACCCTCGATGCGGATTCGCTCGACGTGAGAATTGTGCCCCACAACGCTGTTCCGGACAGTGAGGAAATCACCGTCGGTCGAGTCAGCATCTACCGCCAAGGGCACCAATGAGGATAAGCACCCGAGAGCGTGCACGGGTTAATACCCCGATACTGCTCATAAGCGCGACGACGTGGATGCTGCTTCTGGTTAACCCCGGAAGCAGCACGTCTCTTGCCCACTGCCCGGTGACAGACTCGGGGGCGTCGCTGGTTTCATTTCAGATGCTGCTGGCAATGAACCCGATCTCTTCTCTGACGGCGGGCTGGGCTTTGATGCTGGTCGCGATGATGTCGCCGACGTTGATGGCACCAATTCAGCACATCCGCGGGCGCAGCTTCAAACGCCGGCGCGCCCGGTCAGTTACGCTTTTCGTGGTCGGTTATGCCGCGGTCTGGATGGCGGCGGGCGGCGTATTGATAGTGGCAATGCTCATGCTGAGCTTGCTCGCGCCGCAATCATATCTGCCGGCGGTCGTGGTAGGGAGCATCGCCTTCGTGTGGCAGTGTTCGCCGATAAAGCAGCGTTGCCTTAATCGGGGCCATAATCATAGCGAGCTGGCAGCGTTTGGCATCGCCGCAGACCTGGACGCCCTACGTTTCGGGATTACGCACGGGGTTTGGTGCGTCGGCTCCTGCTGGGCGTTGATGCTCCTCCCTATGCTGCTACCACGGGGGCATTTTGCCGCGATGGCCGTTGTAAGCTTCGTGATGACCGGCGAACGTCTTGAACAACCGAGACCGCTGAGTTGGTGCCTGCGCTTTCCCGGCAAGCTTATGCGGATTATGGTCGCCCAGGCTCGGATACGATTGCAACGTTTGCCGTCAGGTATTAGACCATCTCTTCAGTAGGGCTTAACGCGGCGGCCGAGGGGCGCGTACATCCGGGCGAAGTTGGTGTCGGCGACAACGGCCTCGCGGCCGGCGCACGCAGAGCCGTCTCAGAAACCGAAGCGAACCTGCATCTCAATCAGGCGGCTACCCGAGAGGGATCACCACCGCCGAAGCTCCCCGCTACGGCGGTGGATTGGCCGAAGAAAGGTGAGCTGAGGTTGCCGACCGGCAGGTTGACGTTGGCACGGTTGAGAAAGTTCCACGCTTGCAGGGACAGACTCAAAGAGTATGTCCTCTCGGCGGGCGCGGTTCCGGCGGGTTGCCGGCCGGTCCCCGTGGATGGCCCCTGCGACGACGGGCCTGAAGCAGTCTTGGTGCCCTGCCCGAATCTGAAGTTCAACGTCTTGCTCGCCCGTAAGCTCACCGCAAAAAAGGCCGGCCCCCTGCCGTAGTTACGCGGAATTACCTCTTGCCCGGGGTCGAGACTCGCCGCCGGCAACCCACTGAAAGCGAAGCTTGCGGCGCGCGGGGTCTTCTTCCCCAGCGGCACGGACGAGGCGACCCCGTTCCACACGACCTTCGACGGGCAGACCGTCCGCAAGCTCCGCCCCAGGGAGAAGGTCATGTTGGTTAAGACCCTCTCCGCGGGCGACCCCAAGGAGCGAACACTCGGCTTCGTCACCTCCTTCTTCGGCGAAGGGGTGTTTCACGCCCTTTTTGAAAACGAGCGTCCGACCAAAATTACTTGTGGCGCCAACCTAACCTTCCGACCCGCGCGAAAATAAGATTGAATGAGTCATTGGCGCTCGGCCTTCGGCCTCCCTGCCCCACTTAAGTACCGATTGAAATCACCGTATATTATAAACGGCTGCCGTCCGACGGCATGAGCCGGTTCCTGGTTCAGCTTTAGGGGAGGCACTTAAATCTGCGCGCGCCAGGACGCGCCCTGCTTATCAGCATAGAAGGTTTATGTGAAGTACTACTGCGTGGCCGAGCTCGACGTGACCGACCAGGGCTGGGTGCCGGAATACGTCCGGGAGGTGACCGGGCTCGTCGAGAGATACGGCGGCCATATGATACGAGGCAGGAAACGCCGCGCGTAGGCGTTAACACGCCGGATGGAGACTGTGAATGGGGAAGGGGCGGCTGGAGGCGTTCAGTGACGGCGTGCTCGCCATCATCATCACCATCATGGTGCTGGAACTGAAGGTTCCGCACGGGGCCGACCTGCCCGCGCTCGGCCCGCTCATCCCCGTCTTCCTGAGCTACGTCCTCAGTTTCATCTACGTCGGCATCTACTGGAGCAACCACCACCACCTGCTCCAGGCGGTCAGGCACGTCGACGGCCGCACCCTGTGGGCCAACCTCCACCTGCTGTTCTGGCTGTCGCTCGTCCCCTTCGTCACCGGCTGGATGGGCGAGAACCACTTCGCCGCCTGGCCCGTCGCCTCCTACGGCGTGGTGTTGCTCTTCGCCGCGATAGCTTACTTCCTCCTCGCCCGCGTCCTCATTTCAAAACACGGCAGGGACTCGGCCATCGCGAAGGCGCTGGGTAAAGACTTCAAGGGCAAGGTGTCGGTGGCGTTTTACGCCGCGGCCATCCCGCTCTCCTTCGTGAGCCCGTGGCTCGCCTGCGCGCTGTACGTCCTGGTCGCGGTCATGTGGCTCATCCCCGACCGCCGCATCGAGCACGCGCTCGCGGAACGAACGCCTTGATGAGCGGCACACCCGACGGCGGCGCGCCCCCGACCATGACCCTCGACGTTGACACCCCGCCCCTCCCCTAATATCCTTCCCCGCGCGTTTCTCATTCTCATGCCAGCTACCGGGCGTCGATGCACGGCATGCGGGTGCCCCGGGCGTCAGGCGTAAAGGCTCCCAGCCGCTATGTGATAAGAATGGACTCATCTCTCAGTGACATGATCGGAGCGGGGGCCGGCGCGGGTATCCGCTGGTGGGTCCGTGCGACCGGGAAGCGGGTCGCGAAGCGCGACGCCCCGTGGCTGGATTGCCCGATGGGGCAGCCGGGCCGGATCGGCGCGCAATTCTACACTTACTTGGCCGAGCGTGAACGGCTCCAGGTCCGGCCCGCGCCTGACGCCGGTCTCCTGCCCGACTTCGACCAGCTCAGGGGCGGCGGATTCGACCCCGACCGGATCCGTCCCGAGGTCCGCGACTTCTACGAACACACTTCCGGCTACAGGCTAGAAGCCTGGAGCGAGGCCCCCATCCCCACGCGCCTCTTCCTGTGGGCGCTGACGAGGTTCGTCAGCCGCAGGATGGACCAATTGAACTTCCCCGTCTCCTCCCTTGAACTCGCGGGTGGGATGACGAGCGAAGTCCTCCCGATGATCGACGCCGACGGCCAGCGACACTACACGGGGTGGCTGCGCCGCGTCGCCGCCTCCGGCCGCGTCATCTACACGGGGCTCTACTCCGTCGAGCGTCCGGCCGGGCACCCGGACCCCTGCGTCAAGGTAAGCTTCCCCGTACCCGGCGGGAGCTCCACCGTGTTCCTCAGGCCGGAGGCACAGCCGGACGGCTCCTTCAAACTGATCTCTTCGGGCTCGCGGTTCGGCGGCCCGGGTTTCTACCGGATGGTCGAAGCCGACTCCGCACATTGGTGGGTCCGCTATATCCGCACGCTGCGGGAGTTCTTCCACGTGTATGTCGACAGGCAGGGGACACTGCGGACCGACCACACCGTCCGGTTCCTCGGCCTCACGCCCCTGCGCTTGCACTACAAACTGGAGCGTGTGACACCGGCCGTCGTAACGCAGGTGCCGAGAGTTGCCCCCGAGCGGATAGATTCCCGGGGCGGCGGCGCCTAAGATCGTTATGTGCCCGACGGCCCCCTCGACGTTGACACCCCGCCCCGCCCCTAATACCCTTTCCCGCGCACTCCTCGCCCTCACGTCAGCTTAACAGGTGTGATGCGGGACGGGGGGTGACGCAGGGCGTTAAAGCGCACCATCTACCGCAACCCACGGCCATGCGCCGCTGCGCGCGCATGCCGTGATCCGAGACATGTGGAGGGACTGAGATGAGCGACCAGGAAGCCTTAATCGACGCGAGGTATCGGAGGTTGTTCGGCTACCGGGCCGGCTACCTGCCGCGGGATCGGCGGAGCCTCGACGAGTGGAATCGCGGGATGCGGGGGAAACTCGACTCCGAGGCACGCCCTCTCGGCGACGCCGTCGCCCGCCTCGGCGCACTGATCGAGACGAACCCCATCGTCCGCATGTACGTCTCCGAGATGATCCGTCAGGTGCCCCACAAGTATAAGGTCGTCCACAACACTCCGGAACTCCTCCGGGCGCTCGAACACATCACCGTGACCGCCCCGCCCTATAACCAGGACCCCGCCAGGCGCAACGCGTTCCCGATGTCGTCGCTCTTCGCCTACATGATGATGACCCGTGCCGGGGAGGCCGTGTTCCGCGACGCCGACTTCAACCGGGGGCTCAGGGGCGTGCTCCAGCAGTGGTGCGCTTACCTCGACAGCCCCGACAGCGCGCACGTGCTCAACGAGAGCCCGTCCGGCTGGCTCTCGACCTTCGCGTACCAGGACATGAGGCTGTGGGAATACGAGTACGACCGCTCGAAGCCGCACTGGGGCTTTGAGTCGTACAACGGCTACTTCCACCGCGGGATTAGACCGGAAGCGCGCCCTGTCGCCGCGCCGGGAGACCCGAAGGTCATCATCTCGCCGAACGACGGGAACCTCGTCACCATCGCCCGCGACATCAAGCCGCAGGGCAAGTTCTGGCTCAAGGGTGAGCCGTTCTCCCTCGCGGACATGTTGGATCGGAGCGAACATTGGGAGCGATTCATCGGCGGCTACGTGTTCCAGTCGTTCCTGAGTGGCGCGAACTATCACCGCTGGCACGCGCCCGTCGACGGCACGGTGCGCAAGGCACGCGTGGTGGACGGGCTGATGTTCAGCGAAGCGGAGTCAGCCGGCTTCGACCCCAGCGCGGGCGTCCTCTCCGAGGGCTACGACGCGACTGTGAACACGCGCGGCCTTGTCTTCATCGAAAGCGATGACGCGAACATCGGGATGGTATGCGTTATCCCCGTCGGCATCACCGAAATCTCTTCGGTGCGGATCCGGGTGAAAGAAGGCGACCGCGTCAAGAAGGGCGACGAGCTGGGCTTCTTCAGCTACGGCGGATCGAGCATGGCGGTCGTCTTCCAGCAGAGTGCTATCGATCACTTCACCGTGCCGTCGCCGCCGCCGCTCCCGGTGGTCGATCCGAGCAGCGGGCCGCCGCTCCTGGTTAACGCCCAGATCGCCGTCGCGCGCTGAATCTTTGGTCCCGACCGACGGGGTTGCCGGCCGCCTGTGGGCATGATGGCGTGGTTGCGGCTACCCTTGAGTTGGCCACGGCGCTCGGGCAGGCCGGTAGGTGGCGGGTGTTCGGCGGCGTCAGGCGCCGAACGCGTTGGTACCACGTAGGGACGGAGCCGGCAGAACAAAATGGGGGAGTCATGAAGGCTAACCATCCGTTGAGAGACCTTGTCGACAAAATTACGCTTCACCACATGGCGCAGATGTCCGACATCATCGTCGTCTCCGACATCGCCGGTAAGGTGATACGTGCTAACAGGCGTTTCTACCAGGACACAGGCTTTACTGAGGAGTCCGTGAGAGAAGGATTGATCGCCGCCCATTCACTTTATCAGGGGGGGAGGAGGGAGGCCGCGAAGGTCATGCGGGCGCTTATCTCGCACGGGATGATAGAGCACCACCGCACCCGCTTACGCGGACGAGACGCAGGCACACGACTAGACGTCGAGCTTTCGTTAATCCTCGTCGGGTCTCCGCACCGAGGTGATGCTTATATCGTCGGGGTCAACAAGAACGTTACAGCCTTGAAAGAGTTACTCACGGAGATAGGGAAAATGAAAGACGATGTGTGGCTCGGACAAATAGTGCGTGACCCGGATAACACCACAATGATACTTACCGATCCGCAGGGGCGTATCCTCTATTGTAATCATACTGTCATCGATATGCTCGGGTACGAGCTAAAGGAGGTCATAAATGAGCCCATTGAAAAATTCTATTTCGGGGGCCGGCGGAATGCCAGGGAGAATTTCAGGAGAGCCCTCCGTCAAGATCATCACAACTCCTCTTTCCAGAAAGCGCAGTGGGTTCCCTCGATTCTTAGGGCAAAGGATGGGAGCCCGGTGAACGTCGAAATCCTGTTCCGGATTTATCGTAGTGATAGTAATCAGGAGATATCTTCTGTCCTGGGTGTAAATCGCCTCTCGCAGTCCGTCACCAAATATGCTTTTGTTAGCCACGCGACGATTAATAAACCTCTCGTAAGAAGACTCTGTGCCGCGCTGGAGCACATAGGTATTAAGACTTGGCTTGACGAGGAAGAAATACCTGTCTCCGGAAGCATCCCTGGCGAGATTGCCGCCGGCATAAGCAATTCCGATTTCTTCATCTTCTGCGCCTCTCCGGCATCATTAGCGAGCGACTGGTGTCGCGAAGAGTTGCACAATGCGCTCATGCAAGAGAAGAAAGGCCGCCCTAAAGTGATTCCTGTTCGCATTCAAAGTTGTACTCTTCCCGCGGAAATAAGCCATCGCAAATATGCGGATATTTCCGCAAACCCGACTATCGGGTTAATTGATTTGATAACTGTCTTACGCCCGGATATGGGTGAAACCGGGATTGTACGGGCTCTTAAAGCACTGGTTGAATATAAATTAGGCTAAAATATTATCCGCTTACGCCTGACGCCAAACTTAGCCTGACCACCCCGACAGCAATCTCGCCGTCGACACCCCGCCCCTCCCCTAATATCCTTCCCCGCGCACTCCCGCCGCCCTCACGTCCCCGGACTTCTCGCCGCTGGAGAACTGCTGGTCGAAGGTCAAGGCGGTTGTCAGGGGCAAGGAGCCGCGCAGCCCCTCGGACTTAGACGCGGCCATGACGTAGGCGCTCGACTCTGTCACTGCCGCCGACGTTGACGGCTGGTTCAGGCACTGCGGCTATTATAGCGGTTCTCACTTGCGTGCGAGCGAGTAGCCACAGTGCTTGAACCAGCCTCTTATGTCGGCTTTAGTCACGAGCCCGATGGCCTGCGCTAAAGCCTTGTCGAGTTCTTGACCCGTGCGGGCCTTCGCCCCGCGC
>DASVQJ010000100.1:0-3605 GCA_036389235.1 Pyrinomonadaceae bacterium | reverse complement strand
AATCAAGCTCCGCAACGAGACGCGCCGCGGGCCGAGCCTGGGCTTCCGCTTCGGCGTCGAGCTTCCGAACTCGAACGAGGCGCGCGGCATCGGCGTCAACCAGACGAACGCGTTCGGCACGATTCTCGTCGGCAAGAAGTTCGGGCGCGACGGCCGGCTCAACACCTTCGGCAACCTCGGCCTCGGCATCTACACGGCGCCGACGCGGCTGTTTACGCAGAACGACATGCTGCTCTACGGCCTCGGCGGCATCTACCGCGTCAACAAGACCGTGGACGTGGCGGCCGAGGTCAACGGGCGCGCCAACACGCGCGGCGGCGCCGCCCCGCTCGGCACCGAGTCGCAGGGCGAGTTCCGGCTGGGGCTGCGCGTCCGCGCGGCGGGCCTGCGCTTCGACGCCGCGGGCATCAAGGGGCTGACCGAGTTCAGCCCGCGCTCGGGCGTCACCTTCGGCGTCACCTACGACACGCCTTCCATCTTCACCCCCGTCAAGTAAAGCAGCGGCGAGTGACAGGCGGCGGGCGACGGGTTAAATTGAGTTAGCTCGTCACCCGTCTTTGTTCATATGTTCGACTGGCTGGCCGAACTCGTCCGTTGGCTGCACGACTTCATCAGCGAGGTGCCGATCTACGTCGCGGGGCCCGCGATGGTTCTGATCGGCGCGCTCGACTCGTCGCTGCTGAGCCTGCCGGAGATTAACGACTACCTCGTCGTCGCGCGCTGCTACAGCGACCCGAAGTCCGTCTTCTACTTCCCGCTCTTCGCCGCCGCGGGCTCTGTCCTGGGGTGCCTCGTGCTCTACACGATCATGCGGCGCGGCGGGCAGGCCGTGATGCGCCGCCGCTTCAGCGCCGAGAACATCGCCAAGGTCGAGCGCGCGTACGCCCGCTTCGGGTTCCTCGCGCTGGCGGTGCCGGCCCTGCTCCCGCCGCCGATGCCGTTCAAGATTTTCGTGGCGACGGCGGGCGCGCTCGAATACCCGCGCTGGCGGTTCATGCTGACCGTGATGATCGCGCGCAGCGTGCGCTACTTCGTCGAGGGGACGCTGGCCGTCTTCTACGGCGAGCAGGTCATCGACTTCATGCGCGCCAACGGGCTCTACATCCTGAGCGGCGTCGGCGCGCTGGTCGTCCTGGGCGTCGGCGGCTACGTGCTGGTGAAGCACATCCGCGCGCCGCGCAAGACCGCGGTCGAGCTCGCCGAGGGGTCGGATGCGGAAGGGAAGGCGGACGGGGGGGCGGCGGACTAAACCGTGAAGTGGCTGCTGCGTAAGATCACGAACGGGCTGACGAGCGTGGTGAATTACCTCGTCACGTTCGGCGCGTTCGGGCTGTTCGCCATCGCGCTGCTGGACTCGGCGCTCGTACCGCTGCCCGGCGGGCCGGACGCCGTGATGCTCCTGCTCTCGACGCAGAGCCCGGCGCGGATGCCGCTCTACGCGCTGGGGGCGACGGCCGGGTCGGTGCTCGGCTGCGTCGTCCTCTACTACATCTCGAAGCGCGCGGGCCGGCGCGCGCTGGAGAAGTTCCCGCCGCAGAAGCAGGCGCGCGTCAAGGAGCTGGTCGACCGCTACGACGTGCTGTCGGTGCTGGTCGCGTCGGTGCTGCCGCCGCCGTTCCCCTTCAAGCTCTTCGTCATCACGGCGGGCGTCTTCCGCCTGAGCCTCCTGCGCTTCGCCGCGGCCGTCGCCGTCGGGCGCGCGTTCCGCTTCTTCCTCGAAGGCTACCTCGCCGTCCGCTACGGCGAGCAGGCCAGAGAGGTGCTCGCGCGGAACTACCCCGCGGTCGGCCTCGGCGTGGCCGCGCTCGTCGTCGTCGTGTTCGTGTTGCGTGGTCTGCTGAAGCGAAAGAAGCGTGAAGCCGAAGCGCAGTAGGCGGTTAAGAGAATATTCGGGGAGCCCCGGAGGGGCGGGATGTTTATAGCCCGTCGGATTAATAGAACCCCGAGCCCTGTCAGGGGCGACATAACACATGCCGCTCCTCCGGAGCTTAGAAGATTAATAAACACCGTGAGCTATAGATGTGCAGCCCCTCCGGGGCTCCCCGCCCGCTGCCTGTTGAAGCTCAGGCGTTGCTCGCCTCTTTGGCCTGGCCGTTCCCGTTGGCGGGCAGGGTCTTCTGGAAGCGGCGCGCGCCGCTGAGGTCGCGGACGCCGTGCTCTTCGAGGTGTTCGAGCAGGCGGAGGAAGACGCGCGCGGTGGCGCGCGCGTCGTCGCCGGCGCGGTGGCGCGTGCGGTGCGGGACGGAGAAGTGCTCGGCCAGCGCGGCGAGGCGGAAGCTCCGCAGCTCGGGCAGGAGCTGGCGCGCGAGCGAGACCGTGCAGATGTGCGAGTTCATCATCCGACGGCCGGGGAAGACGTTCGAGACCTCGTGGTTGATGAAGCGCACGTCGAAGACGGCGTTGTGCGCGACGAGGACGGAGGTGCCGGCGAAGTCGAGCCAGCGCGGGACGACCTCGTCGAAGGTCGGCGCGCCGACGACCATCTCGTCGCGGATGCCTGTGAGCCCCGCGATGAAGGGCGGGATGGGCATGAGCGGGTTGACGAGCGTCTGGAACTCGGCGACGATGCGCCCCGAGCGGACGTGCGCCGCGCCGATCTCCATGATGCGCGAGGGGGGCATCTTCGGCCCCGTCGTCTCGATGTCGAAGACGACGAAGTCGGTCTCCGAGAGCGCGCGGCACTCGTCGTCCTCGCAGAGCACCTCGACCTCGAAGCCGCCGTCGGCGACGCGCAGGCGCCAGTCCTCGCCGATCAGCTCGTTGACGAGCGAGGAGGCGGCGGCCTCGTCCAGGTCGGGCAGTTCGAGGACGTTGGCGCAGACCTCCGTGGCGGGCGCGCGCCCGCCGCTGGAGTGCAAAAGCCTGATGGTCTCTTCGACGAGCGCCGAGTCCGGCACGAGGTTGCGGAAGGTCTGCATCGGGCCGCAGTTTAGCCGAGCGGCGCGGGAAATGGAAGGATTAAGCGGATGAACCGGGAGGAAGTCGTCGAGAGGTTCCGCCGGACGGGGGCGCTCCTGGAAGGCCACTTCGTGCTGACGAGCGGGCTGCACAGCCCGCAGTACCTACAGTGCGCGCTCGTGCTCCAGCACCCGGCCGAGGCCGAAGCCTTCGGCCGCGCCGTCGCCGCGCAGTTCCGCGACGCGGGGGTCGAGACGGTCGCCGCCCCGGCCATCGGCGGCATCGTCATCGGCTGGGAGGTGGCGCGCGCGCTGAACGTGCGCTCCATCTGGACGGAGCGCGAGGAAGGGCGGATGACGCTGCGCCGCGGCTTCACGGTGCGGCCCGGCGAGCGCGTCGTCGTCGTCGAGGACGTGATAACGACGGGCGGCTCGACGCGCGAGACGTGCGACGCCCTGCGCGCGGCGGGCGCGCTCGTCGTCGGCGCCGCCTCCATCATCGACCGCTCCGGCGGGCGCGCCGACGTGGGCGTCCCGCGCGTCGCCCTCGCCACGCTCGAAGTCCCCGCCGTCGCCCCCTCCGACTGCCCCCTCTGCGCACGGGGCGTCCCGGCCGTCAAACCCGGGAGCAGGAAAACCTCTGGGTAGGCCGAGCATCAACCACAGAGACGCGGAGGCACGGCTTCTTGAGGCATTGTCTTCAAGCCG
>DASVQJ010000099.1:0-19331 GCA_036389235.1 Pyrinomonadaceae bacterium | reverse complement strand
GGGCAGGCGCAGCAGCCGGCCGCCACGCCCTCGCCCGAAGCGGCCGCGGCACAACCCGCTGCGCCTCCGAACGCGCAGGCGGCGGGCAGGTCGGAAGAGCCGAAATCCGCGCCGCCCGCGGGCGTCAACGTCAAGATTGATTTTGAAGGCTTCGAGAGTCGCGTCCGCGCCATCCCCGCGCCGAACAGCAACTACCGGCACCTGTCGGCTACCAACGAGGGCGTGCTCTACCTGACGGGGACGCCCGGCCGCCTCATGCTCTACAACATCGACGCGAAGGCCGAGCAGCCCATCATCGATGGCATACAGGAGTACGACCTCGCCGCGGGGTTGAAACACATCGTCTTCCAGACGG
This sequence comes from Pyrinomonadaceae bacterium, assembly GCA_036389235.1. Taxonomy (GTDB): domain Bacteria; phylum Acidobacteriota; class Blastocatellia; order Pyrinomonadales; family Pyrinomonadaceae; genus QHXN01. The sequence goes on along the minus strand of DASVQJ010000099.1, from coordinate 18,976 downwards.
CCGGCGCTTACGGCATCGCCCCGCTCGCGCCCGGGCAGAAGCCCGACGCCGGCCTGCTCAAGCTCGAAGGCTTGACGATGAAGCTCGACCCGAAGGCCGAGTGGGCCGAGATGTACACCGACGCCTGGCGCACGATGCGCGACTGGTTCTACGACCCCAACATGCACGGCACCGACTGGAAGGCGCTCCGCGACAAGTACGGCGCGCTCATCCCCCACGTCGCCAACCGCGAGGACTTCACGTACCTTCTGACCGAACTCGGCAGCGAGCTGATGGCCGGCCACGTCTACGCCGAGCGCGGCGACGACCCGCCGAAGGTCACGCGCGCCGACGGCGGCCTGCTCGGCGCCGAGATCGTGCCCGACCCTTCGGGCTACTTCCGCGTCGCCAAAATCTTCCCCGGCGAGAACTGGCAGGAGTCCTTCCGCTCGCCCCTGACCGAGCCGGGGGTGAGGGCCAAAGTAGGCGACCTCATCCTCGCCGTGGACGGCCGCACGACGCGCGGCGTCAGGAACTTCTACGAACTGTTGGAGGGCAAGGCCGCGCGCGTCGTCACGCTCACGCTCAACGACCGGCCCGACCCGGGCACGGCGCGCGAGGAGCGCGTGCGGCCCGTCAAGAGCGAGTCGAACCTGCGCTACCTCGACTGGGTACAGTCGCGCCGCGCGCTCGTGGAAAGGCTCTCGGGCGGGCGCGTCGGCTACATCCACGCGCCCAACACCGCGGTCGAGGGGAACCGCGAGCTGTTCAAGGGCTTCTACCCGCAGGCCAACAAGGACGCGCTCGTCATCGACGACCGCTACAACGGCGGCGGCTTCATCCCCGACCGCATGATCGAGCTGTTGGAGCGCCGCCCGCTCAACTACTGGGCGCGGCGCGGCATCGAGCTGACCAGCACGCCCGTCTTCGCGCACGCGGGGCCGAAGGCGATGCTGATTAACGGCTACGCGGGCTCGGGCGGCGACGCGCTCCCCTACTTCTTCCGCGAGCGCAACCTCGGCCGCATCTTCGGCACGGCGACCTGGGGCGGGCTCATCGGGCTCTCCGGCACCCCGCAGCTCGCCGACGGCGGCAGCCTCTCCACGCCCTCCTTCCGCTTCCTCGACCTCGCGGGCAAGTGGGCGGTCGAGGGCGTCGGCGTAGACCCGGACGTTGAAGTCGTAGACCGGCCCGAAGCCATCGCCCGCGGCGAAGACCCGACGCTCGAAGCCGCGGTCAAGTGGCTCCTCGAAGAGCTGAACCGCAACCCGCCCGGGCGCCCCGGCGCCCCGGCTCCGCCCGTCCTGCGGCCGTAGTGTCAGAACCACCCGCGGTAGCGGGTGGGTCGTTGTAGTTCGGCCGTGCCGGTTAACAACGACCCACCCGCGGTAGCGGGTGGTTCTGACCTGCTTTCCCTGATCCTTTTCCCCCCACGTTCGCGCGTTAGACTTTGAGGGCCGCAGGTTCTCGCCCGAATCCAGAACACGAGGGACCCATCCAATGACCAACTTAAAACGCGCCGGCCGCTTCGCGCTCGTGCTGCTCTGCGCCGCAGCCTTCGCCGCGGAGGCGCGCGCCGACGTGAAGATCAAGTCGCGCCAGACCATGCAGGGTCAGACCTACGAGAACGCGACCTACATCAAGGGCAAGCGCCAGCGCACCGAACAGATGGGCGGCCAGTCCGTCACCATCCAGCAGTGCGACCTGCGCCGCGACATACAGATCATGCCGCAGATGCGCGCATACACCGTCAACCCCTACGACGCGGGCGCCGCCGCCGCGAACGCCCCGGCTTCGGGGACGCGCCAGACGGCCGAGCGGACGCAGGGCGGCCTCGTCACCTCCACCGTCACGACGAAGGACACGGGCGAGCGCAAGCAGATGTTCGGCTACACCGCGCGCCGCCTGATTATCACTATCGAGACGAAGTCTTCGCCCGACTCGTGCAACCCCGCGGACTCGAAGATGGAGACCGACGGCTGGTACATCGACGCGGCCTTCCAGCTCGAATGCGACGCCGAGCGCGCCGGGCGCTACTACAACCCGCGGCAGTCCGGCGGCTGCCGCGACCGCTATGAGACGAAGCAGGTCGGCACGGCCCGGCGCGGCTTCCCCGTCTGGGAGAAGATGACGATGTTCGGCAAGGACGGCCGCGAGAGCTTCTCGATGGTCAACGAGGTCGTCGAACTCTCGCAGGCCGCGCTCGACGCCTCCCTCTTCGAGGCGCCGGCCGACTACCGCGAGGTCAAAGACTTCTCCGCCGCCGCCGTGATGGCCGCGGCCGGCTCGCAGGGGGACGCGGGCGACGACCCGGCGCGGCCTTCAAGCTCCGGTCAGGCACAACAGACCGCGGCCGAGGTCGGCGCCAAGAGGCCGGGCGTCGTGCGACTCGGTCTGGCGGGCGTGCAGACCGGCGCGGTGGGCGACAACCTGAGCGCCGCGCAACTGGCGGCGGCCGTGCGTGACGCGCTCGCCGACGGCCTGCGGGGCGCGGCGGTCGAGGTCGTGCTGCTTGAGTCCTCCGAGGAGGCCGAGGCGCGGCAGAAGGAGTGCGACTTCGTCGTCTACGCCAGCGTCTCGCACAAGAAGGGCGGGGGCGGCGGCTTCGGCGGGATGTTCGGCAAGGTGGCGACGGCGGCGACCGGCATCGGCAGCGTCGGCGCGACGTCGGGCGGCGGCGGCACGGCCGCGGCCAACGTCAAGCCGAAGGACGAGCTGACGCTCGACATCAGGCTCCAGGCGCCGGGCACGGCCGCGCCCGCGGCGGCCCGCCAGTTCAAGTCGAAGGCCAAATCGGCCGGCGAGGACATCATCACGCCCGCCGCCCAGCAGGCCGCGCAGTTGATCCTCGACGCCTCAGCCAGGAAGTAACTAAAGCGGTTCTTATCCGAGTGGAAATGAAGTGAGCTTTCAACACAGAGACACAGGGGCACAGAGACACAGCTCGAAGAGATAATTCAACAAGCTGTGTCTCTGTGCCCCTGTGTCTCTGTGTTAAAGGGGAACCGTAATAGCTCGAATACTGATGTAACCTGCTACGGCTTCTGCTCGGGGATGCTCAGATGCTTCGTCGTCCCTTCGGTGACGCTGAAGCCCGGGGGGATGAACTCGGAGGTGTCGGCGGATTTGAGCGAGGGCTGTTCCGCGCCCTTCGGCAGCGGGTCGGGCGCGGCCCCGCGCGCGCGCTTTTGCAGCTCGACCGTCTTCCTGCTGATGACGAGGCCGTTGAAGATGAGCGCGAGCCCGACCATGAGGGGGATGACGCCGGCCACCCACAATCTGCGGAGGAGTTCGGCGTCGCCGGGCGGGTTCCGCGGGTCGCTGGCGATGGCCGCGCCGATGACCCCCAGGAAGAGCACGAGGCCGACGCCGACGAACGAGGTGATGACGCCGGCCTTGATCTCGTTGTAGCGTTTGATCTCGGGGGTCACGCCGCTCCGCATCTCCAGCTCCGCCGTCCGGCGCTTGCGCTCGGCCTCCGACATGAACATCTCGGCGACCCACGTCTTGCTCCAGTCGAACTTCTCGTCGGCCTCGCGCGTCGAGACCACCTGCCGCACGGCGAACAGGTTCGCCCCGCACAGGTTGCAGAACTTCAGCTCGTCGCTCTGTTTATTCCCGCACTGTGGACAGAACATATGTGCCCTCCCGCTTCACACCCCCGCCCGGCTCACACGTCTGATACGACCGCCCGGCGCGGTTCGTTCGCGGCCTCTGCTCAGATCAGGCGCCGCCGCAGAAGGTCGAGCGCGAACTGCGAGGCGCGCCAGCGGATGAGGTTCCGGTCGCCGGGCAGCATCAGGCGCTTGTGCTCCGTGTGCGCGTCGTCCGAGAGCGCGACGTAGACCAGCCCGACCGGCTTCTCCTCAGTCCCCCCGCCCGGCCCCGCCACCCCCGTCACCGAAAGGCCGAAGTCGGTCTCGGCGCGCTGCTTGACGCCGACGGCCATCGCCTCGGCCACCTCCGCGCTCACCGCGCCGTGTCTCTGTATCAACTCCGCGGGCACGCCGAGCAGCCGCGTCTTCGCCTCGTTCGAGTAGGTGACGACGCCCTCCATGAAGTAGGTCGAGGAGCCGGGCACCTCCGTCAGCCGGTGCGCGACGAGCCCGCCCGTGCAGCTCTCGGCCGTGGCGAGCGTGAAGCCGGCGACGGCGAGGCGCAGGCCGACGACCTCCTCCATCTTCTCGCCGCGGAAGGCGAAGACGGAGTCGCCCAGGCGCTCCTCGATCTGCCCGGCCAGCCCGTCGAGCAGCAGCTCGGCCTCGGGCTCGGTCTTCCCCTGCGCCGTCAGGTGAATCTCGATCTCGGTGTTGGTGAAGAGAATCGTCGTCTGCGGGTTCTTGTACTGCGTGTAGACCGGCGCGATGCGCTCGTCCACGGCCGACTCGCCGAGCCCCGCGACGCGCAGCACGCGGCGGGCGACGCGCACGCCGCCCGAGCGCTCGGCCAGCCTGGGCAGGACGAGCCCCTCGAACATCGGCTTCATCTCGCGCGGCGGGCCGGGCAGGAGGACGACGACGCGGCCGTCGTGCTCAAGGTACATGCCCGGCGCCGAGCCGTTCGGGTTCGGCAGGACTTCCGCGCCCTCCATGACCATCGCCTGCCGCGCGTTAATCTCCGGCATCTTGCGGCCCCAGCGGAGGAACTTGGCCTTGATGTCGTCGAGGACTTTCTCGTCGAGCAGCAGGCGGCGGCCGAGGGCGCGCGCGGCGATCTTGCGCGTGATGTCGTCTTCGGTGGGGCCGAGCCCGCCCGTCAGGACGACTATCCCCGAACGCTTGAGGGCGTCGCGGATGGTCTCTTCGAGGCGCGCGTCGTCGTCGCCGACGATGGTCTTGAGCTTCACCTCGACGCCGACCGTGTTGAGCCTGTCGGTCAGCCAGAGGCTGTTGGTGTCCGTGCGGAACGGCGTCAGCAGCTCGGAGCCGACGGCGATGATCTCTGCTGTGAGCATGTCGGGCGAATAATAAACGTCGGAAGCGGCGCCGGGTTAGCTTAAGGGCGAACCCCCCGTGACCCGGAGGGCTCACCCAATCGGGCCGGTGTCGGAATGCTCGCGGCGCGCGTGGACTTTCTCGCGCTCGCGCGGGGCGGAGCCTAACAGCTCGGTCGTGCCCTCCGTCACGGAGAAGTGTGCGTCGCGCGCGTGCGCGAGCTGCGGCGGCGGGGCGGCCTGCGCGGCGGGGGGCAGCTTGGCGTCGGACTTCCGGTTGAGCGCGCGGTGTACGCGCGCCATGCCGTAGAGCGCCATCCACCAGCCGACGACCTCGCCGACGAGGAGTATGCCCCAGCCGAGGTTGACCACCTTCGGCTTGACCGAGAACAGTATCAAAGCCAGCGCGGCGGCGAGCGCGAGCACGGCGATGAGGAGCCCGCACACCACCTCCTGCAACCCCGCGCGCGAGGCGGCCGTCAGCCGCAGCACCTCAAGCTCCGCGGGCGCGCCCGTCGCGCTCGGCGCGCCGCACAGGCGGCAGAAGCGCGCGTCGCCGCCGTTCTCCGTCCCGCACGAGCGGCAGAGCCCCGTCGCGGGCGGGGCCTGCGCCAGCGCGACGACGGCGTCGGCCTCCCTTTCGAGCGTCAGCAGGTCGCCCTTCGTCATGAAGCCGCCGTGCGTGACCGCGAAGTCGAACGTGACCTGCGTCGCCGCCGACCCGCCCTGCCTCAACCCCACGGCCAGCTTGCGCGCGTGCTCGGAGAAGTCGGCGCTGACGACGTTCTTCAGCTTCCCGCGCCGGGCCTGCAAGGGGTTCTCGCTGACGACCGTGTAGCCGAGGCCCTCAAGGGCGTAGACGAGCCGCGCGCGCACCGCCTCCACGTCGCCCGCCATGACGCGCCTCGTCGTGTGCTCGCCGACCGAGTAGTTGCCGCCTGACATGTCCATAGGAGCGATGAACTCAGACGTACGCGGGGCCTCCGCCGCGGACTCGAATTCCCTCCCTGTATGTTTACGACGCGGGGGTCTCGCGTGTTTCCGCGCCCGCGTCAGTCGCGCTCGCCGAACGCCTGCACCTCGCGCACCCACATGACGAAGGGCCGGTTCTGCGGGCCGGCCTGCGCGGGCTGGTAGAGCCGCAGGCGCTCGGCGACGAAGGGGGCGAACTCGAAGGCCGCGCGGTCGAAGTTGCCGCCCGGCTCAAGCGTCGCGACCGTCTTCCAGCCGCCGCCGCCGTCGGGCGCGTGCAGCTCGACGCGGCGCGAGGGCATGTAGCGGTCTTTGTCGAAGCCCCAGAAGACGTAGACGGACGTCACGCGCTGGGGCTTTTTGAACTGGAGCTCGATCCAGTGCGGCTCGGGGCTCTCGGCCGAGACCCAGTTGCCCTGGTTGTAGCGCTTCGCCGCGATGTCGCGCACGTCGGTCACGCCGTCCGTCAGCGGCCGCGCGTTGTAGCCGTCGTAAGAGGAATCGACCTTCACCGCCGACGCGAGCGTGGCGACGCCCGCGGGCGGGGGCGGCGGGGCGCTCGGCGCGGGCGTCGGCGGCGGCGTCGGGGTCTTCGACGCCGAAGGCTCCTTCGGGATGGAGACGTTGAAGCTGGAGACGAGGTAGACGAGCGACGCCAGCAGCAGGAGCAGCGCGGCCGAGACGCCCGCGAGCCTCAAGCCCTGGCCGCCGCGGTGGCGCGTCGTCGCCTCCTGCCGCGCCAGCGCGGCCGTCGCGGGCGAAGCGGTCAGGTCGTGCCCGCACGCTTTGCAGACCGCGTCGTCTTCGCCGGCCGCCGCGCCGCACACGCGGCAGACCTCCGACTCGCCCGAGCCCTCGGCCGAGAGCGGCTGCGTGTGGTACGGGTCGCCGGACAGCTCTTCCGTCGTCTCGCCGAGCACGCCCGTCTCCTTCGCGCCCTGGGGCTGTGTAACGCCTGCGCCCTCCCGAGCGGGCGCCGCCCCCTCGCGGCCGCGCGCCCTGCGCACGGCGCGCAGGAAGTCCGCGGCCGTGTTGAAGCGGCGCTCGGGCTTCTTCTCAAGCGCGCGCAGCACGAGCTTCTCGACGGCCGCGGGGACTTCGGGGTTGAGCGCGGTCGGCGGGGGCGGCGGCAGCTCGCGGTGCGCGCGCAGAATCTCGGTCCGCGACCAGCCGTCCTTCGCGCCCGCGCGCCCGCCGAAGGGCGGCTCGCCGGTGAGCATCTCGTAGAGGATGACGCCCAAGGAGTAGATGTCCGAGCGCTGGTCGAGGTGCTCGCCCGCGGCCTGCTCGGGCGAGACGTAGCGCGGCGAGCCGTAGGCGATCTTCGACGTGTCGGTCGCGGACGCCCCGACCAGCTTGACGATGCCGAAGTCCGTGACCTTGATGCGGTCGCCGTCGGTCACCATGATGTTCGGCGGCTTGAGGTCGCGGTGGACGATCCCCTGGTGGGTCGTGCCCGACTCGTCCCGGTAGACGAAGGTGTGCGCGTAGGAGACGGCGTCGAGAATCTGCTCGAAGAGGTCGAGCGCGCGCTCCGTCCCCAGGCCCCCCGGGTGCTCGGCGATGCACTGCGCGAGCGAGCGCCCCTCGACGAACTCCATGACGATGAAGTAGGTCTGCTCGGAGACGATGTAGTCGTAGATTTTGACGACGCCCGGGTGGTCGAGCTGCGCCTGGACGTAAGCCTCGCGCTCGAAGCGGTGGCGGAGCCGCCGCAGGTCGTGCGCGCCGCGCGGGTTGATGGACTTGATGGCGACGACGCGCGGCAGCTTCTCGTGCCGCCCGCGGTAGACGACGCCCATCCCGCCGCGGCCGACGGGCTCTTCGATGCGGTAACTCCCGACCTTCTTCCCTGTGTCCATCGGAACCGACATGGGGTCGTTCAACCGGTGAGGGCCGAAATCTTATGGCTGAAATTCGTTATAGCAGAAACGGGGACGGATGACATTAACGCAGCGTGAAAAGCCCGGTCTTAAATGGGACGGAATAGTACAGACTCACCGCTGTTAAATGCCGAAGCGCGGCGACCTTCCAAGAGGCCGCCGCGCTTCACCGAGTCCAACCGAGTGCTCAGGCCGTCTTCTTCTCTTCGTCGTAGAGGTCGCGCAGCACCTCGGCGATGGGCTGCGGCACGACCGGCGTCGGCGCGGGCGGCCCGAGCGGGCGCTTGCCCGCCAGGGTGTGGAGGCCGCCCTCCGCGTGCCTGTGCGGCGCCGCGGACGGGATGGCCTGCTGCTGCTGCGCGGCGGCCAGGCGCGCGCGGCTCTCTTCGAGCATGGCGGCCGCGCGCGCGCGGCGGGCGCGCTCCAGGGAGCGCATGGCGGCCGTCGTCTGCGGCGCCTCGTTCGGCTCGCGCTCGATGCGCCGGAGCACGTCCACGTAGCGGCGCAGCTCCGACGAGGGCTGCGTGCGCGCGGCCTCGTCGCCGCCCTCCTCTTCGAGCACGTAGGCGAGGTGTTCGGCCGCGGCCTCGTGGTCGCCGGCGCGTTGGTAGAGCGCGCCGAGGGTGAAATAGACGAGGGGCGGCGGGTCGGCCATCAGGTGGAGCACGCGCTCGCCCTCGGCGATGACGCGGTTGACCTCGAAGCCGTACCAGCGCTTCTCCTCGTCGCGGAGGATTTCGTTGGCGGCGACGTAGAAGTCGAAGATGTTCTTCACGTCCTGCTGCTCGGAGCGCTGGACGGCGCGCCAGACGAAGTAGACGACCGTCGCGAAGAAGAGGATGACGGTCAAGGGGATGCCCATCACGCCGAGCATCGCCATGATGACGACCACCGCGATCAGCCTCTGCGCCGTTTCCTGCCCCTTCGTCATTTTCTTACGTGACGAGTGATGAGTGATAAGAAAAAACAAGGCCCGATATTCTTCTCTTATCACTTATCACTCATCACTCATCACTCTCCTCTTGATCTTCTCGCCGGCCTCGCGGGTCGAGAGCGAGCCGCCGAGGTCGCGGGTGGCGTGGCCTTCGGCGATTGCTTCCCGCACCGCGCGTTCGACCGCCGCCGCCGCTTCCGCGTGTCCGAGGTATTCTAGCATCAGGGCCGTGCTGAGGATAGCCCCTGCCGGGTTGGCCTTGTTCTGGCCCGCGAGCGGCGGCGCGCTGCCGTGGACGGGCTCGAAGAGCGAGACGCGGCCGGGGTGGATGTTGCCCGAGGCGGCCAGCCCCAGCCCGCCCTGGAGCGCCGCGCCGAGGTCGGTCAGGATGTCGCCGAAGAGGTTGCCCGTGACGACGACCTCGTACTGCGAGGGGTTCAAGACCATGAACATCGCGGCCGCGTCCACGTACTGGTGGTTCGCCTCGACGCCCTCGTAGCGCGACGAGACCTCCCGGAAGACGCGCTGCCACAGGTCGCCGCCGAAGCGCTGGACGTTCGACTTGTCGCACATCGTCACCTTCCTGCGGCCGCGCGCGCGCGCGTACTCGAAGGCGGCGACGACGATGCGCTCGACGCCCTTGCGCGTGTTGACCTCCTCCTGCGTGGCGACCTCGTCGGGCGTGCCCCGTTTGAGGAAGCCGCCCATGCCCGTGTAGGCGCCCTCCGTGTTCTCGCGGAAGACGACGAAGTCGACGTCCCCGACCGCGCGCCCCTTCAGAGGGGTGAGCCGTTCGTGGAGCAGGCGCACGGGGCGCAGGTTGATGTAGAGGTCGAGGCCGCGCCGCATCCCCAACAGGATGTCCTCGGCGTGCCGGTTCGAGGGCACGCGCGGGTCGCCGAAGGCGCCGGCCAGTATCGCGTCGAACTCCGTGGAGAGCATGTCGAGCGCGCCCTCGGGCAGCGTGACGCCCTCCGAGAGGAACTTGTCCGCGCCCCAGTCGAAGTGCTTCAGCTCAAGCCGCACGCCGTGCGTCTCGCGCAGGCGTTCGAGCACCCCGACCGCCTCCTCGACCACCTCCGGCCCGATGCCGTCGCCCGGCACGACCGCGATTCTCTTCACGCCTTCTGTCATGATTTATCAGTAGTCAGTAGCCGGTAGTCAGTAGCCAGCAGCAAACCCTTCGGCGCCCGAGCCGCCGCCGTCATCGACAACGTCCGATACGTGGAGCGCTACTGACTACTGACTACTTTCAGAATGGCACGCAGAGCACGGGCACGCGCGCGCCGCGCAGGACTTTCTCGGCCGTCGAGCCGAACAGCAACTCCTCGGCGCCGGTCGAGCGGCCGCGCACGCCCATGACGATCATCGGCAGGTCGAGGTCGCGCGCGATCTTGAGTATCTCGACGAAGGGGCTGCCGACGACGATCATGCGCTCTACTCCGACGCCGCCCGCTTCGAGCCCTTCGAGCGCGGCGGCGAAGTTCGACTCGGCCTGCGCGCGCATGCGCGCCGTGATGTCCTCGGTCGAGCCCATCCCGGCGGCGACGGCGTCCTCGACGAAGTCCTTGTCGATGACGTGCAGCAGCGTCAGGTCGCCGCCCGGCTCCGCGATGCCGAGCGCCACGCGGACGGCGTTGATGGATGTCTGGGAGAAGTCCACTGGGACGAGTATGTCAGGAGCTTGCAGCATGGGAGACCTCCAACGCAAGAGGGGACGGCGTCAAGGTTCGGGGCCGCGGGGAAGTCATCTCTGCCTCGCCCCCCTCGCCCCTTTGCCCTTGACCCTTTCCCCGAGAATTCTCTCCTCGACGCGCGGCAGCGAGGCGAGCACCACGTCGCCGACGGCCTTGAGGCTGTGGGGTGAGATTTTGTCGAACGTGTCCTCGGGCGTGTGCCAGTGCGGGTAGGTCGAGAGCTGTATGAGATCGACCGAAGGCACGCCCGCGCGCAGGAAGGGCGCGTGGTCGTCGCCGCCGACCGCCTCCGCGCGCTCGACGAACTGCTTCGAGTAGCCCAGCCCGCGCGCCGTCCGCCAGAGGACGTCCACGAGCCACGGCGTGCTCATGTCGTCGCGCCCCAGCTCAAGCTTGTCGTACCCGACCATGTCGAGCAGGATGAGCGCGCGCACTTTCTTCAAACGGCCGGACGCCTTCAGCCGCCCGACGTGGTGGCGGCTGCCGTAGGTGTTGTCGGGCCGGCCCGGCTTCGAGCACTCGTCCCACTCGCCGCAGACGGCCTCCTCGCCGTCGAAGAAGACGAGGCGGTATGTGAAACGCCGCGGCGCGCCCGCGGCGCGGAGGGCGCGCGCGACCTCGATGAGCGCGCCCGCCGACGAGCCGCCGTCGTTGGCGCCGACGAAGGCGAACTCCCTGTAACGCTTCGTGTCGTAGTGGCCGGCGATGACGATGGCGTCGTCGGTCTGGCCGGGCAGCTCCACGACGATGTTCGCCATCTTCAACTTGCCCGCGGGCGTGTCCGCCACCCACTCTTCGAGCCCCCCGCCCGTCTGTTCCTGAATGTACTTGCGGGCCGACTCAAGCTGCTTCGAGCCCGAAGGGCGCGGGCCGAACCCGACGAGCCTCCTGACGTGTTCGTAGGCGCGCTCTCCGCTGAAGGGCGCGGCCGCGCCGGACTGCGCGCGCGCGAACGTCGTCGCGAAAGTCGTCGCGAGGAGGAGTCCGGCGGCGAGGGCGAGAGGCTTGGCTCTCATGCTGGTAGGCGAAAGGCTATGTAGACAGTAGACAGTAGTCAGTAGTCAGTAGAAAAGCATCTCTTATTGTGAGCCCTGCGGCTGTCATCCTCAACCTCCGACTGGCGGAGTCTACTGACTACTGTCTACTGTCTACTGTCTACTGCTTAAATGGCCGGCCCTTCGGAGCCCGGGTCGCCGCCCGACGGCGGCGGGGGCGGCGGTGTCGCGGGCTTGCGGCGCGTACGGTCTGTCTGCGACAGCCTGCGGCCGCGGCCGGCGAGCAGGTCGAGCCCCTTGCCCATGATCTCGAAGGGGAGGTCTACGGCGCGCACGAGCGTCTCGTAGGCCATCTCGGCTTCGAGCCCGGCGAGCGTCGCGAGCTTCTTGCGCAGGGGCAGTCGTTTGAACTCCTCCTTGAAGTCGCGCGCGGTCTCCTCGGTCGTCTCTTCGCGGGCGGCCTGCGGGACGGGCCGCAGCGCGAGGTCGCCCGCGCGCTCGGCCTTCGCTTCGCACGCCAGCCGCTCGCCCGCGGCCAGCCGCTCCGCCCCGAGCCGCACGCGCTCGGCCTCGGTCGGGGCCGACAGGAGCGCCGCGCCCGCCTCGACGACGACGGCGCACGTGTCGCACTCGCCGCGCCCGCCGCACTCCGTGGGCAGGGCGACGCCGTGACGCCTCGCCGCGTCCAGCAGGAGCGTCCCGTCCGCGACCAGCCCCGTGTGCCCGCCGCCCGCGGTCTTCCACTCGACGTTGACGGTCATACAAAACCTCGCACTCGATTTGACATCAGGGAGACAGGTGAAAAGTACATCAGGCGGGGGGGAAAGGCAAAAGAAGGTGAGCAGTAAGCGGTGAGCGGTGAGCGGTGAGCAGTAAAAACAGAAGGCAGCCGAATTCATCGGGCTGCCTCTAACTTTTTCACTTCCTACTGCTCACCGCTCACCGCTTACTGCTCACTGCGTATTGGGCGCCGAGGCGAAGCGGATGCGGGGTTCGGCGGCGGACTCGTCGGTGGGGGCGCCCGCCCCGCGCTGGCACGGGGCGCAGACGCCGAAGATGCGCAGGGAGTGCTGCGTGGGGCGGAACTTGTGCTTGGCGACGATGGCGTCCTGGATGGCTTCCAGCTCGGCCGAGAAGAACTCGATGGTCTTGCCGCACTCGGTGCAGATCATGTGGTCGTGGTGCGGGTGGTTGTAGTTGTGCTCGTAGCGCGTGCGGCCGTCGCCGAAGCGCACCTCGCGCGCGAGCCCCGCCTCGACCAGCAGCTTGAGCGTGCGGTAGACGGTCGTGTGGCCGACGTTGGGGTCTTCCTCCTTGACGAGTTGGTAGAGGTCTTCGCTCGACAGGTGCTTCTCGGTGCGGAGGAAGACGTCGAGGATGGTGTCTCGCTGCGCCGTCCGCTTCAGCCCCGCGCGCTGGATGTGCCGGTGGAAAATCTCTTTCTCTTCAGTCATGTGACGCCCGCTTCAGCCGCCGCCCGTACGAGGTTTCGCTTTGCGCCCATTTTAACACGGCCCGGCCCCCGCCGGCCCCGAATTTTGAACCCCGCCGCGCCCCGTGCTATCTTCACCCCCAAGCGCCGGGGTGGCGAAATCGGTAGACGCAACGGACTTAAAATCCGTTGGCCGTAAGGCCGTGCGGGTTCGAGTCCCGCCCCCGGTACTTCCTCCGTACGAGGCCCGCGCGCCCTAGCCCATCACGCCGGGGTTAATCGAGTACATCATCTCTTCGAGGCGTTCGATCATCTTCCTGGGTTCCTTCCTGCCTTCCCCGCCCGCGCCGAAGTGGGGGGCGCGTCGGGACGGGTCGGGGCGCCTGTCCCTGGCGGCGGCGGCGGCGACGATGCGCTCGGCCAGAATCGTACTGGCCCTGACGACTTTGTCGCTGTGCCGGGCTCGCTCGATGGCCTTGTAGAGGTGGTTCGTTCTCTCCTCCCTGAGCTTGCAGGCCAGCCGTATCAGCCCGTCCACCTCCTCGTCCGAATAGCCTCCGGCCGCCCCCGCCCCGCCGCCCGGGCGCAGGAGGTTCGAGCGGAATTCGTCGCGCTGCTTCCGGTCGAACTGCTCCAGCTCTTCGGGGAGTTGTTTATAAAGAGCCTCGCGCTGCCGCGCCCTCTCGGTCTCGCCGAAGCGTTCGATGGTGGCGGCGTACGCGGCCTTCCGCCGCTCCCTGCCGGCGCCTTCCTCAAAGGCTTCCTGCTGATACGCCTTCGCCTCCTCCGGGCTCGACATCCCGAGGTTACGCCGCAACGCCCGGAGCGACTCTTCGAGGCGCGCGCGGTAGCTCTGGCGCACCTCGGACAGGTCTTTCTCGTCGAAGACGCCCAGGTCTGAGGCCAGCTTTTCCGCCTCGCCCTGCTCGAAGAGGTCGAGGCGGCGCGCGACGACCAGCATCTCGGGGATGCTGAAGTACTTCACCAGAAGCTTGCGCAGCCTCTCGTGCGGCGAGCGGAACCAGGACTGGACGCGCCCGACCAGCACGAGCGCGAGCACGGGGAAGATGTAGGTCAGCCCGAAGCACGCCAGCACCGAGAGCTGCGCCAGCCACGCCGCCCACCCTTTGCCCTGCACGTACGAGAAGGTCTCCGGCCAGCGGCCGTGCAGCCCCCCGAACCAGCCGGCGTAGACCTCCTGCAAGACCGCGACGGCCCTCCCGTAGACGTGCTCGTAAACCAGGGTCAGGACGGCGAGGGGCGCGACGAGCAGCAGCACCAAGAGCGCGTCGCCGGCCCGCCTCAGCCAGCCGCGCTCGCTCACCTTCCCCTGGAAGAGGTAGACGCACCAGGCCGCCAGCACCGCGACCGGCCCGAAGATGAAGAGTAAGAAGTGGCCCTTGTGCAGCCCGTCCTCCTTCGCCCAGACGATGGGGTTGAACCACATCACGCCGAAGAAGAGCAGCACCAGCGCCAGGCCGCCGAAGATGAGCGGGACGCTCTTGCGCGAGCCGGGGACGCGCCGCATGAAGAGCACCAGCGTGTTGAAGGCGCGCAGCGGCAGGTCGATGCCGAAGACGTAGAGCGGGTGCTTCTTGATGCGCTCGGCCTGCCCGCCCAGCACCTTGAGCACGCAGTTGCGCACGACGAGCAGCGTCGTCGAGACGATCTCCAGGAGGACGAGCGGGGGCAGGTCGCGCAGCAGCGCCTCCGACCCGATGCGGTAGTCGCGGCTGAAGAACTGGCCGACGCCCGTGTCCATCGGCGTCGTCCCGGCGGCCGGCCTCTGCTCGAGGTGGCGCATCGCGTCGCTCGCCGCCCCCGCGGCGGCGATGACGGACGCGAACGCGTCGAGACTCCCCTTGGCCGGGATGTAGACCGGCGGGAAGGAGGTCGGGTCGAAGCCGCCGCCGCCGCGGCCGCCGGCCCCTTCGGGCGCGGGCGCCCCGGACTTCAGGCGGTCGGACGGGTAGCGGAACTGGTTCCAGCGCGCCTGCTCTTCGAGCGCGTCGGTGATGACGCCCGGCAGGTCTTCGTAGATGACTTCGAGCTGCCCGGCCTCGACGATGCGCGCGAGCTTCGTCCGGGCGAACTCCTTGCGGTCGAGCGCCGCGCCGTCGAGCAGGAGGTCTCTCAGCCACTTGCCGACGTCGTCCTGCGTCGCCTGGCCGGCGTGCGGGAAGAGGCGCGCCGGGTTCATGGCCGGCACCCAGTCCCAGCCGGGCTGCGCGTAGTCCTTGTTCTTCTCCCTGTCCTGCTCGTTCCCCTCGCGCTCCACGAAGAAGCGGGCGCGCGCACGCCCGCGCAGCACCTCGTTCCCCAGCACGCGCTCGATCCGCTTCGGCGTGAGCAGCGTCTCGACGAGCTGGCAGAGGCCGTCGAGGCGCCCCCAGAGGATGTCGTTCGAGCGCCAGGAGCGCTTGAAGAAGCCGGCGAAGTGGTAGAGCGCGTCGCCCGAGACCTTGTCGGAGAGCCCCTTGTTGCTGAAGCCGCGCTCGGCGTCCACGGGGCTGATGCGGACGGTCTCGATCACGTCCTTCCCGTTCAGGTCGGCGACGAACTCGATGGGGAAGAGCTGCGCGTCGTACTCCGAGAAGTTCTTGTAGGCCAGCCTGATCTCGTCCCTGTGCGCGAACTCTTCGCCGCCCGCGGCGGGCAGCATCTCGGCGATGACCTGCTCCTCGAAGAACCGCGCCTCCTGGAGGATGCCGCGGAAGCTGATGCTGCGCCCCTTCAACTCCTCCGGATCCTTGCTCACCAGCTCCCTGATCTGGTCGTCCTCTCTGATGGCGTTGATGATCGCGTCGCCCTTCTCCCGCAGCCTCCGGTGGAAGTCGGTGAGGGTCTGGCGGCCGAAGCCTTCGAGCCGGCCCTCGGGCTTCTCGTTGTACCTCCTGACCTCCTCCTTCAGGCCCTTGAAGGCGTCGCGGATGAGCGCCGCGGCCGGGCCGCGCCTCTCCGTGAGCCGGAGCAGCGCCTCCGTGACGATGTCCCAGATGACGCGCGCCTCGGCGACGGTCTCTTCGCTCGGGTCGTCGCCGTCGGCGTCCGCCTCGTCCGGCGCGTCCTTCCACCTGACGGGGGCCTCGTCGATGAGCCGCTCCATGTTGGCGCGCACGATCTCCAGCATCTCGATCTCGCGGTTGAGGATGCGCCAGAGGTTGGTGAGCCGCTCGATCTCCTTCTCGGGCAGGCGCCTCTTCCGCCCGAGCACCTCCACGATCATGTAGACCGTGCGGTAGAGCCGGCGCAGCCGGAAGTAGACGTTGAAGTTGCGCACGAAGACGGGCACGTCGTGGCGGATCGAGTCGTCGCGCACGCGCTCGGCGCTCAACTGCTTCTGCACCTCGTCGAAGGCCACGATGAGCGCCTTGGCCGCCGCGCGGTCTTTGCGGCTCAGCATCTCGGCCTTGCCGTTGACCTTGAGGATGCCCTCCATGATGCGCTCGCTCAGGGCGACGAGGCTGCAGCGGTCGTACAGCTCGCGGTCGGGGGCGCGCGCCGCGCCGCGCGGCCGCTCCTCCAGGTGGCCGAGCAGCCGCTTGTACTGCTGCACCTTCGTGTTGTGCTGGGCGAGCAGCCGCAGGTCGTCGGCGATGGACTCGTAGCCGGGGATGCCGATGAGCGAGGCGATGACGGCCTGCACGAAGTTCGGGCGCGAGGCCACCTCGGGGCGCTTGAAGTGCTCGGGGTCGGGCTCGACGTAGAAGAGCTTGCGCTCGACGAGGCGGTCGGCCGCGCGGCCGAAGATTTCGCGGATGGTGTAGGTGAAGGGCTTGTTGTCGATGACGCCGCCGTCGAGGAAAGACGAGTCCTTGCCGAGGCCGCCCCAGAGCTGGAGCTTGCCGTCCACGGTCGCGTTGCCCGCCGGCTCCGCGCCGCTGACGTGGACCGGCGTGAAGGCCGCGGGGAAGCAGGAGGTGATGCGCGCCAGCTTCGCCAGCGCCTGGTAGGTCGTCTCGGGCGTCGAGGGGCCGTCCACGCCGGAGCCGGGCTCGAAGGGGTGCTTGCGCCCGCGGCGGTGCTTGAGCAGGAAGAGCGAGCGGTGGTCTTTCACGTCGATGGGGTGGCCGGCGTCGTCGAACTGCGTCGAGATTTGGCCGTCCACGTCCGTGCCCGTGACGAAGAGGTCTAACTCCTTGAAGTCCGAGTTGATCTCGCCCTCCTCCTCGACGTACTCGGGCATCTCGCGGAAGGCGGCTTCGAGCCGCGGCTGGTAGTAGCTCTCGCTGTCGAAGAGCGACTCGGCCCCGTCGGCGCCGTGGGGCGAGCGCAGGAGGCTGCGCACGTCGCCGTCGAGCCGCCAGAGCGCGGCGCAGGAGGCGAACTCCTTCCGGTTGCAGAGCGCGTAGCCGAGCAGGATGCCGTTGATGCCGCCGGCCGAGGTGCCGCTGATGACGTCGACGACCACGTCGCTGTCGGTGAGCGCCTTGACGAGCTTGTAGACGCCCGCCCCGCGCACGGCGCGGAAGAACTCGCGCGCCACGCCGTTGATGTAGATGGCGAGGCTCACGCCGCCGTACATGACGAGCCCGAACCTCGTCTCCAGCGACTTCGGGTCGTCCTGCACGCCTTCGGAAGGCTTCCGCTCTACGGGCTTCTCTGTGACTGTGGACATAAGTGTAAATCGCCGCGGGGCGGCGCTTGAGTTTAGCCCGGCCTTTCAAGGCCGGGGCCGCCGCACGTTAAAAGGGGACGCGTCGCGTCGGCGACGCCCGGAAGGGTTGCGTATAGCGACGTTCGTTCGAGTGCGACCGTGATAACCGCGTCAGAGCCACCCGCGGTAGCGGGTGGGCCTTTGCCGAACGGCGCCGCCGATGGCACCGGCCCACCCGCTACCGCGGGTGGCTCTGACCTGCTTCGCCATGCGCCGGTCGCACCCGAACGCACGCCGCTGTAGATCAGGCGTCGCTGACGCGACGCGGCAACGTTGTGCTCGACCTCGACCCGGCCTTGAAAGGCCGGGCCAAACTCAGGCGACGCTCCGCGGCGGATTCGTTCACTGCCTTCAGCTTAAGTAAGAGCGACGCGCGTGAGGCGAATGCGGTTCGGCCCCGGGCTCAGACACGGGGCTTATAAACCGGGCGCGGCCGGGGTGTCAACGCCAACCGGGGCGCCTCACTGCGCGGGGTTCGCCACGTTGAAGACGACGCGCCAGGCCCCGCCGCGCTCGCGCTTCCAGACGCGCGCGTAGTGGCCCGTCTCGGCCGGCTTCTCGTCCGACCGTTTCGCGCGCAGCTCGTAGCCGCCGTAGGCGTAGCCCAGGTCGCCCGACGCGGCCACGTCCGACTTCAGAGGCTTCCAGGTGATGAACTCGCTCAGGACTTTGACCGCCTTCGCAACCGACCCCTTGCCGACGAGGGGCGAGGTGCCCTGCCGGTAGAGCCTCAAAGACTCGTCGGCGCGCGCGAGGAGCGCCGTCCTGAAACCTTCGGACGCGGAGGCGTCGGAGAGGGCACGCTCGGCCTCCGCGAGCGACCGCCGCGCGGCCTCGACGTCGGCGGGCGACGGCGCGGCGGGGCGGGCGTTCTTCCTGAGCGCGGCCGGGTAGGTCAGGGCGGTCTCGGTCGCCGCGGGCGCGGGGTGGCGTATGCCGAGGTCGAGCACCCATTTCCAGGAGCCGTCCTCCTGCCTGCGCCAGACGGTGAAGAAGTGGCCGGTGTCGGCGGGCTTCTCGTCCGTCGGCTTCTCGCGGAACTCGTAAGGGCCGGTCGTCCAGCCCATGTCGCCCGCGCGCGACACGTCGGCGTAGGTGGGCCACCACGTCAAGAGCCCCGTCGGCGCCGGGTCTCTCTGCTTCCACGTCTCGATGGCGTTGACCGGCCCGCGGCGGTTGACGATGACGCCGTCGGGCGCGGCGTAGGCGAGGAAGGCGGGCTTCATCCCGGAGTCGATGGAGCGCTGCGCGAAGGCGTGCTCGGCCTCGACCACGGGCGCGAGCGCGGCGGGGAAGCCCTTCTCCCCGACGGGGAGCGGCGGCAACTGCGTCGGCGCGCGCCCCGACTGTGCCGAAGAACCGCGACCGCCCAAAGCGCACGCGACGAGCAAGACCGCGGCGCACGACAGCAACACTTTCATCATCTTCATTCCCTCACCCACCTCGACGTCGCAATATGGCGAGAGAGGATTTCAACACGGAGACGCGGTGACA
>DASVQJ010000098.1:0-2911 GCA_036389235.1 Pyrinomonadaceae bacterium | reverse complement strand
CAGCGTGCCCGGGCACGCTCGGCCGTCGCCCTGTATCTCTCGACGTCGGAGTGGATAGTCACACGGCCTTCGCGCCTGCGGCGCTCATGGCGGGCAGGATGCCCGCGCTCCCGGCCCTCACCTCCTTATTTTGTTTCGCATGTCGGTATCAGGGGCGACATGTGACATGCCGCTCCTCCGGAGCTTCGGGATAAAGAGGGAGCACCTGAGCTATACACATGCCGGGGGCTCACCCCCCCTTACCTGCCTTCTGCCCGCCGCCTTCTCACCTGGGCGCGAGGTCGCGGCGCACGAAGAGGACGAGGTTGACGCCGGGGCGCAGCGGGTAGAGGTCTCCGACGCGCGCGTAGGCGTCTCCGGCCGCGCGCTGGAGCTGCGGCAGTTGGTCCTGACGGCCGATGATGGCGAGGGTCTTCTGCGGGTCGTAATGGGTAGAGAGCTGCCCCTCGTAGCCCGCGTTCGGGTTGTTGCGGAAGTACCAGGGCGACGGCCAGTACTCGGGCGAGGCCGTGGCGAAAGCGGGCTGCTTCGTGCCGGCGCGCTCGCCCGCGCGCTCGATCTCGCGGACGAGGTCGTGGAACTCGCGCCGCGTCTGCGAGTAGACGTAAGGGTACTTGTCGTCGTCGTAGTCGCGGAAGTTGATGACGAGCGTGTGGTAGAGGCCGAAGACGGCCGCGAAGGCCGCCACCGCCGCCGCCGCGCGCCAGCCCCTCCCGGGCACACGCGTCGCCCACGCGCCGAACGCCTGCACGGCGTACCCCGCGGCGACGGCCAGCGGCACGACGAAGTTCAGGACGAGCCAGGGCGTCTTGTAGCTGATGAGCGAGTAGGCCGCGAGCAGCCCGAAGCCCCACGCCGCGAAGAAGACGGCGAGGCGGTTCGGCCTCCGCTCGAAGAGCGCCACCGCGGCGCCGACCGCGCCGAGGACGAGGACGGCCACGTCCTCCTGCATGAGCCAACGGACGTACGTGTGCCAGGGCTTGCCGTGGAACTCGCTCATGCCCGTCTTCTTCCAGCGGACTAAGGCGTCGAACGAATCCCAGAAGGCGCCCTTCCAGTGCGTGAAGAAGGAGGAGTAGAAGGCCACCCAGATGAACGCGAAGAGCGCGACCGCGCCGAGCGCGACCACGCCGGCCTTCCCCTCCCGCCGCAGCTTCGCGAAGCCCCCGTCGGTCTCGGCCGCGCGGCGGGCGCGGCCCCCGCCGCGCACGCGCTCCCACGTCACGGCCGTCAGCCACGCCAGCCCGAGCGTGCCCACCGAGATGAAGGCCGTCTCCTTCGTCGCGAACATCAACGCGGCCGAGGCCGAGGCCAGCAGCAGTTCGGACGGCGCGCCCGTCTCGCGGAAGCGGAGCGCACTGACGACGAGCGCCAGCGTGAAGAAGAGGAAGGGCATCTCGTGGATGAAGTAGCGCGAGTAGAAGACGCACGCGGGCGAGACCGCGACGAGCAGCGCCGCGGCGAGCGCCGCGACCGTCCCCACGTACCGGCGCAGACAGAGCACGAGCCACACGACGCCTACGCCGAAGAGCGAGGGCACGAGCCGGATGAGGAAGGTGTGCAGCCCCGCGAGCGCGACGAGCGGGAGCGTCAGGTAGTAGAGCGTCGGGCCGTGATAGTTCTCTGGGTCGTAGGCGTAGCGGCCCTGCCGCAGGAGGTTCGTCAGGAAGAAGCCGTTGACGCCCTCGTCGTGGTGCAGGGGCTTCATGTCGAGCGCGTAGACCCTGAGCAGGAGCGCCAGCAGCAGTACGGCGGCGCCCGCGTACAGCCACGCGCGCTCGGGTATGTCGAGCGCGGGCTCGGGCGCCGACGGGGCTCGCCGCCCGAACTCTTCCGACGCCCGGCGCTTCTGCGACGCGGAGGACGCGGCGCCCCAGTCGGCCCGCGCCTTCTTACGGTTTCGTTTTGTAGAGGCGGTAGCCACCTGCTTCCCCAACCTTCCTGTATCTGGCGAAGAAAGACTCGTTGACCGTGAGGCCCCTTTGGCGCATCTCCTCGCGCTCCAGCGGCCCGACGACGACGTACTCGATGCCCGCGCGTTCGATGAGCGCGGGCGCTTCGGGCGCGCCCGAGTAGATGCGCTTCAGGTCGGCCTCGCGTGGCCCGTAGTCGATGCCGTGCGACCAGACGTGGCCCGGGTATCCGAGGAAGGTTCTGCGGCCCGTCAGGTAGACCGGGTCATTATAAGTCGGCGCGTGCAGAATCAAAGCGCGCGGGCCAGCCTCGCGCTTGACGACTTCGGCGAAGGCCACGCCGTCCTTATCGAACGAGCGGCGCTCGACCGCGCCCGAGGCCGCGCGCCACACGTCGAGCCCGCCCGCGGCCGTCTGCATGAGGAGCAGAGCCGCGGCCGCCGCGCGCCACACGCCCTTGCGCCGCCACAGCCGCGCGAGCACGAGCGCCACCAGCGGCGCCGAGGCGACCCACCAGTAGAGCAGAACCTTGATGTTGTCCCACACCCACGGCGAGAGCTTGTAGACGTTCGGCACGACGAAGCAGAGCACGAACGGCGCGTAGAAGAAGAGCAGCCGGTCAGACACGCGCGGCACGCCGGCCGCCCGAGCCCCGCGGCGACCGCGACCGCCGCCGGCCCCGCGTGCGCCGCGCCCCTCGTCACGCGCCGCGCCCGCCGGCCCGCGGCCTCGGGCCCACCACGCCACGGCGGCGACGAGCAGAGGGATGAAGACCGCAGTGTTCTTCAGCCAGAACCACGCGACGTTCGAGGTGCCGTGATCCCAGCCGAACTCCCACCCGAAGAACTGCCCCGCGCGCGCGCCCGACCCCCGCGTCGCCCAAAGCATCTGCGGCACGGCCAGCGCCGACGCCGCGCACGCGAAGGCGACCCACGGCCGCCACACGTCCCACACCCTCGCCCAAGCCGGCGCGCCCGCTTCCGAATCGCCGCCGCCCG
>DASVQJ010000097.1:0-15788 GCA_036389235.1 Pyrinomonadaceae bacterium | reverse complement strand
TACATGTGTCTAAATGCCTGCGGAACCCTCCTGACTTACAGCGCCTCACATCCTCGAACGGTGCAGGGCGTCGCGGCCCGAGAGCTTCCAGCGGCTCGGGGGGGCCTGGGGCGCGTGCGGTTGGGAGCCGTTGCGGGCGGGCTCGGAGTAGCGGAGGGCGGCGGCGATGGCCGCGATGTCGCGGCGGGCGGTCTCTTCGTCCGAGGGGGCGCCGTCGTTCAGAGCCGCCGCCGCGCGGCGCTCGTTGAAGCGCGAGATGAAGGAGGTGTCGAGGCGGCCGGCGACGAACTCTTCGTCGCGCATGACCTCGCGGAAGAAGGGGAGCGTGGTCTTGATGCCGCCGACCGCGTACTCGTCGAGCGCGCGGCGCATGCGCTCGATTGCTTCGTCGCGCGTGCGGCCCCAGGTGGCGAGCTTCGAGATCAACGGGTCGTAGTAGATGGAGACCTCCGCGCCCTCGTAGACGCCCCCGTCGTCGCGCACGCCGGGGCCCGCGGGGACGCGCAGGCGTGTGATGAGCCCGGGGCTCGGCATGAAGTTCTGCTCGGGGTCTTCGGCGTAGACGCGGCACTCGACGGCGTGGCCCGTGAGGTGAACCTCTTCCTGCGAGAAGGAGAGCGGCAGTCCGGCGGCGACGCGTATCTGCTCGCGCACGAGGTCGCGCCCCGTGACGAGTTCCGTGACGGGGTGCTCGACCTGCAAGCGCGTGTTCATCTCAAGGAAGTAGAAGTCGCGCGTGATGTCGGAGACGAGGAACTCGACCGTGCCCGCGCCGACGTAGGCGGCGGCGCGGGCGATGCGCACGGCGGCCGCGCCCATCGCCTCGCGCAGGGCGGGGTCGTTAATCGGCGAGGGGCACTCCTCGATGACCTTCTGGTGTCTTCTCTGAATCGAGCACTCGCGCTCGCCGAGGTGGACGGTGTGGCCGTGCGCGTCGGCGAAGACCTGAATCTCGATGTGGCGCGGGCGCTCGACCGCCTTCTCGATGTAGACCGACGGGTCGCCGAAGGCGGAGGCCGCCTCCGACCGCGCCGTGTCGAACGCCGAAGGCATCTCCGACTCATCCCGGACGAGGCGCATGCCCTTGCCGCCGCCGCCGGCCGCGGCCTTGAGCATGACGGGGTAGCCGACGCGGGCGGCCGTCGCGCGCGCCTCCTCTAAAGATTCGAGCGGGTCGTTGGTGCCGGGGACGACCGGGGCGCCCGCCTCCTCGGCCGCGCGCCGCGCGCTCGTCTTCGAGCCCATCAGCTCCATCGCCTCCGGCGGGGGGCCGATGAAGACCAGCCCGGCGTCGTTCACCGCGCGCGCGAACGCGGCGTTCTCCGCGAGGAAGCCGTAGCCGGGGTGAACGGCCTCGGCGCCGCTGCGGAGTGCGGCCTCGACGACGCGGTCGATCCTTAAGTAACTCTCGGCCGAAGGCGCGGGGCCTAACAGGTGGGCCTCGTCGGCGAGCCGCACGTGCAGCGCCGCCGCGTCCGCCTCCGAATAGACCGCGACCGGCGAGATGTCCAACTCCCTGCACGCGCGCAGCACGCGCACGGCGATCTCGCCTCGATTCGCAATTAGAATTTTTTTGAACAAGATTAGAAAGTAGAAAGTGATAACAGAACGCCCCGGAGGGGCGGAATGTTTATAGCGCTGATAGCCTGCAAAGTCCAAAGCCCCGTCAGGGGCGACATGTGGGATGTCGCCCCTGACGGGGCTTTGGGAAATTAGAGAACGTAGGGGCTATAAACATCTCGCCCCTCCGGGGCTTCAACCTGTCAGACGACGAGGGAGTTGCCGGGCTGGCGCGGGTTGAAGCGGACGGTGACGCGGGCGCCGGGGAAGTAGTCGCCGGAGCGCTGGCGCTGGCCGGCGTCGAGCAGTTGGGACGACTCGTACTCGACGCCGTTGATCTCGTAGTTGTAGAAGACGTGCGTGATGGCGCCGGCCTCGTCGGTGATGACGTCGAAGATGGAGCCCTCGGTGATGCGGCCGGCGCGGAGCAGGTTGGTGCGGCGCTCGGCCTCGTCGTCCGTCTTACTGCGCTTGAAGAAGTCGCGGATGCCCATAAGCCTTGTCGGGGGGAGGCGCGCCGCTCAGTTCGAGCGCGCGCGCGCGGGTGTCGGCGTGGCGGCCACGGCCTTGACGAACGCCGAGGACGGCGCCTCTTCGCGGATGCGGCCGTCGCGTATGTACAGGTCGTCGTCGGTGCCGAGCACGCGGTCGCGGCCGGGCAGCGTCAGCCCGTAGTTGGTGAGCGCGATGCCGGCGTCGGTCGCGTCGGTCGTGCCCACGCGGCGCCGGCCGCGCGCCTTGACGGCGCGCCCCGCGGAGAGAGAGGCGAGGTCGGTCTCGGGCTTGTACTCGCCGGGCGCGATGACGGCGAGCAGGCGCGCGACGGAGCCGTCCGGGTCTTCGAGCCGGCGCAGGTCTGTGAGCGCGGCCGGGTAGGTGCCGAAGCGCTTGCGGTAGCGCGCCAGCGCCAGGTCGGTCTCGTAGAGCACGGCGTTCTCGGCCGCGCGCCTCCCCAACTCCCTCATGCGCAGGCGCTCGGGGACGGTGACGCCGATGAGAACGAAGAGCGCGAGCGTGACCGTCGCCACGGCCGCGAGCCCCGCGCGCGCGTAGGCGTGCCCGACGAAGCGCGCCGGCTCGCGCCACATGCGCGCGTAGAGCCACTCGCAGAGCGCGATGAGCAGGACGCCCGCCGGCAGCGCCGTCCACTTCAGGCGCCACGCGGCGGTCTCGGCCGCGCGCAGGAGCGTCTTCGCGTCGAGCGCGAACTCGTCGAACTGTAAGAGCGACCCGGCCGTGGCGCCCAGGGCCGCCGCGAGCAGCACGAGCCCCGCCGCGCAGACCGCGAGCGCGTGTCCGTAAGAGGGCAGAACCCTCTCGGGCTCGGCCAGCGGCGGCCCCACGCGCCGCGCGCCGCACGACGCGCAAGCCTCCTCGGGCTCGCCCTCAAAAACCCCGCCGCAGCATGGACACATGTTCAAGGCGCTCACTCCTTGGGAAGTGATAAGTGATGAGTGATGAGTGAATAAGAAGAAGACAAGGTTCGTGTCTCTTTCTTATCACTCATCACTCATCACTCATCACTCTCGAAGTCACTCCCCCTTGGTCAGCGCGGGTCGCGGGTCGGGGCGCCGCGCGCGCACGGGCCGGCCCGCGTCGGTGTTGGATGCGCCCGCGGGCTTCGCGGGTGCGCCGCCGGCCTCGGCGTCCGCGGCGGCGGGCGTCGCCGACGTCGCGGCGGTCGCCGCCGGCTCGGCCACGCGGCTCAACTCCTTCCAGGTGTGGTAGACCCTGTAGGCGAACGTCCAGAACGAGCCGACGCACAGAATCCAGAGCACGGCCGGCATGCGGTTGGCGAAGAGGCTTTCGGAGCCGGGGTGCGTCGAGAGCGCGCCGATGATGAGCAGCACCACGCGCTCGGGGCGGCGCAGGAAGCCCACGTCGCACTTCGGGATGAGGCTCTCGGCGCGCGCGGAGGCGTAGGAGACGAGGACGGAGCCGACCAGCGCGAGCCCCGCGAGCAGGACGTTCAAGGTCGAGTGCAGCTCGGTGTCGCGCGCGTAGAAGGTCATCAGGCCGACGAAGGCGGACATGTCCGAGACGCGGTCGAGCGTTGAGTCGAGGAAGCCGCCGAAGCGCGTGACCTGCCCCGTCCGGCGTGCCACCTGCCCGTCGAGCATGTCGAAGAGGTTCGCGACGATGAGGATGATGCCGGCCGAGAAGAAGTAGCCGAAGCCGAAGAGGACGCCCGAGAGGACGTTGATCGAGACGCCGATGACCGTCAGCACGTTCGGGTTGATGCGGCGGCGCGCCAAGCCCCGCACCATCGCCCCGATGATCCGGCTCGCGCCGCGTCCGATGCTCGCCCCGAACAAGTTCTTACAGGCCCCTCTTACCGCGCGTTAATCTTTAAGCGGAAGCGCCGCCGCGCACGCCCCGACTGAATGACGATTCATCATAGGAACGCGTCGGAACGCTTGTCAAGGTAGCCTTAAGAAGTAGTCGGTAGGCGGTAGTCAGTAGCCGGTAGAAAGAACAGGCGGCGCGTCTCAGTCTACGGGCCGAGCGCGCCGCCTCTGCTTTTCCACCGACTACCGTCTACCGACTACTCTTCCCCCGCGCCGGCCTCGTCGTGGAGCGTGGTGAGTTTTTTGATCTCGAAGTTGCGGGCGCCGGCGGGGGTGCGGACGGTGACCTCGTCGCCCTCCTCGTGCCCCATGAGGCTGCGGCCGACGGGCGAGGTGGTCGAGATGAGTCCGGCGTTGGGGTCGGACTCCTCGGGCGTGACCAGGCGGTAGGTGACCTCCTCCTCGCGCTCGGCGTCGTAGAGGACGAGGGTCGAGCCGTAGGCCGCCTTGTCGTGCGGCACCTTCGAGAGGTCGATGGAGGAGACCTCGCTCAGGCGCTGCCGGAGCTGCTGGATGCGCGCCTGCACGAACTGCTGGCGCGCGAGCGCGGCGTGGTACTCGGCGTTCTCGCGCAGGTCGCCCCACTCCTTCGCCGTCTTGATCTGCTTCGGCAGCTCGACCCGCAGCTCCTGATCCAGCTCGTCCAGCTCCTGCTGCAACTTCTGCTTTACGGCCTCCGTCACTTACGTTTCCCTCCAGTCTGTTTCCGCCGCGAGATTATAACCGAAGTGATGAGTGATGAGTGATAAGTGATGAGAGAAAAACCAGGCCCGCCGTCATCACTCGCCACTCATCACTCATCACTCATCGCTTTCCCGGCGTGGTAACTGTCCTCGTCGGGCGCGCCGAAGGAGATGCCCACGTCGCGCGCCGTGCGGACGAGCTGGCTCTCGGGCGGGACGGTCTTGAGCGTGGCGACCGCCTCTTCGAGCGGCACGGTGCGGATGTTGGCCGCGTGCAGCGCGACCATCACGCCGCTCTTGCCGCGCGCCAGGGCGCGGACGGCCGCCGCGCCGAAGTTGGTGGCGAGCATGCGGTCGAAGGCGTTCGGGCTCCCGCCGCGCTGCATGTGGCCGAGGACGACGCAGCGCGCCTCCTTGCCCGTCCGCTCCCCGAGTTCCGCGGCCAGGTGGTGCCCCAGGCCGCCGAGCCGCGCCGCGCCCTGCCGGTCGCCCCTGTCCAGGTACATCGCGTCGCCCTCGACCTCCGTGGCGCCCTCGGCCGCGACGATGATGCTGAACTGCGCGTCGGAGGCGTCGCGCTCGCGAATCTTCTTCGCCACCTGCTCCATCGAGAAGGGAATCTCCGGGATGAGGATCACGTCCGCCCCGCCCGAGACGCCCGAGTGGAGCGCGATCCAGCCGGCGTGCCGCCCCATCACTTCGAGCACCATCACGCGGTCGTGCGACTCGGCCGTCGTGTGCAGGCGGTCGAGCGCCTCGGTCGCGATGTCGAGCGCGGTCATGAAGCCGAAGGTCAGCTCGGTGGCCGCGAGGTCGTTGTCGATGGTCTTGGGCACGGCGGCGACGGGGAAGCCGCGGCGGTGGAACTCGTACGCGATGGCGAGCGTGCCCTCGCCGCCGACGGCGACGAGCGCGTCTATCCGCAGCCGCGCGAGGTTGTCGACGGCCTCCCGGTAGACCGCGTCAGGCATGAGGCACGACCCGTCCTTCTGCCTGACGACGAAGCTGCCGCGGTTGCGCGTCCCCAGGATAGTCCCGCCACGCGGCAGGAGCCCCCGCACGTCCGACGCCTTCAGCTCGCGCACGCGCGTCTCGCCCAGAAGCCCCTCGAAGCTGTCCTCGATGCCGACGACGCGCAGCCCGAACTCGCCGACGGCCGTCTTCACCGCCGCCCGGATCACCGCGTTCAACCCCGGCGCGTCGCCCCCGCCGGTCACGATTCCGATAGTCTTCATAGGTAGTGATGAGTGATGAGTGATGAGTGATAAGGGGCGATAAGAAGAGAGGCGTCCTGTTCTTTCTTATCACTCATCACTCATCACTCATCACTAGCCCTTTGCCTTCACCCTCGGCGGCTCGTACTGCTCGCCGTACTCGGGGTATTCGCGCGTGACGAACTGGCCGGGGCGCGTGTTCTCGGTGAGCAGCAGCAGGGCGTCGCGGAGCACCGCGCGTTGCAGCCCGCGCATGCCGGGGCGGCCGAGGCTGTTGCCGACCTTGAAACCTTTCGGGTAGAGGGCGCGCGGCGGGCGCATCTGCGCCGAGACCTCCGGGCTGACGGTGATGAGCACGGTGGGGATGCCGCGCATCTCTATCTCACGCTGTACCGCGACGACCGTGCGGTGGCAGACGTTCGGTCAACCGCCGGTCAGCAGCACCACGTCGGCGCGCGAGCCGCGGTCGATCTCGTTGGCGATCTCGGGCGCGGTGCCCTCGTACATCGCCTTGAGCTGCATCGTGTAGCCCATGTAGCCGACGTGCTTCTTCGCGACCTCTTTGATGAACCCCTCCTCCTTCAGCCCGCGCAGCACGTCGAGCGGGAAGACGACGTTGATGTCGGAGTCGGCGTCGGCGTGGTCGTAGTGGTGGTGCGTGACCATCAGGTGCGACGTGTCGGCGTCGTCGGGGATGACGCGGAACGAGAGGTCGCCCAGCTCGTCCGCGATGTTGAAAGGCTCCTGGTCTTTGAGGTGGACGCCGCCAGCGCTGACGACGGCCACGGTCGCCTTCGACAGCTCGCCGTCGAACGGCGTGAACGGCACACACTTTCTGGAAAGCGTCATGGCTCTCTACCCCTTGCTGTGACTCTTTGCCCGGGAGGTTAGCCCAATTGTGTCGCTAAAGCTTCACGGGCCGCAACCCTCCGGGAGAGGGTCGCGGCCCGCTGGTCTGTGGCTTAGTCCCGTGCGCCCGCCGCCTAGAGCTTGCGGAGCACCTCGAAAAGGTCTTCGTTGTCGGGCTGGTCGCCGATGTCGTGGATGTCCTTGTAGGCGAGCTTGCCTTCCTTGTCCACGACGAAGAGCGCGCGCTCGGAGATGCCGTCCCCCGCGCGGTACGCGCCGTAGAGGCGGGCGACTTCGCCCTTCGGCTCGAAGTCACTCAGCAGGTCGTAGGTGAGTCCGCCGAGCGACTTGGCCCAGGCGGTGTTGCAGGGGACGCTGTCGACGCTTATGCCCAAGACCTGGGCATCGTACTGCCTGAAGCGGTCTAAATCGGCTTCGTAGGCAGGCATCTGCGCCGTTCAGACAGGCGTCCACGCCAGCGGGTAGAATGCGATGACGACGTTGTTCTGACCGCGGAAGTCCGAGAGCTTCACCTTCTTGCCCTTCACAAGATGGCTCGGCAGCTCGAAGTCCGGGGCCACGTCTCCGACTTCTGGCATCAGAGTTTCTCCTCCGTGACTGAATCTGGTTTTCGGTCGAACCGATGCCCCAAGGCTACAACCCGGCCGGCTCGATTTCAAGCCGGGCGGCGCCGCCCCCGTTGTACCCGCGTACGCTCCCGTGCTTCAATGAAGCTTAAAAGGTAAAGACTATGAGTCAGGCGCAGGTCACCATCACGAGGCGGGGCGCGGAGCGCGCCCGCGCGGGGCACCTCTGGATTTACCGCAGCGACGTGCGCGACGCCGAAGGGGCGGAGGGCGGCTCGGTCGTCCGCGTGCGCGACGAGCGCGGGCGCGCGGTGGGGCAGGCGCTCTACTCCTCGCGCTCGGAGATCGCCCTGCGCCTGCTGACGGCGCGCGACGAGGCCGTCGACCGCGACTGGTGGCGCGCGCGCCTGCGGGCGGCCGCGGCGCGGCGCGAAGGGCTCGGGCGGGAGGCCGGCGCCTACCGCCTCGTCTACTCGGAGGGCGACCTGCTGCCCTCGCTCATCGTGGACAGGTACGGGGACGTGCTCGTCTTGCAGACGCTCTCGCAGGGCGCCGACGCGCTCAAAGGTCTGTTCACGGAGTTGCTGGTCGAGGAGTTCGCGCCGCGCTCGGTCGTCGAGCGCAACGACGTGCGCGTGCGCGCGCTGGAAGGTCTGCCGTCGCAGACGGGCGTGCTCCACGGCGAGGAGCCGGGCGAGCTCGAAGTCGCGCAGCACGGCGTCCGCTTCCGCGTCGCGCCGCTCGGCGGGCAGAAGACCGGGGCCTTCTTAGACCAGCGCGAGAACCACCTCGCCGCGCGCCTTTACGCGCGCGGGCGCGCGCTCGACTGCTTCACCTTCAACGGCGGCTTCGCGCTGAGCATCGCGGGCGTCTGCGAGAGCGTGACGGGGCTCGACATCTCGGCGGAGGCGGTGGCGGCCTCGCGCCGCAACGCGGAGCTGAACGGCGCGTCGAACGTCGAGTTCCGCGAGGCGAACGTCTTCGACGCGCTGCACGAGCTGGAGTCGGCGGGCGAGCGCTTCGACACCATCGTCCTCGACCCGCCGGCCTTCGCCAAGAACCGCGCGAGCGTCGCCGCGGCCGCGCGCGGCTACAAGGAGATCAACCTGCGCGCGCTCAAGATGCTCTCGGCCGGCGGCCACCTCGTCACCTGCACCTGCTCCTACCACATGACCGAGCCGCTCTTCCTCGAAGTGCTCGCCGAGGCCGCCCGCGACGCCAGGCGCCGCGTGCAACTGGTCGAGCGCCGCACGCAGGCCCGGGACCACCCCGTCCTCCTCGGCGTCCCCGAGACGCTCTACCTCAAGTGCGTCGTCGCGCGCGCCGTCGAGTGACGGGCGCCCCTTCAGTCGCCCTTCCTCGCGCCCTGCATGAGCTGCGTGAGCCGGAAGGTGTCGATGTCCACGTTGATCTGAATCCAGACCGGCATGTGGTCGGACATCTGGAAGCTGAACTTGTCGCGCGTGTAGTTCTTGCCGGGGAACAGCTCGTCGATGTGCGCGTCGTCGATGAAGAAGTCGAGGACGCCGCCGTTGTTGCAGAAGTGGTCGGGCACGGTGGGGCGGTGGAGTATCTGGTCGTAGCGCGCGTCCTTGCCGAGGTTCGCGCCGCCGATGACGGCGTCGCCCGCCTTGAGCTGCCGGAGCTGCCTCGGGATTTTGAGGCCGCTGCTCGTCAGCGCCTTGAAGAGCGAGTCGTCGAGCCGCGGGACGTTGAAGTCGCCGAGCACGAGCAGGTCGTTGTCCTCGACGTACCTGCTCTTGAAGCGCGTGTCGAGCCAGTCGGCCAGCGTCTGCAACTCGGCCCGGCGCCCCTCGATGCTGTCGCCCCAGCGCGCGTGCATGGCGATGGCGAGGAAGTCGAAGTTGCCCGAGCGGAACGAGCACATGTAGGGGGCGCGCCAGAAGGACTGCGCGGCGAGCCACTCGGTGCCCTGCTTGGCGCGCGGCGAGTCGATCTCGGCCGCGAGCCCGTTGAAGATGACCGCGCGGCGGTCGAAGAGGAAGGCCGTGCGCTCCTTGTTCCCGCCGGAGTCGTCGATCCAGTCGGAGTAGACGAGCTGCCAGGAGGAGCCGAGGAACCTCATCACCTTCGCCATGTCGGAGAGGTCGTCGCGCAGCTCGACCAGCGCGACGAGGTCGAACTGCCCGAGTATCTCCGCGATGTAGTGGAGGGCGGGCAGCGTGCGCGGCTTCTTGCCGAACTCGCGGATGTTCCAGATGGCGATGTTGACCGTCTCGTCGAGCCTCGAAGGCGGAATCTTCGCCGCCTCGATGCGCTCCTTGAGGACGAGGAGCCCCTTCGCGATCTCGGGGCTGACGGGGCCGTGGTGCATGTTTCACCTCGCGGGCTTGCGTGCGGTTCGGGCGGACGCGACCCGGGCCGGGCGCCGGGGCAGGCGCTTCTATAACACAGTCGGCCCGGCGCGGAGAAGCTTTATCGTCGCGCGCGAAGATTCGTGTTGAAATCGGCGCCGCCGGGGCGCGATAATGTCGCGCCGCGAACGTACGTACTTTCCGCGACCCCACCGGGGATGCGCCTGCCGCGCGTCTTCCTCATGCGGCCGCAGACCTGTCCGTCAGGAGGTTCCTTAGATGTCAGCACCAGAAGCGGGCGGGGAGAAGGGCACATGCTTCGTCGTGATGGGCTTCGGCAAGAAGACCGACTTCGAGACGGGGCGCACGCTCGACCTCGACAAGACCTACCGCAACATCATCAAGCCCGCCGTGCAGGCGGCCGGCCTGAAGTGCGTCCGCGCCGACGAGATACCGCACGCCGGCGTCATCGACGTGCCGATGTACGAGCAGTTGCTCAAGGCCGACGTGGTCGTCGCCGACCTCTCGACCTCGAACAAGAACGCCTTCTACGAGCTCGGCGTGCGCCACGCCCTGCGGCCCGAGACGACCATCGTCATCTGCGAGGACGGCATCAAGGCGCCGCCCTTCGACGTGAACCACGTCCTCATCCGCATGTACCACCACATGGGCGAGGGCATCGACTTCGACGAGGTCGAGCGCTTCCGCGCGCTGCTGACCTCCGCCATCAACGACATCTACAACCGGCAGCCGCGGGCCAAGGACAGCCCCGTCTACACCTTCCTGCAAGACCTCACCCCGCCCGAGCGCCGCGCGGCCATCGAGGCGATGGCGGAGGGGGCGGCCCGGTCGTCGCCCGCGGCGGCCGGCGAGGACGGGCAGGGGCGCGGCGAGCTGTACAGCGAGCTGATCGAGCAGGCCGA
This sequence comes from Pyrinomonadaceae bacterium, assembly GCA_036389235.1. GTDB lineage: Bacteria > Acidobacteriota > Blastocatellia > Pyrinomonadales > Pyrinomonadaceae > QHXN01. The sequence goes on along the minus strand of DASVQJ010000097.1, from coordinate 5,309 downwards.
CGAGGCGCAGGCCGAGGGCGACTTCGCCACGGCCAGGGCGCTGCTCTCGCGGCTCCGCAAGAAGATGAGGGAGGCCGCGCGCCAGGCCGCCGAGGCGGCCGCGGGCAAGGGCATCGAGGGCGCCGCGGAGAGGCCCGAAGACCCCTACCTCATCCAGCGGCTCGCGCTCGTCACCTACAAGAGCGGCCAGCCCTCGCCGCGCGCCGCGCTCGAAGAGGCGCGCGACCTGCTGCTGACGCTCGACCCCGCGACCTCGAACGACACCGAGACGCTCGGGCTCTGGGGCGCGGTGCACAAGCGCCTGTGGGACGCGACCGGGGAGCGCCAGTACCTCGACGAGGCGGTGCGCGGCTACGAGCGCGGGTTCTACCTGCGCAACGACTACTACAACGGCATCAACCTCGCCTTCCTGCTCAACGTCCGCGCCGCCAAGAGGGCGAACCCCGCCGAGGCGGTCGCCGACTTCGTGCAGGCCGCGCGCATCCGCCGGGAAGTCCTCTCGATCTGCGAGCGCTGGCTCGCGGACAACCCCGCCCCCGACGAGGCGAAGGCCAGCGACACCGCCAGGGGCGACTACCTGAAGAGTAAATACTGGGTCGTCGCCACGAAGGCGGAGGCGTACCTCGGCACGGGCCAGAAGGCGGAGGCGGAGGCGGCATACGCGGAGGCGTACTCGTTCGCCCCCGAGGAGTGGATGGTCAAATCCACGCAGGAGCAGCGCGAGAAACTTGAGCCGATGCTCGCCGACTCGCCGCTCAAGTACGTCAGGGCCGAGGGCGACTGAGCGCGCCCCTCAGGGCGGAACGGGAGAGGCCCGGCGGACTTCCGCCGGGCCTCTCGTTTTCGCGCGCGCCTCCCGCGACGACTCACTCGACCGTGACCGACTTGGCGAGGTTGCGCGGCTGGTCCACGTCGCAGCCGCGGCGGACGGCGATGTGGTAGGCGAGGAGCTGGAGCGGGATGATGGCGAGGATGGGCGAGAGCAGGTCGGAGGACTCCGGGATTTCGATGACGTGGTCGGAGACCTTCGAGGACATCTCGTCGCCCTCGGTCAGCACGGAGATGACGACGCCCTCGCGCGCCTTGACCTCGACGATGTTCGAGTGCGTCTTCTCGTAGCGCAGCTCGGAGGCGCGGTCGCCCCCCTCGCGCGGGTTGACGACGACGACGGGCAGGCGCTCGTCGATGAGCGCGTTCGGCCCGTGCTTCATCTCGCCCGCCGGATACCCTTCGGCGTGGATGTAGGAAATCTCCTTCAGCTTCAGCGCGCCTTCGAGCGCGACCGTGAAGTTGATGCCGCGGCCGAGGTAGAGGAAGTCGGTCGCGCGGTGGAACTCGCGCGCCAACTCTTCCAGCTCGTCCGACTCCGAGAGCAGGTGCTCGATCTTGACGGGCAGCTCGGCCAACTGCTGCGCGTGGCGCCTCGACTCGTCGTCGGAGAGCGTGCCGCGCAACTGACCGAGGTACATCGCGAAGAGGTAGAGCGCGATCATCTGCGACGTGAAAGCCTTCGTCGAGGCGACGCCGATCTCCGGCCCGGCGTGCGTCAGAATCGTCCCGTCCGACTCGCGCGTGATCATCGAGCCCTGGACGTTGCAGATGGCCAGGACCTTCGAGCCGAGCTCCTTCGCCTCCCTGAGCGCCGCGATGGTGTCGGCCGTCTCGCCGGATTGTGAGATGACGACGAGCAGCGTCTTCTCCGACATGACGGGGTTGCGGTAGCGGAACTCGGAGGCGTAGTCCACCTCGACGGGCACGCGCGCGAGCTGCTCGATCATGTACTTGCCCGCGAGCCCGGCGTGCCAGGAGGTGCCGCAGGCGGCGACGAGCACGCGGTCGAACGCCTTGAACTCGGCGGGCGTGATGTCCATCTCGTCCATGTAGACGCGGCCGGTGTCCAGGGAGACGCGGCCCTGCACGGTGTCGCGCACCGCGCGGGGCTGCTCGTAAATCTCCTTGAGCATGAAGTGCTTGAACCCGCCCTTCTCCGCCATGATCGGGTCCCAGGTGATGCGCTGGATGTGCGGCTCGACGGCGTCGCCCTCGAAGTCCGTGACGCGCACGGAGTCCTTCGTCAGCACGGCCAGCTCGCCGTCGCCCAGGAAGAACACGTCGCGCGTGTGCTGAAGAATCGGCGGCACGTCGGAGGCGACGAAGTATTCGCCGTCGCCGAGGCCGATGACGACGGGCGGCCCCTGCCGGACGGCGATGATGGTGTCGGGCTCCTCGGTCGAGATGATGGAGAGCGCGAAGATGCCGCGCAGGTCGCGCACCGCGCGCCCGACGGCCTTCTCGAACGAGTCGTCCTCCTTCAGGTACTCCTCGACGAGGTGCGCGACGATCTCGGTGTCGGTCTCGGTGACGAAGACGTGGTCGGTCTTGCGCAGGCGGTCTTTGAGCTGGATGTAGTTCTCGATGATGCCGTTGTGGACGACGACGACGCTGCCCGTGCAGTCGCGGTGCGGGTGCGCGTTCTCCTCGGTCGGCCGGCCGTGCGTGGCCCAGCGCGTGTGGCCGATGCCGTAGGTGCCGTCGAGCGGCTTGAGCCGGATGGCCTCTTCGAGGTTGCGCAGCTTACCCTCGGCGCGGCGGATGTCGAGGTGGTGCGCCTCGTCCACGACCGCTATCCCGGCCGAGTCGTAGCCGCGGTATTCGAGCTTCCTCAGCCCGTCGAGGATGACGGGGACGACCTGCTTGTTTCCGACGTATCCGACAATGCCACACATAAGATTGCTTTCCCTTCGAGAGACTCGTACGGTGAAAAGACGTGAACCGTGAGCCGTAAGCCGTGACGGGTGAAAGACAGTTCTAAAAGCCTGCTCTTTCCGGTCGCGGCTTACGGCTCACGGTTCACGGCAGTTAATTCTTCTTCCGCGGCAGCCTGATTCTCGGGCGGTTCCGCTTCGCGGGGCAGCTTCTTCTTGACTTTGGCGGGGACGCCCGCGACGAGGGTGTCGGGCGGCACGTCCTCGGTGACGACCGAGCCCGCGCCGGTCACCGAGCGCGCGCCGACGCGGACGGGGGCGACGAGCATCGTGTCCGAGCCGATCTTCACGTCGTGCTCGATGACGGTCGGGTGCTTGTTCTTCCCGTCGTAGTTGCAGGTGATGGTGCCGGCGCCGATGTTGGTGCGCTCGCCCACGTCGGCGTCGCCGAGGTAGGTGAGGTGGTTCGCCTTCGACTTCGAGCCCAGGCGCGACTTCTTCATCTCGACGAAGTTGCCGACGTGGGCGCCCTCCTCCACCCGCGCGTTCATGCGCAGGTGCGCGAAGGGGCCGACGACGCAGTGGTCAGCGACTTCGGAATCGACGATGACGCAGTGGTCTTTGACCGTCACGCCGTTGCCGACGCGAGAATCAATGATGCGCGAGCCCTGGCCCACCTCGCAGCCCTCGCCGATGACCGTGCGCCCCTCGACGTGGACGTTCGGGTGGAGCGTGGTGTCGCGGCCGATCTGCGCGTCGGGGCTGACGTAGGTGTGCTGCGGGTCGATGACGGTGACGCCCGAGTTGAGCATCAGGCTGCGGAGCGTGCGCAGCCTGAGGATGCGCTCGAACTCGGACAGCTCGACGCGCGTGTTGATGCCGGAGACCTCGCGCGCGTCCGCGTGGGCGTAGACGCTCACGTCCTCCCCGTCGGCGCGCAGGATCGCGGGCACGTCCGTCAGGTAGAACTCGCCCTGCGCGTTCTCGGGCTTGACGCGTTCGAGGGCGGGGAAGAGCAGGCGCGTCTCGAAGCAGTAGATGCCGGCGTTGATCTCGCCTATCTGGCGCTCCTCGGGGGTGGCGTCCTTCTGCTCGACGATCTTCTGGAAGCGCCCCTCCTCGTCGCGGATGACGCGGCCGTAGCCGGTCGGGTCTTCGAGCCGGACGGCCATCAGCGTGCAGGCCGCCCCGCGCCCCCTGTGCGTCCGGTGCTGGTGTACGAGCGAGCCCAGAGTCTCCGCGCGCACGAGCGGCACGTCGCCCGAGAGGACGAGGAGCGTGGAGCCCGCGTCGCCCAACGCGTCGCGCGCGGCGAAGACCGCGTCGCCCGTGCCGCGCTGCTCGGTCTGCGTGACGAAGACGGCGCCGCCGTCGCCCAGCTCGGCGCGCACGGCCTCCTTCACCTCCTCGGCCTGGTGGCCGACGACGACGTAGACCGGCCGCTCGCCCTTCACCAACGCGGACGCCGTGCGGCAGACGTGCGCGATGAGCGGGCGCCCGCCGAGCTTGTGCAAGACCTTCGCGGTCGAAGAGCGCATGCGCGTGCCTAAGCCCGCCGCGAGTATCAGGATGTCGAGCGGCGCGGACGGGGCCTGCGGGGGTTGTGGCGTCTGTCTCTCCATAGGTTCGCTTCAGCGCGCGACGGAAACGGCGGAGCGCGCGCACGCCTTCTCGTAGCAGGCGAGGAGGACGCGCGCGAGCTTGGCCGGGCTGTGCCGCACCTTCTCGCCCTCGTCGAGCAGGTCGGCGCGGACGATCTCGGCCTCGCCGCCGAATTCCTCTTCGAGCAGGTGGTCTGTGAGACCTATCTGGCGCGCGCCCTCGGCGGCGTAACGCTCGGCCTGCCCGGGGTTGATGTGCCGGTCGTTGACGACCACGAAGTCGAACCCGATCTCGGGCGCGTACGCCTTGACCACTTCGATGTGGCGGCGGGCCGTGTAGCCGTCGGTCTCGCCCGGCTGCGTCATCAGGTTGCAGACGAAAATCTTGACGGCGTCGGACTCGCCTATCGACTCGGCGACGCGCGCGACCAGCAGGTTCGGCAGGATGCTCGTGTAGAGCGAGCCGGGGCCGACCGTGATCACGTCGGCCGAGCGCAGCGCCGTGAGCGCCTCGGGGAGCGGCAGGCAGTGCTCGGGTTCAAGCCTGAGCCGGCGGATCTGCGAGCGCGAGGCCGTGATGTTCGTCTCGCCGCGCACGCACCGTCCGTCCTCGAGTTCGGCGACGAGTCGCACGTCGTTCAGCGTCGCCGGGTAGATGCGGCCTTTGCTGGCGAGGACTTCCGAAGAGAGGCGGACGGCTTCGGTGAAGTCGCCGGTGACGGCGGTGAGCGCGGCGAGGAATAGGTTGCCGAAGCTGTGACCGCCGAGGTGCCCGTCGCCGGGGAAGCGGTAGCGGAAGAGGCGCGAGATGAGCGTCGAGTCTTCGGAGAGCGCGACCATGCAGTTGCGTATGTCGCCGGGCGGGAGCATCTGTAGCTCTTCGCGCAGGCGGCCCGAGCTGCCGCCGTCGTCCGAGACCGTGACGATGGCCGAGAGCGAGTCGAGCCAGAGTCCGCCGCGCCCGTGCGGGCCGACGAGCTGCTTGAGCCCGGCGAGCAGCGTC
>DASVQJ010000096.1:0-10255 GCA_036389235.1 Pyrinomonadaceae bacterium | reverse complement strand
CCCCTCTTAACCTCCGGGCTTCAGCCTTCGGCCTTCTTCGACTCCTCGGCGATCTCGACCGCCGTCCTGCGCGGCGCGCGGACGCGCTTGAACAGCACGTAGCCGCCGACGCCGACGACGAGCAGCGCCGCGACGACGCTGAGGATGGCGAGGCCGTTGACGCGCATGAAGACGAGCACGCGTTCGCCGTAGAAGACGGCGAGCGTCCCCTCGACGACGTAGCGCAGGCTGCGCGCGATCATCACGGTCAGCATGAAGCGCCAGCGCGGGTATTCGAGCGCGCCCGCCGTCGCCACGAAAATCTTGAAGGGCATCGGCGGCGGCAAGAGCGCCGGCACGGCCAGCGCGAGGAACCCGAAGCGCGCGTAGGCGCGCTCGACCTTCGCGATGTTCTCGGCCTTGAAGCGCCGCCGCATCACGGCCTGCCCGCCGCGCCGCATGATGGTGTAGAGCAGGTTGCAGCCGATGACGGAGCCGGCGGCGGCGAAGAGCGGGAAGTAGAAGACCGACTTCGGGTCGCTGAAGCAGCGGGCGACGACGAGGTAGTCGTTAATCTCGGGCAGGCTCAGCAGGGAGGAGTCGAGCGCGCCGATCAAAACCATCGCCGGCGCGGCGACGTAAATCGGCACCTCGCTGATGAAGTCGTGCAGCCAACGGACGAGTTCGGCCAGCCATTCGTACATGGGTTGGTGAATAGTAAATGGTTAATGGTAAATAGACAAAAGCCGCGCCCGCCGGCGGTAAGCCCGACGCGGGCGCGGCCCCCATTCGCTATCTGCCATTAACTATCTACTTGACGGGCGTGAAGACGGAGGGCGTGTCGTAGGTGACGCCGAAGGTGACGCCGGAGCGCGGGCTGAACTCGGTCAGGCCCTTGATGCCGGCGGCGTCGAAGCGCAGGCCGGCGGCCTTGACCTGGAGTCCGAGGCGGAACTCGCCGAGCGACTCGGTGCCGAGCGGCGCCGCGCCCCCGCGCGTGTTGGCGCGCCCGTTGACCTCCGCCGCGAGGTTCACGGTCTTGTTGACGCGGAAGATGCCGCCCAGCCCGTAGAGCAGCATGTCGTTCTGCGTGAAGAGGCGCGTCGGCGCGGTGTAGATGCCGAGGCCGAGGTTGCCGAACGTGTTCAGGCGACCCTCGCGCCCGAACTTCTTACCCACTAAGACCATCCCGAACGCGTTCGTCTGGTTGACGCCGATGCCGCGCGACTCGTTCGAGTTCGGCAGCTCCACCCCGAACTTGAAGCCCAGGGAAGGCCCGCGCCGCGTCTCGTTGCGCAGCTTGATCTTCGTCGCCAGCCGGAAGTCGCCCGTGTCGTTCGTCGAGTTCTCGCCCGCCGGGATGCCGAGCGGGAATGCAGACGCGCCGCGGGTGTTGATGCTGAGAAAGTTCTGCGCCACGCCCTCGACCGAGAACTCGACGTTGGGCGAGAGCCCGACGTGGACGCCGATGACGCCGACGCGCGTCAGGTCGCCCGTCAGGCCCGACGCCGGGAACTTCGCGTCCTGCATGAAGTCGATGCCGACCTCGACCCGCAGCGAGCCCGGCTCCAACACGTCCACGTCCTCCGTGATGAGCGGGCGCTGCTGCGCGCGCGCCCCGGCCGAGAGCGCGAGCGCGAACGCGAGCGCGCAGAAGAGCCGGGCGGCTTTCGAGAGATTAGAAGGCATGTCTGCTTATACGGTCTGGCTCGAAGAAACTTGAGACGACGGCCGGATTGTAAAGGCCACACTTCCGGCACGTCAACAAAGAAGCCCGCCCCCGTCGTAAAAGTGACAGTACCACCCGCGGTAGTGGGTGGGTTTTGGTTAAACGTGCGTGCCGTGTCGCACAGGCCCACCCGCTACCGCGGGTGGTTCCGACCCGTTTGTCTTCACAGCGCGAAAAAAAAGGAAGAAGATACGGGCATCGTGCGTCTATTGTGCCGAGAGTTCGGGCGGAGGAAAGAATGGAGAGCGTCGTCTTGATGGGCGAGGAAGCGCGGGGCGAGGCGGTCATCGAAGCCTGTAAGCTGGGCGACCGCGACGCCTTTCGCCGCCTGTTCGAGCGGCATAAAGACCGGGTCTACTCCGTCGCCCTCTACTTCTTCGGCGGCGACGAGGCGACGGCCGCCGACGTGACCCAGCAGGTCTTTCTCAAGCTCTTCACGCGCATCGGCCAGTTCCAGGGCGAGTCGGAGTTCACGACCTGGCTCTACCGCCTGACGACGAACGCGTGCGTGGACGAGCAGCGCAAGCGCCGCCGGGTGCAGCAGTTCGGGGAGGGCTTTGAGCTGAGCGAGCCGCGCGAGAGAAGGACGCAGGAGGACAGGGTGGCGCGGGCCGAAGTCGCGCACTCCGTCAAGAGCGCCGTCGCCGCGCTCAAACCGAAGTTGAGGGTGGTGATGCTTTTGAAGTATTTCGAGGAGATGAGCTACGAGGAGATCGCGGGCGCGCTCGGCCTGTCGAAGGGGACGGTGGCGTCGCGGCTCAACCGCGGGCACAAGGCGCTCGCGCGCAGGCTCGGCCACCTGCGCGGCGAGCTGGTGCGGGACGAGCGGGAGGGATGATGTTCGCAAGGCATTACAGGAGACATCTCTCGGCTTTCGCCCACGGCGAGCTTTCGGCCGGCGAGGCCGCGCGCGTCGCCGCGCACCTCGACGCCTGCGCCGCGTGCCGCTCGGAGTTCGAAGAGGTCAGGCTCGGCATACGCCTCGCCGAATCGCTCCCCTCCGTCGCGGCGCCCGAACACCTCTGGGAAGGCATCGAGGCCGCGCTCGCCAAAGAGTCGAACCGGGAACGACGGGGCGCCTCCTGGCTTCAGGCCCTCTTCCCCTCCCGCCGGCGCGCTTTGAACGCCGCCTTCGCCACCCTTTTGATCGCGCTGGTCGCGGGCGGCGCGTGGCTCTACCTGCGCGCACGGCGGCCCGGTTGGGAGGTGGCGCGCGTCGAGGGGGCGCCGCGCGTCGCTTCGGGCCGCATGGGCGAACGCGGGCGGCTCCGCGTCGGCGAGTGGCTTGAGACCGACGCCACCTCGCGCGCCGAGATCGCGGTCGCCAACATCGGCCAGGTCGAGGTCGAGCCGAACACCCGCGTCCGCCTCGTCGAGACGCGCCTGACCGAACACCGCCTTGAGCTTGAGCGCGGCACGCTGCACGCGCGCATCTGGGCGCCGCCCCGCCTCTTCTTCGTCAACACGCCGTCGGCCGTCGCCGCCGACCTCGGCTGCGCCTACACGCTCGAAGTCGACGACGCCGGGCGCGGGCTGCTGCACGTCACCTCGGGCTACGTCGCGCTCGAAGCGGAGACGCGCGAGTCGATTGTGCCCGCGGGCGCCGCCTGCATGACACAGCCGGGCGCGGGGCCGGGCACGCCCTTCTTCGAGGACGCGCCCGAAGCCTTCGTCGAGTCGCTCGCCCGACTCGACTTCGAGAACGACCGCGCGTCGCTCGCAGCGGTGCTCGCGGGGGCGAGGGCGAAGGACACGCTGACGCTCTGGCACCTGCTCGCGCGCGTCGGCCGCGAAGACCGCGCGCGCGTCTACGAGCGGCTCGCGGCCCTCGCGCCGCCGCCCGAAGGCGTGACGCGCGACGGGATAGAGGGGCTCGACCGCGCGATGCTCGACGCGTGGAAAGCAGACCTCGAAGGCAACTGGCTCGGCGAGAGCACGCCGGCCGTCCGCCGCGCGTGGCGCGGGCTGTGGCGTTAGAAGTGGAGGAGGCTTATATGTCGGAACGTTCGTTCAACCTCTTCGACCGGCGCTCGTTCATGCGTGGCGTCGGGACGTTCGTCGTCGGCCTGCCCGCGCTCGGTCTCGGCGCGTCGGCCCCGGGCTGCGGCGGGGGGCTCGCGCGCACCCCTTCGACCGTTGGCGGGCCGGAGTCACTCTCCTGGAAGGCCCTGCTCGTCAAAGAGGGCGAGCCGGGGACGCCGCTCGTCGTCACAGGCCGCGTCTTCGCCGCCGACGGCCGGACGCCCGTCGAGGGCGTGACGATTCACGTCTACCACACAGACGCGCGCGGCCTCTATTCCGAACACGACGGCGACGGCAGGGAGCCGCGGCCGCGGCTCAAGGGTTGGATGAAGACGGACGGGGGCGGCCGTTACGAGTTCCGCACCATCCGCCCCGCGCCCTACCCGGGCACGAACAACCCCTCGCACATTCACACGGAGCTGTACGGCGCCGGCTACGCCCAACGCTGGATTCCCTCCTACTGGTTCGAGGACGACCGACTCGTCACCGCCGAGATGCGCGCGCGATACGCGGGCCTCGGCGCGTTCTCACCCATCGTCTCGACGGAGCGCGGCGCCGACGGCGTGCTCGTCTGCGCGCGCGACATCAGGCTAGAGAACACCTGACGGCTTAACTTTCACCAACAAGGCGTGACGCGTGAAAGCCTTTGAGGGCGGTCAAATTATTGACCGCCTTCGGCGGGCTCGGCGAAGTGTTGCCTGAACATGTTCCGGAATGGGGGAAGAGATGACGCGAACCGTCCGTTTACTTTATGGCGTCGCACTCGTGCTGGTCGCACTGCTGCCCGCGGGGGCGTGGGCGCACCCGCCGACAGGCATCGTGTTGGACGCGCAGCGTCGCGTCCTCTTCAGCGACCTCGAAACCGTCTGGCGGCTCGACGCGGGCGGGCGGCTCACGGTCTTCCGGCCGGCCGTGCGTGGGCGACACGTCCACGAGCTGTCAATCGACAAGGCGGGCAACCTCTACGGCGCCGACGTCACCTACGAGCCTTCCACGCAAAAGTGGATCGAGGCCGTCTGGCGGCGCACGCACGACGGGCGCGAGGAGACGTACCTCGTCGCGCCCACCGCAGACCCGCCGCGCGGCGCCTCCATCTGGCACGACGCGGAGGGCAACACCTACTTCGTCGAGCAGGACAGGCACGCCAACCGCGAGACGCTCATCCTGAAGCGCACGCCCCGCGGCGAGGTGTTGACGCTCGCCGGGGGCGCCTACGGACACGCCGACGGGCGCGGCACGCGGGCGCGGTTTCGGGCCATAGGCGGTATGGCCTTCGGCGTAGACGGCTCGCTCTACGTGACCGACGCCGGGGCCTTGCGCCGCGTCGGTTTGGACGGGGACGTGCGCACGCTGGCGCGGGGGCTCGAAGAACGACTCCCCGACGACACACAGACCGGGTACGGCGGGCTGATGGGGCTGGCCGTCGATGCGGGCGGGAACGTCTACGTCGCCGACTACGGCCGGCGTCGCGTGTTGAAGGTCGCGGCCGACGGGAAGGTCACGCGCGTCGCGCGCGCCGAGGCCCCCTGGTCTCCGTCGGGCGTCGCCGCGGCGGGCGACGGCAGAGTCCTCATCCTCGAAGTCGGCTTCACGCCGCCGAACGTCTACGGCGGCCCGCGCGTCCGCGAGCTTTCCCCCGACGGGACGCTGAAGATTCTTGCGACCGTCGGGTTGAAGGAGGACGTCGCGGCCCGCCCGACTTCGCCGCAGGCCGCCGCGGCCGAGGTCGATACGGCCGACGTGTACGAGCGCAACGCCGGGCGTGTGAATCGCGCGCTCGGGCTCTACTTCGGGCTCGGGGTCGTCGCCATCGTCGCCGTCGCGGGGCTCAAAGGATTCGCGCGGAGGTCGAGCCATGCGTAAAGTCTTGAAGGCCGCCGCGGCGCTGGTCCTGCTGCTCTTCGCAGGGGTGCAGTTCGTCCGCCCCGAGCGCGTCAACCCGCCGGGCGCCGCGGGCCGTTCGCTCGAAGAGCACGCGCGCGTGCCGCCCGAGGTCGCGGGCGTGCTGAAGCGCTCGTGCATGGACTGCCACTCGAACAGGACGGACTGGCCCTGGTACTCGAACGTGGCGCCGGCCTCCTGGTTCGTCGTTGACCACGTCAACCACGGGCGGCGCCACCTGAACTTCTCTCGGTGGGGCGAGTACGACCGCCGCCGCGCCGACAACCTTCTGCAAGACATCTGCACGACGGCCAGGTCGGGCTTCATGCCGCTCGACTCCTACACGCTCGTCCACCGCGGCGCGCGGCTGTCGCCCTCCGACGTGAAGACGCTCTGCGAGTGGGCGGGCGAGGAGCAGAGGCGACTCGCCGCCGCTGACTGAGGGCGCCGCGCGCGTGCTAACATCTGTCACCGGGCGATGACTGATAAACCTTTACTTCTCGGCGGCGAGTGGCGCGCGACGGCAAGCACGCGCGAGGTGCGCTCGCCTTACAACTCTGAGCTTGTAGCGAACTTCGCGGTCGCGTCCGAGGCGGAGGTGGAAGAGGCTCTGGCCGCGGCGGCCGGCGCCGCCGCCGAGATGCGCGAGCTGCCGCGCCACCGCGTCGCAGAGTCCCTGCGCGCCATCGCGGACGGCATCCGCGCGCGCGCGGAAGAGTTCGCGCGCACCATCGCGCTCGAATCCGGCAAGCCCATCAAGACGGCGCGCGCGGAGGTCGGGCGCGGCGTGATGACCTTCACCTACGCCTCCGAGGAGGCGCGCCGCTTCGCGGGCGAGGTCGTCCCGCTCGACGGGCAGTCCACCGGCGCGGGGCGGACGGGCTGGACGGAGCGCTTCCCGCGCGGCGTCGTCTTCGGCATCACGCCCTTCAACTTCCCGCTCAACCTCGTCGCGCACAAGGTCGCGCCCGCGCTCGCCTCGCGCAACGCCATCGTCGTCAAGCCGAGCCCGCGCACGCCGCTCACCTCGCTCCTGCTCGGCGAGGTCTTCCTCGAATCGGGCCTGCCGCGCGCCGCCTTGCAGGTCGTCCCGATGGAGGTCGAGACCATCGACGCCGTGCTCGAAGACGGGCGCGTCGGGATGGTCTCTTTCACGGGGAGCGCGGAGGTCGGCTGGCTCCTGCGCCGCCGCGCCGCGCGCAAGCCCGTCGCGCTCGAACTCGGCGGCAACGCGCCCGTCATCGTCGACGAGACGGCCGACGTGCGCGCGGCCGCCGAGCGCACCGCCGCCTCCGCCTTCGCATACGCCGGCCAGGTCTGCATCTCCGCCCAGCGCGTGCTCCTGCACGAACGCGTCGCGGAAGAGTTCACCGACCGCTTCGTGAACACCGCCAGGTCTCTACGCTCCGGCGACCCGTTAGACGAGGCCACCGAGCTTTCCAACATGATCGACGAGGCGGCCGCGCGCCGCGCCGAGGCGTGGGTCAACGAGGCCGTCGGCGCGGGCGCGCGCCTCCTGTGCGGCGGACGGCGCGAGGGCTCTCTGCTCGAAGCGACCGTGTTGACGGACGTACACGCCGAGATGCGCGTCTGCTCCGAAGAGGTCTTCGCGCCCGTCGCCACGCTCCAGACCTTCGGCGACTTCGAGGAGGCGATAGCCGAGGCGAACAACACGCGCTACGGCCTGCAAGCCGGCGTCTTCACGCGCGAGACCGCGCGGGCGCTGCGCGCCTTCCGCGCGCTCGACTTCGGCGGCGTCATCGTCAACGACTCGCCCGCCTTCCGCGTCGATAACATGCCCTACGGCGGCGTCAAGCTCTCCGGCGCCGGCCGCGAAGGCATCCGCTACGCGATGGAGGAGATGACCGAGCCGCGGCTCATAGTGATAAGTGATGAGTGATAAGTGATGAGAAAGGGCAGGCGGGCATGTTCTCCTCTCATCACTTATCACTCTCCCCCGTGTTAAGATGCCGGTGCCTTTGACACCATCCGCCTTGAGGTTTCACCCGATGAAAGCAGTCAGCCTCGTCGCACGTCTCGCCCTCTACCTCTCTTTCCTCTTAACGTCTTTCACGCCTCTCGCCCCGGCGCAGACGGCCGCGCCGCAGGCCGGGCCTGCGGTCGTGCGGCTGGCGGGCCTGAAGAAGGGCGTGAAGGTGAGGCGCGACGGGCGCGGCATCGCCTACCTGGAGGCGGAGGACGAGTCAGACCTCTACTTCGCGCAGGGGTACGTGACGGCGAGCGACCGCCTGTTTCAGATGGACCTGTTCCGCCGCACGGCGCGCGGCGAGCTGTCCGAGATATTCGGGAAGGCGGCGCTCGAAGAGGACAGGCGGCGGCGCAACTACGGCTTCGCGCAGGTGGCCGAGGCCAGCGCCGCGCGGGCCGACCCGACCTCGCGCGCCGTGATGGAGGCGTACGCGGCCGGCGTCAACGCCTACATCGACTCGCTCGACGACAAGAGCCTCCCCCCGGAGTTCCAGCTCCTCGGCTACCGCCCGCGCCACTGGACGCCGGCCGACTCCGCGGCCGTCGGCAAGAACTTCGCCGAGGCCCTCTCGACGACCTGGACGCTGGACGTCGCGCGCGCCGCCTTCGCCAACCTCCCGGCCGACAAGGCCGCCGCGCTCTTCCCCGAAGCCTCGCCGCTCGACGTGCTCGTCGTCGGCGCGGACAAGACCGACGGGAAGAGTACGACGCCCGCGAAACGCACCTCCGCACTCCCCCGCCGGACGGACATGAAAGAGCTGCTGTCGGAACTCTCCTCCGTCCGGCAGACTTTGGAGCGCACGCGCGCGCGGCTCGGGCTCAACGCCGAAGACCTCGCGGCGAGCAACAACTGGGTCGTCAGCGGCAAGCGCACGGCTTCGGGCAAGCCCCTGCTCGCCAACGACCCGCACCTGCCCGCCTCTGCGCCGTCCATCTGGTACATGATTCACCTGAGCGCGCCGGGGCTGCGCGTGGCGGGCGTCACGGCGGCCGGCGGCCCCGGCGTCATCATCGGCCACAACGAGCGGGTCGCGTGGGGCGTGACGAACCTCGGGCCTGACGTGCAGGACGTTTACCGCGAGACGTTCGACCCGCAGAACCCCCTCAAATACCGGACGCCCGCGGGCTGGCGCGACGCGGAGGTGCGCCGCGAAGAGATCAAAGTCCGCAAGTCGATGCTGGGGACGGAGACCGAGGTCGTCCCGCACGAGGTGACCGTCACGCGCCACGGCCCGGTCGTGCTCAGGAAGGGCGCGGACGCGTACGCCCTGCGCTGGACGGCGCTCTCGCCCACGGCCACGGAGTTCACGGCCTTCTACAAGCTGAACCGCGCGCGCAACTGGAAGGAGTTCGGGGAGGCGCTCAGGGAGTACGGCGGCTCGACGCAGAACTTCGTCTACGCGGACGTCGAAGGCCACATCGGCTACTACGGCGCGGGGCTCATCCCCGTCCGTTCGAGCGGCGACGGGAGCGTGCCCTACGACGGCACGAAGGACGAGGGCGAGTGGAAGGGCTTCATCCCGCACGCGGAGCTGCCGCACGTCCTCGACCCGCCCTCCGGCATCATCGTCACGGCCAACAGCCGCGTCGTCGGCCGCGACTACCCGCACTTCCTCACGCACGTCTGGGCGCCGCCCACGCGCGCGCGCCGCATCTACGACCTGCTCGCGGCCAAACAGAAGCTGACCGCCGAAGACTTCCGCGCCGTGCAGGGCGACGCCTACACCATCTCCGGCGCGACGTTCGCGCGCGAGGTCGCGAAGGTCGCGCGCGAGGCGGGGCTCGGCGCGAAGGACGAGAAGTGGCGCGAGACCTTGAAGCTCTTCGAGTCCTGGGACGGGCAGCTTGAGCCGGACGCGCGCGCGCCGCGCCTCGCCGTCGAGATGGCCGGCGCCTTCCGCACGAAGATACTCGCCGGGGCGCTCGGCCCGGACTTAGCCAAAGAGTACCGCTGGCCCGCCAGCGCCATCTTCTTCGACCGCGTCATACAGGAACGCCCGCGCGAGTGGCTGCCCAAAGAGTTCGCGTCATACGCGGAGCTGCTCGACGCCGCGCACCGCGAGACGCGCGAGTCTCTGACGAAGAGCCTGGGCGCCGACGAGACGAAGTGGACGTGGGGCGCGCGCCTGCCCGTCAACTTCCCGCACCCGCTGGCGGGCGTGCCCCTGGTCGGGAAGACGTTCCAGATCGAGCCGTTCCCGCAGAGGGGCGGCGGCGGGCTCTTCGCCGCGCCGAACGTCGGCGGCTCGGTCTCGATGCGCCTCATCGCAGACGCCTCCGACTGGGACAAGACGCGGCAGGGGATCGCGCTCGGCGTCTCGGGCGACCCGCGCAGCCCGCACTGGGCCGACCAGCTCGCGGACTGGCGCGCCGCCGCCCCGCGCGTCTTCCCCTTCACCGCCGCGGCCGTCGCGCGCTCCGCGCGACCGGCGCAGACGCTTGAGCCGAAATAATCGTGAGCGAGGATGAGAGCCTGCGCGTCTTCTGCGCGGTCGAGCTGCCCGAAGAGGTGCGCGAGGCCGCGGCTTCGCACGTCGCGCGGCTGCGGCGAGAGTTCCCCGGCGTGAGGGCGAGCTGGGCGCGGCCGTCGAGCCTCCACGTCACGCTCAAGTTCGTCGGCGAGGTCGGGGCGGCGCGCGTCGAAGCGCTCGCGCG
>DASVQJ010000095.1:0-7350 GCA_036389235.1 Pyrinomonadaceae bacterium | reverse complement strand
CGATCTGGCCCGCCGACCGCGAGAACGCGCTCGGGTGGACGGACGCCGGCAAGCAGGGGACGAAGCAGGAGTGCCTCGCCTACATCGAGGAGGTCTGGACGGACATGCGCCCCCTGAGCCTGCGCAAGAAGATGGAAGAGGACGCGGCGCCGGGCGCGTGAGCGGCCGCGGAGGTGAGTTGATGGAATCTCTACTGTACGACCTGCGTTACGGCCTGCGCGTGCTGCGCCGCAGCCCGCTCGTGACGGCCGCCGCCGTCATCGCGCTCGCGCTCGGCATCGGCGCCAACACGGCCATCTTCAGCCTCGTCAACGCCGTCGTCATCCGCCCGCTGCCCTACGAGCGGCCCGACGAGCTGGTGCTGCTCGGCTACGCGCGGAGCGAGGCGGCCCCGGCCAACTACCTCGACTGGAAGGCGCAGGCCACCACCTTCAAGGGCATGGCGGCCCTCTCCTTCTGGAGCGCCAACCTGAGCGGCGACGGCCAGCCCGAGCGGTATCAGGCGTTCCTCGTAGACCCCGACCTCTTCCCCGTGCTCGGGGTGAGGCCGGCCGTCGGCCGCGGCTTCCTGCGCGAGGAGGCCGACCCGGGCCGGGACAAGGTCGTCGTCTTGAGCCACGGCCTCTGGCAGCGGCGCTTCGGCGGCGACGCCGGTGTCGTCGGCCGCTCCATCAACGTCAACGCGGAGAGCTACACGGTGGTCGGCGTCATGCCGCCCGACTTCGAGTTCTACCGCCCGGCCGACCTCTGGGCGCCGCTGGCCTTCGCGCCGCAGGAGGCGGCCCGCCGCGCGCCGGGCAACCTCATCGTCGCGGCGCGGCTCAAGCCCGGCGCCTCGCTCGCCCAGGCGCAGGAGGAGATGAACGTCATCTCGCGCCAGCTCGCGCAGCTCTACCCGCAGACGAACAACTCGCCCCCCGTCAGGATCGTCACCCTCCACGAGAGCATCACGGGCGGGACGCGGCGGGCGCTGCTCGTGCTGCTCGGCGCCGTCGTCTTCGTCCTCCTGATCGCGTGCGTGAACGTGGCGAGCATCCTGCTGGCCCGCGCCACGACGCGCCGGAAGGAGATGGCGGTGCGCGCCGCGCTCGGGGCCGGGCGCGCGCGCATCGTGCGGCAACTGCTGACCGAGAGCGTCCTCCTGAGCCTGCTCGGCGGCGCGCTCGGGCTGCTGCTGGCGTGGTGGCTCGTCAAGCTCCTCGTCGTGAGCATCCCGCCGACCGGGTCCAACCCGCTGCCGCGCTCGGGCGAGATCGGCATCGACGCCACGGTGCTCCTCTTCACCCTGCTCATCTCCGTCGTCACGGGCATCGTCTTCGGGCTCGCGCCGGCGCTCCAGACCTCCGACCCGAGGCTCGGCGAGACGCTCAAGGAGAGCGGGCGCGGCAGCGGCGCCGGCTCGACGAAGGGGCGCCGGCTGCGCTCGCTCTTCGTGGTCGTCGAGGTCGCCATGTCGCTCGTGCTGCTGATCGGCGCCGGCCTGATGATCAAGAGCTTCCTGCGCCTGCTCCAGGTGGACACGGGCTTCAAGCCGCAGCACGTGCTGACGATGCAGACCTCGCTGCTCCAGTCGCGGTACGCGACCGACGCGCAGGTCGCCAACTTCTACAAGCAGGCGCTCGAGAAGCTGCGGGCGCTGCCCGGCGCGCAGGCGGTCGGGGCGACGAGCCACCTCCCGCTCGGCGGGGGCAACCGCTCGCGGGTCTTCGAGATCGAGGGCCGGCCGCAGCCGGCCGGGCAGGATAACGTCGGGGCGGGAATGCGCATCACGACCCCCGACTACTTCCCCGCGCTCGGCATCCCGCTCACGAAGGGGCGCCTCTACGCGGAGCGCGACGACGAGAAGGCGCCCGGCGTCGCCGTCATCAACGAGGCGATGGCCCGCCGCTACTTCCAGGGCGAAGACCCCGTCGGCAAGCGTCTGCGGCGCATGGGGGGCGGCGGGCAGCCGCCGCCGTGGCTGGAGATCGTCGGCGTCGTCGGCGACGTGCGCCATTCGAGCGTGGACGCGGGGGCGACCCCGGAGGTCTACGTCCCGCTGCTCCAGAACCCGGAGCGCGGGATGACGTTCGTCATCCGCACGGCCGCCGACCCGCGGGCGCTCGCCGAGCCGGCGCGCGCGCAGGTGCTCGCCGTGGACAAGGACCAGCCCGTCTTCAACATCAAGCCGATGGAGCAGGTGGTCGACGAGTCGGTCTTCATCAACCGCTTCTCGATGTACCTCATCGGCCTCTTCGCGGCGCTGGCGCTCGCCCTGGCGGCCGTCGGCATCTACAGCGTCATGTCCTACAGCGTCACCCAGCGCACCCACGAGATCGGCGTCCGGATGGCGCTGGGCGCGCGGCCCGGCAACATCCTGGTGATGGTGCTCAAGCAGGGGATGCTGCTCACGCTGTTCGGCGTGCTGGCCGGGCTGGCCGCGGCCTTCGGCGTGACGCGCTACATCTCCAGCCTCCTCTACGGGGTCAGCGAGTACGACCTCGCGACCTTCGGGCTGACGGCGCTCCTGCTGGCGGTCGTGGCCCTGTTCTCGACCTACTTCCCGGCGCGGCAGGCGACGAAGGTTGACCCGCTCGTCGCGCTCCGCTACGAGTAGGGCGGGGGGGAGGCCGGCCCGAGACGAGGCAACGCCATGAACAGAGCCAGCGCGACGACACCGTGGGTCACACGCCCGAAGCCGAAGCCGGAGGCGGCCCTGCGCCTCTTCTGCTTCCCCTACGCCGGCGGCTCGACCGTCATCTACCGCCAGTGGCCCGACGGGCTGCCGCCGGACGTGGAGGTGTGCGCGGTGCAACTGCCCGGCCGCGGCGCGCACCTGCGGACGCCGCCCCACACGCGGATGGGGCCGCTCGTCGCAGAGCTCGGCCGGGAGCTGCGGCCGTACTTCGACCGGCCGTTCGCCCTCTTCGGCCACAGCATGGGCGCGGTCATCGCCTTCGAGCTGGCCCGCCTCCTGCGGCGCGCGGGCGGCCCGGCGCCGTCCCACCTCTTCGTCTCGGGGCGCCGCGCCCCGCAGACGACCGCGCCCCCGAAGCACACCTACCTGCTCCCGGACGACGAGCTGATCGAGGAGGTGCGCGGGCTCAACGGCACGCCGCCCGAGGTGCTGGAACACGAGGAGCTGATGCGGCTGATGCTCCCGATGCTGCGCGCCGACTTCGCCCTCATCCAGACCTACGAGTACGTGCCGGAGCCGCCGCTCGACTGCCCCGTCACGGCCTTCGGCGGCGCCCACGACGAGGACGTCGGGCGCGAAGCCATCGAGGCGTGGCGCGAGCAGACGGCGTCGTCCTTCGCGATGCAGATGTTCGACGACGGCCACTTCTTTCTCAACAACCTACGCCCCCAGTTGCTCCAGGCAGTCTCGCGCGAGCTTCACCGGCAGCGCTTCGTACGGCCGTCTCAGGCGGCCCTTTCACACGGTCAAGGAGGTGAGGGATGAACGCAGGCAGGCAGACGGGCGGGATGACGCATTCCGCCATACACGGACTCATGACCCACTTGAAGAGGAATTGGAGGGTGATTGCCATGCTCACGTTGACGAGTTTAACCGGCCCCTCGGCGGGCGCGCAGGGCCCGCTGTCGGGCGGGTGGACGATGAAGCTCCCGCCCGACTCCGACGTCGCGCAGGTGACCCTCAGCCGGCCCGGCGGCGCGAGCGGTGAGGACAACCGGCACTTCCGCGTCTCGCTCGGACGCCTACAGGGCCTCACCAGGGAGCAGGTCACGCGGCGGGACGTGCCCGTCGAGTTCCGGCTCCGGCGCGACGCCGGCACCTTCAGCTTCGACGGCAGTTGCTCGGACGGCCGGGGCTCCGGCCGCTTCGCCTTCGCCCCCGACCCCGCCTTCGCCGCGCGGCTCAAGGAGCAGGGGCTCGGCGACGTGACCCCCGAGGGGCAGCTCATGCTCGCCGTGCGCGACATCAACCTCGAACTGATCGACTCGCTCAAGGCCCGCGCCGGCGGCCCGCTCACGGTCGAAAAGCTCACGCAGTTGGCGCATCAGGGCGCCAACTCCGACCTCGTGCGCGAGCTTGAGGCGATGGGCTACGAGACCCCGACCGTCAAGCAGCTCAACGACATGGCGCTCTTCGCCGTGCGCGTCGAGTTCATCCGCGAGCTCGAAGCCCTCGGCTACACGCGGCCGGCGCTCGACGAAGTGATCGCCCTGCGGCGTCACGCGGCCGGCGCCGACTACGTCCGCGAGGTGCTGCTGTCGAGCGCCCAGCGCCCGACGCTCGAACAGATCATCACGATGCGCGTGCTCAACGTCGCGCCGCCCTTCCGCAAGCAGCTCGAAGAGGCCGGCCTCAACCACCTCTCGCACGCGCAGGTCATCGCGCTGGCCGCGAACGGCGTGACCGCCGACTTCGTCAGGCAGATCGAGTCATTCGGCTACAAGGGCCTGACCGCCGAGAACTTCGCCTGCCTCCGGACGCACGGCGTCACGACCGACTTCATCAGGGAGACGCGGGCACGCGGGCAGGGCAACGTCTCCATCAGGGAGATCGTCCGCCTGCGCCACCCCAACGGCACCATCAAGGGGGACTGCTCGCTCGAATCATTCCCCGACGAGCTGCCGAAGTAGCACCGCGCAGTTCGTCGTCGGCGCCCCCCGCCAACGAGGCGGGGGCGCCGGCGGCGGCCGCGCCCCTTCCGTCTCACGCCCGGCCCTCCGCGACCCGAATCGACATGACGGCGAAACCGACAGAGGATGCGGCCCCCGCCCGCGCGCTCACGGCCGAAGCGCGTGCGCCGGCCGCGCCCGACCGTGCGGAGACGAGTCTGCCCGAACACCTCATAGGGCTCCCCGGCGGTAACTGGGCGCTGTGGCGCTCGGTGGCGCTGCGCGGGTCGGGCTTCCCGGTCGCCGACGTGCTCAAGCTCTCGGCCCCCGCGTGCGCCGCCGCGGCCGACGAACTGCTGCGCGCCGAGGAGGAGGTGCGGCGGACGCGCAGCGAAGCGATTACGGCGTTGCGCGCAGACGCGGAGCGCGCGGCCGACGCGGAGTCGGCCGCGCGACTCGACAAGATCGTCAGGCGCCTCCAGAAAGGGAAGCCGTCGCCGGCCGTGCTGCCCGACACGCCGGCGCGAGCGTCGCTTGAGGGGTACAACGCCGCCCGCTCCGCACTCGAACGCGCGCGCGCGGACTACCGCGCCGAGTACGGCTCCGCGACGGCGAGCCTCGCCGGGCCGCTCAGGGAGATCGCCGGCTCGAAGCGCTTCCGCGAGGCGCTGATCTGGCAGAACCACGACGCCTACCGCACCGCCGTCAGGCGAATGCTGCAAGCGCCCTCCGGCGGGCCGTCGCGCGATTCCAGGCAGCGCCAGCACGAGGAGCTGATCGCCAACTACCTCCAGCGGTACTGCGTCAAGAACGACACCATCGGCTTCTTCGGCCCCGTCGGCTGGGCGAGGCTGACCGACGAGGGCGAGGCGCTGCGCGTCAGGGCGGGCGACGGCCTGCTCGCCGAGCGCAACGTGCGCTTCGAGGCGTGGTGCATCGACGCCCTCGTCGATAAGTACTTCGACCGCGACGCCGTCATCCCCTGGATAAGGCCGCGCCTCGCGCCGTACCTCTACCTCGAAGGGACTTCGCTGCTCCTGCCGCAGGGGCCGCCGGCCGCCGTCACGCCCGAGCAGGCGGCCGTCCTCAGCCGTTGCGACGGCGTGCGGACCGCCAAAGAGATCGCGGCGGAGGTCATAGCCGTCCCCGGCATCCAAATCGAAACCGCCGAGGAGGTCTACCTCTTCCTCTCCGCGCTAAGGGAACAGAAGATCGTGCTGCTCGACCTCGCCGTGCCGTGCCCGTTCAGGCTCAACGTCGAGGAGAGCCTGAAGGAGTTCTGCGCGCGCGTCGAAGAGGAGCGGCTGCGGCGCCCGTTCCTCGACGCGCTGGGCGAGATGGAGGCGGCGCGCGAAGCCGTGCGCGCGGCGGCCGGCGACCCCGACCGGCTTGACGACGCGCTCGGCCGTCTGGAGGCGACTTTCAAGCGCCTGACCGGGGCGGACGCCAAGCGCGCCGACGGCAGGATGTACGCGGCGCGGACGCTGGTCTACGAGGACTGCCGCCGCGACATCGACGTGGAGTTGGGGCCGGACTTCCTCGAAAGCCTCGGCCGCCCGCTCTCGCTCCTGCTGACGACCGCCCGCTGGTTCACGCACGAGACGGCCCTGCTCTACCGCAAGACCTTCGACGAGGTCTACGAGGAGCTGGCGGCCCGTACGGGCTCGCCCGTGGTCGCGGCGACGAGCGTGTGGCAGCGCGTGCGGGGCATCGTGCTTGAGGAGTCGCAGAGTCTCGCGCTCGAAGTGTTGCCGACCTTGCAGGAGCGCTGGGCGGCCATCCTCGACCTCAAACCCGGGCAGCGGCGCGCGGACTACACGAGCGAGGAGCTGCGCGAGCGCGTCGGCGCGGCTTTCGGCGCGCCGCGCGCCGGTTGGAAGGGCGCGCGCTACAACAGCCCCGACGTGATGATTGCCGCCGAGAGCGCGGAGGCCGTGCGCCGCGGCGACTACCGGCTCGTGCTCGGCGAGATGCACACGGCCGGCATCACCGTCTCCAACTGGATATTCGTGGCACAGCACCCGTCGCCGGGCGAGTTGTTCGACGCGCGCGCACGCGACCTGCCCGACCCGGTCGTCCACCCCGTCATCCCCAAAGACCAGACGGGGGTCACGGCGCGCACCACGCTCGCGCTCGTCTCGCCCCACGACCTCTTTCTGGAGTTCAACCTCGGGCCTTCGGACGTGCCGCGGGCGCGCTCGCTGTCCATCGGCGAGCTGACGGTCGAGCGCGGGCCGGACGGCCTCCAGGTCCGCACGCGCGACGGCCGCCGGCAGTTCGACGTCGTCGAGTTCATCGGCGGCGCGCTGACGGGCCTCGTGATGAACGCGATGAAGCTGATCAAGCCCGACGCGCACACGCCGCGCGTCACCATCGACCGGCTCGTCGTCCACAGGGAGACCTGGGTGCTCTCGGCCGCCGAGATGAGTTTCGCCGCCGAGAAGGATGAGGCCGAGCGGTTCGTGGCGGCGCGGCGTTGGGCTCTCCACCACGGCATGCCGCGCTTCGTCTTCGTCAAGGCGAAGAACGAAGTCAAGCCGCTCTTCATCGACTTCGACAGCCCGACCTACGTCAACATCTTCGCCAAGCTGGTCCGCCGCGCGGCCGCGCTTGACGACTCGCCGACGATGACGATCTCCGAGATGCTTCCCACCGCCGACCAGACCTGGCTGCCCGACAGCCGGGGCGCACACTACACGAGTGAGCTGCGCCTCGTGGCCCTCGACCTCCAACAGTAGCCGACCCGTCTACATAAACAAAAAGAGAAGGGGGGGGGGGGGGCGG
>DASVQJ010000094.1:0-36911 GCA_036389235.1 Pyrinomonadaceae bacterium | reverse complement strand
CGATCTGGCCCGCCGACCGCGAGAACGCGCTCGGGTGGACGGACGCCGGCAAGCAGGGGACGAAGCAGGAGTGCCTCGCCTACATCGAGGAGGTCTGGACGGACATGCGCCCCCTGAGCCTGCGCAAGAAGATGGAAGAGGGCCGAACCTAGCCTCTCTACCGGTTTCAGCCCATGCAGAAGAAAGGCCCCGTCACTCCCTGGCTCGTCTCGTACGGGTCAACGCCGCGCGCGCACCTAAGGCTCTTCTGTTTCCCTTACGCGGGCGGCGCGGCCAACATCTTCCATCAGTGGCCGCGGCTCTTGCCCGAAGGCGTGCAGGTCTGTGCAGTGCAGCCGCCGGGGAGGGGCACCCGCTTGGCGGAGCGGCCGTTCACAAGTATCGGGGAGTTAGTCGCCGCCGCCGCGCCGGCCCTGCTTCCTTACATGAACGTTCCCTTCGCCTTCTACGGGCACAGCATGGGCGCCTTGGTCGGCTACGAGCTGGCGCGGCGGCTGCGAGAAGAGGGGCGGCCCGAGCCTTTACACCTCTTCGTCTCGGGCTGCGGCGCCCCGCAGTTGGACTACCCGCCCGACATCACCTACGACCTCCCGGAGCCGGAGTTCGTCGAGGAACTCCGCCGCCTCAAAGGGACGCCGGCCGAGGTGCTCGAACACGAGGAGCTGCTACGCCTCATGCTGCCCCTGCTCAGGGCCGACTTCGCCGCCGTCCAGACCTACAGATATTCGGAGGGGCCGCCGCTCGGGTGCGGGCTCACGGCCGTCGGCGGGCTGGAGGACGAGGAGGTGGCGCGCGAGCAGTTGGCCCCCTGGCGCGAGATGACGAGCGGCACCTTCTCGCTTCACATGCTGCCCGGCGATCACTTCTTCCTGCACAGCTCACAAGCCATGCTGCTCAAAATTGTCGCGCGGCAACTGGCAAATCTCGGCGTCGCCAACACGTGAGCGCGTGCGAGGTGTGACTTGTGCCTTTCGACTCGCCCGCGGGCAGCGAGCTGTTCATTGAATCGGGCCACATCGACTACACGCCACGAGTCCGATAACCACTCCCCTATACCGAGCCATCCGCACATCCGGCACAGCAAGCGCGGTTCTCACCGAGTCGATCCCGCCGACCTGCCCCTGACTCCATTCATTAAGCAAGGGTGGCCCGTGATTCGACGGAACCTTATGGCCCCTCCGCCGTATTCAGAGGGGGTCGCTCCTATTGACATTCTATACGAGAAGATTTATTTATCTCCTACAGATTATCTATAGGAGGCTGCCGTGGCTGGAAAGAGAATCGACCTTTTACAGGGGACGCTCGACCTGCTGGTCTTGAAGGCGCTGGCGCTCGGCCCGCTGCACGGGCTGGGCGTCTCGGGCCGCATCGAACAGATCACGAGGGGGGCCTTCATCGTTAAACCGGGCTCCCTCTTCCCGGCCCTGCACCGGATGGAAGAGGCGGGGTGGCTGGAAGCATCCTGGGGCGAGTCGGAGAACAACCGGCGGGCCAAGTACTACCGGCTCACCAAGGCCGGGCTGAGTCAGCTTGAGGCCGAGACCGAGGACTGGCGGCGCATCTCCGTGGCCATCACGAGCGCCCTCAAAGCCACTTAGAGAATAGCAACGATGCCGCTCATCCCACGCCTGGACAGCCTCCGGCGCAACCTGCTCCAACGCGAGCGTGTCGAACGGGACCTCGACGAGGAGTTGGAGGCGTATCTGGAGATGCTGGTCGAGGCCAAGGTCGCGGCAGGGCTCAAGCCTCAAGAGGCGCGGCGCTCGGCGCTGATAGAGCTGGGCGGGGTGGATCAGGTTAAAGAGAGTGTGAGGGAGGTCAGAGTGGGACATTTTTTAGGGACGGTTTGGCAGGACATGCGCTACGGCGTGCGCACGCTGGTCAAGAGCCCGGCTTTCACCGTCGTGGCCGTGCTCTCGCTCGCGCTCGGGATCGGCGCCAACACCGCCATCTTCGGCGTCGTCAACAGCATACTGCTCCGGCCCCTCCCTTACCCCGAGCCCGAGCGCATCGTGGCCGTCTGGCACACCCCGCCGCAGGAGAGCTTCCCGGGCGCGGACAGGTTCAGCGTCTCGCCGGGGAACTACCTCGACTGGAAGGAGCAGAGCCGCGCCTTCGAGCAGATGGCCATCTACCAGTACGCCGGCCTCAGCCTGAGCGCCGGCGCCGACCCCGTGCCGGTCACGGGCGCGGCCGTCTCCTCCGACTTCTTCTCGGTCTTACGCACGCAGGTAAACAAGGGGCGCACATTCTTCCCGGAAGAGGAGCAGCCGGGGCGCGAACAGGCGGTCGTGCTCGGCCACGGGTTGTGGCAGCGCGCCTTCGGCGCCGACCCGAATCTGATCGGCCGGACGGTGAATCTCAACAGCCGCAGTTACACCGTCGTCGGAATCATGCCGGCCGGGTTCGAGTTCCCAGCGGGTGCGGAGCTGTGGGTGCCGCTGGCGTGGGACGGTGAGGAGAGGCAGACCAGGGCGATTCACGACTACCTTGTCATCGCACGGCTGAAGCGGGACGCCTCTCTGGCGCAGGCGCAGGCCGAGATGAGCACGATCTCAAGCAGGCTCGAACAGCAGTACCCGGAGGCCAACAAGGGCTGGGGCGCGGTCGTCATTCCGCTCAAAGAGGACATGGTGGGCGACGTCCGCCCGGCGCTGCTGGTGCTCTTCAGCGCCGTGGGGTTCGTGCTGCTGATCGCCTGCGCGAACGTGGCCAACCTGATGCTGGCGAGGGGGGCGAACCGCCGGAAGGAGATCGCCCTCCGCATCGCGCTCGGCGCCACGCGCGGCCGCATCGTGAGGCAGTTGTTGTGTGAGAGCGTCCTGCTCGCCGCCATCGGGGGGCTGCTCGGCCTCCTGCTCGCCGGCTGGGGAGGGCCGCTCCTCGTGCGGCTGAGTGCCGGCAGCCTGCCCAACTCGGGCGAGGTCAGTGTGGACTCCTGGGCGCTCGGCTTCACCCTGCTGGTCTCGCTCGTCGCGGGCGTGCTGGCGGGGGTCGCCCCCGCCTTACAGTTCTCGAAGCACGAGATCAGCGAGACCCTGAAACAGGGCTCGGGGCGGGGCGGCGGCGGCTCCGTCAGGCAGCGCACGCGCAAGGCCCTCGTCGTCTGCGAAGTGGCCCTGTCGCTGATCCTTTTGGTCGGGGCCGGGCTCATGATCCGCAGCTTCTGGAAGCTTCAAAACGTCGACCCGGGGTTCGACACCGCCGACACTTTGACGATGAGCGTCGGCCTGCCCCCCACGAGGTACGCCGAGCCCCAACAGCAACTGGCCTTTCACGACCGCGTGCTGGAACAGTTGGCCGCCCTGCCGGGCGTCGTCGCCGTGGGCTCGACCACCACCCTCCCCCTGACCGGGGGCGGGTCGAGACAGCCCTTCACCGTCGAAGGCCGCCCCGCGCCCCCCGTCTCGGAGCAGCCTTTGGCGCAGACGCGCTACGTCAGCCCGGACTACTTCCGCGCGATGGGCATCCCCCTGCGGCAGGGGCGCCCGTTCGAAGACCGCGACCGGGAGGGCGCGCCCCAGGTCGTCATCATCAGCGAGGCCATGGCGCGCCGCTTCTGGCCGGGGCAGAACCCTCTGGGGCAGCGGCTGACGGCGTCGTTCCACCTCAAGCAGGGGCCGCGCGAGGTCGTCGGCGTGGTGGGGGACGTGAAGTCGAACGGGCTGGACGACGACGCGGCCGCGACCATGTACCTGCCGTTCCGACAGGCGCCGCGGCCCTGGATAACCTTCGTCGCGCGCACCGCCGACGACCCGCAGGGCTTCATCCAACCCGCCTCAAAGGCCGTGTACGCGGTGGACAAGGAGCAGGCGTTGAGGAGGGTGCGGACGATGGAGCAGGTGCTGACGGAGTCGCTCTCGGGGCGCCGCTTCAACATGACGCTGCTGATTACATTCGCGGGGCTCGCGCTGGTGCTGGCGGCGGTGGGCGTCTACGGCGTGATGAACTACTCGGTCATGCTGCGCAGGCGTGAGCTCGGCATACGCATCGCGCTCGGGGCGAGGACTTTGGACGTGCTGCGGCTGGTGCTCGGACAAGGGCTGGCTTTGACGTTGCTCGGGGTGGGCGTCGGCATGGCCGGGGCGTACGCCCTGACGCGACTGATGGCGAGCCTGCTCTACGGGGTGACGGCGACCGACTTCTTAACCTTCGGCAGCGTCTCGGGCGTGATTATCGCCGTGGGGCTGTTAGCCTCATTCGTGCCCGCGCGCCGCGCCGCGAAAGTGGACCCGTTGATCGCCCTGCGGAGCGAGTGACGGGGGCGCTCAGCCTTCGCGCAGGTTGCGGAAGGTGATCGAGTAGCGGAGCGCGTCCACACGCAGGATGCTGTGCTCCCACTCCGCACGCGCCGGCCCGCTCAGAAGGTAGGCCGAGCGCGGCTCGGCCCTCACCTTCGCCCTTTCCCAACTCTTCCCGCCCGCCGCCCGCCTGAAACGTAAGTCGCACGGCGAGAGTAGAGAGACGCCGACGACATCCCCGAAGACCGCCTTGTCGCGGTGCCACCCGATGCCCGCGCCCGGGCCGTACTCGATGACGAGCACGTGCTGAAACTCTTCCGGCTCAAGGCCCCCGAACGCGGCGGCGACCTCGCGGAGCGGGAGGAGATAGTCCGGGATGTCGTCAGCCTTCCGGAGCCGGCGCCCGGTGAAGTCGTAGTGCCAGCCGAAGGAGACCACGCGGCGCCTGCCGGTGTAGCCGTGGAACTCGAACTCCCTGAAGGGCAGTCCGCGCACGCGCGCGAGCAGCGCGTCTTCATCGGCCGGGGCGATCAATTCCGGGCGGAAGCGTAAGCCCTCCGGGAGGTTCGGCGCAGGCCCGTGCGTGTCTGCGCCGAAGAGGTCGGGCTGCGGTGTCATGGCTCTGCGACGGGGATTCTCTCAGGCGGCGCGCCTGTCTTCGCGGATGAAGAGTTCCAGGTCGGAGACGAGGGCGCGCCCGGCCTCCGCGGCCGGCGCGGCCTCCGGGCGCAGGCTCCGCACGACCTCACGCAGCCGCCGCGCGTCCTCTATCACGCCCCTGGCCAACTCGTCGCCGCGCTGGTTCGCCAACTCCACCATGATCTCCCCGGCGGTGCCGGCGATCTCGTCGGCGAGGTCCGGCGGAAGGTGCCCCGCGGTGATGCCCGAGACCTGAGAGAAGAGTTCTTCCAGGTGTGCGGAGAGGCGCGAGAGCTTCTCGGGGTGGAGTTGGTAATTCATGCCGAAGAGATTCTACCACCGGCGGCGGCGCTTGAGTAGTTTTATTTGTGGCACTTAGTATCACATGCGACATAACCTTCATTATCGGACTCCGCATCCCGGGAAGCTTATCGTTTGACACACAACCTTTCACCCGTATAATCCCTCTCTGCTCGCGTCGGGAATACTTTCGATACGAGTGGGCGGCCTTAGCTCCCCTCCCGAGGCCGGCGAGTGACGCCTATCACTGACGTACGTAATCCCTTTTCCCATTTAACATTCCGCACACAAGCGCGCTGACGGCCGCGGCCATGTCACCCTTGTCGCGTAATCAACGGCCGGTTCCCGACACACCGCGTCAACATCTACTCCCCGAGAAACCTTTGACTTGGATGGAGGAGTTCAATGCCCCGCACCAGCGCCCTCAGAAGTAACTCTCGACGCCCTTCCCCTCTGGCCGTCTTCGTCGGACTGCTCGGGCTGTTGGGTCTGACGCAACTGCCGCACGGCTTCCTCGGAAGCCTTCAGACCACGGCACACGCCGCGTCCACCTTCACCGTCAACTCCACGGGCGACGGCGCGGACAGCAACACGGGCGACGGGGTCTGCAACGACGGGGCCGGCAACTGCACGCTGCGCGCCGCCATCCAGCAGGCCAACGCGACGTCGGGCGCCGACACGATTGCCTTTCAAATCCCCGGCTCGGGCGTCCGCACCATCGCCCCCGCGACGGCGCTCCCGACCGTCACCGACCTGACGGTCATCGACGGCTACACGCAGCCCGGCGCTTCGCCGAACACGCTCGCCGAAGGCGACAACGCGGTGCTGCTCGTCGAACTGTCGGGCGCGAGCGCGGGCTCGCCGGGTGGGCTCCTCCTCAACGGCCTGAGCATCAGCGCCGGCCGTTGCGTCGTGCGCGGGCTGGTCATCAATCGCTTCTCGGGCGCGGGCATCTCTTTGACGGTGGCCGGCGAGAACCTGGTCGAGGGGAACTTCATCGGCACGAACGCCGCGGGGACTTCCGCGGCGCCCAACGCCAACGGCATCTCGATCAACTCCACCACGTCCCTCGGCAACGCGAACGTCGTCGGGGGCACGTCGCCCGCGGCGCGCAACGTCATCTCCGGCAACGGCGGCTTCGGGCTCAACGTGTTCGGGAGCGCGGGCGCGACGCGGATTCAGGGTAACTACATCGGCACCGACGCGGCCGGCGCGGCGAAGCTGGGTAACGGGAGCCACGGCGTCCTCATCAACACCACCGCGAACGTCGTCGGCGGCACGGCCGCGGGCGCGCGCAACGTCATCTCGGGCAACGGGCAGGCCGGCGTCATGCTCCAGCCCAACATCTCGACGGCGAACAACACGGTGCAGGGCAACTACATCGGCACGGACGCCGCCGGCACCGCCGCGCTCGGGAACCACTTCGTCGGCGTCTGGATCAACTTCGGGGCGAGCAACACCGTCGGCGGCGCGGAGGCCGCGGCCGCCAACGTCATCTCCGGCAACGACGCGAGCGGGGTGCTGCTCACCGGCGACTTCTCGCGCAACAACCAGATCGCCGGCAACTTCATCGGCACGGACGCCTCGGGCACGCGCCCCCTGGGCAACGCGCGCGACGGCGTCCGGATCAGCGACTTCGCCCGCGACAACTTCGTGCAGCAGCAGGGGCCGAGCGCGCCGCCGAACACCATCGCCTACAACGGCGGGCACGGCGTCGCCGTCCTCCCGCCGGGCACGGGGAACACCATCCGCCGCAACAACATCTTCTCGAACGGCGGGCTCGGCATCGACGTCAACAACGACGGCTTCAGCGAGAACGACGAGGGGGACGCGGACGGGGGCGCCAACAACGGGCAGAACTACCCCCTCATCACCTCCTTCACTTCGGGCGGCGGGACGACCAACATCCGGGGCACGCTCAACAGCACGCCCGACACGGTCTTCTCCATCGACTTCTTCAGCAACACCGGCTGCGACTCCTCGGGCTTCGGCGAGGGCGCGCGCTTCTTCGCCAGCGGGGGCTTCATGACGGACGCGAGCGGCAACGCGTCCTTCAACGTCAACTTCCCGCAGGCGCTCCCCGCCGGCCGCGTCATCACGGCGACGGCGAGCCGCGCCTCGGCGCCGCGCGACACCTCCGAGTTCTCGCCGTGCTCCGCGGCGGGCGCGGCCGGCAGCGTCGAGTTCGCCGCCGTCCCGCCCACCTACAACTTCATCGAGGACATCGGCGACGCCCCCGTCAGAGTCAACCGCGTCGGCGGGAGCACCGGCACGCTCACCGTCAGCTACGCCACGACCGCGGGGACGGCCACCGCCGGGACGGACTACACCGCCGTCACGGGCACGATCACCTTCGCCGACGGCGAGACGACCAAGACCTTCGCCGTGCCCGTCTTCAACGACGGCGTCGTCGAGCCGGACGAGACTGTCGGCCTCGTCCTCTTCAGCACGACGACGCCCGAGGCGGTCGGCACGCGCAACCGCGCCGTGATGAACATCGTGGACGGCACCACGACGCCCACCGTCACCTTCACCTCCTTCGTCTCCGCCCTCGGGGAGGAACTCTCCGGCACGAGCCTCGCCCACTACACCGTCGGCCTGTCGGCGGCCACGGGCCGGACGGTCAGCGTCCACTTCCAGACCGCGGACGGGACGGCCACCGCCGGGGCGGACTACCAGCCCTTGTCGCTCGACCTCGTCTTCGCCCCCGGCGAGGTATCCAAAGAGGTCGCCGTCGTCATCAACGGCGACACGCTCGCCGAGCCGCCGAACGAGACCTTCTTCGTCAGCCTGACCAACCCCGTCAACGCGACGCTCACGAACGGGCAGATACAGGTCACGATCATCGACAACGACACGCCCGCCCTTCGATTCGACGCCGCGAGCTACAGCGCCGCCGAGGGCGCGCACGCCTTCGAGGTGAAGGTCGTCCGCTCCGGCGTCAGCACGGGCGAGCTGACAGTCGATTACGCCACGTCCGACGGCACGGCCTCGGAGCGCAGCGACTACACGACCGCCCTCGGCACGCTCCGCTTCGCGCCCGGCGAGACGGAGAAGAGCTTCACCGTGCTGCTCACCGACGACGCCTTCCACGAGGCGGACGAGACCGTCAACCTCGCCCTCTCGAACCCGACCGGCGGCGCGGTGCTGGACTTCAGGGGCTTCGTCAGCGCGGTTCTGGTCGGGACCGGCACCGCGACCCTGACGGTCGTCGATAACGACGCGGTCACCTCGCCCGACAACCCCATCGACCGCTCCGACTTCTTCGTGCGCCAGCACTACCACGACTTCCTCAACCGCGAGCCCGACCCTTCGGGCTTCGCCTTCTGGCAGGGCGAGATCGAGTCTTGCGGCGCGGACGCGCAGTGCCGCGAGGTCAAGCGCATCAACGTCTCGGCCGCCTTCTTCCTCTCCATCGAGTTCCAGCGGACGGGCGTGCTCACGTACCTGACGCACAAGGCGGCCTTCGGCCCCACGGCCCAGGGCTCCGACGCGGGGGTGCCCGTCCTCTACCGCCCCTTCGAGCGCGACTCGCAGGCGCTCCAGAGGGGCTACGTCTTCGGCGCGCCCGGGGCCGAGGCGCAGCTCGAAGCCAACAAGCGCGTCTTCTTCGACGAGTTCGTCACGCGGCCCGCGTTCAGGAGTCTGTACGACGGCCTGTCGAACGCGGACTTCGTCGGCGCACTGCTCGGCAACGCCGGCCTCTCGCCGACGGTCGGCAACCTTCACATCTCGCGCCTCACCGCGGCGCAGGTGGTGCCGCCGACCAACTCGGACGCCGACGGACTCATCATCCTGAAGCGCAGCCCCGTCGGCGGCAGCAGCGACGTGAGCATCAGCCTGTCCTTGAACCACCTGTCGAGCACGGTGACGGGCGTGCACCTCCACGGGCCTGCCGCCGCCAACACCAACGCGCCCGCGCTCATCACGCTGCCCGACGGCGAGTTCACAGACTTCCGTCTGGTGCTGACGCAAGAGCAGAGGAGTTACCTCGTCAACGGCCAGCTCTACGTGGACGTGCACACGCAGAACAACCCGGACGGCGAGATTCGCGCGCAGCTATCGCCGACGCTCTTCAGGGGCGACGTGCTGCGCGCGGGGCTCGACTCGGGGATTCTGACGCGCGCGCAGGTCTTGCGCATCGCGGCCGAGTCCGAGGAGTTCGGGCAGGCCGAGTTCCGCCGCGCGTTCGTGCTGATGCAGTACTTCGGTTACCTGCGCCGCGACCCGGACGCGGGCGGGTACGCCTTCTGGCTCGGAAAGCTGAACGACTTCAACGGCGACTACATCCGCGCCGAGATGGTCAAGGCGTTCATCTCCTCCGACGAGTACCGCAAGAGGTTCGGCCAATGACCGCGGACTGACGCCCTGCGAAGGCTCCCGGCGTTGCGAGTGGCCGAGAGGCGTTAGACGCGGAGACACGGAGACACGGCTTGAAGACTTATAACTTCAAGCCGTGTCTCTGTGTCTCCGCGTCTCCGTGTTGAAAGCTCACGCCATATGAGCTTCGGCTGAAGAGGTGTGCAATTCAGAGCCGGCGGGTCACTTCACCTTCATCACGACGAAGGTGAGGTCGTCGTGCTGCGGGGCGCCCGCAGACCACTCCGACACGCGCCGCACGAGCTCGTCGCGTATCTCGTCCACCGAGAGCCCCACCGTCTCGGCCAGCGCCTCCCTGATTCTCGCCTCCCCGAACTCCTCGCCGCCCACGCTGAGCGCCTCCGACAGCCCGTCGGTGTAGGCCAAAAGCAGGTCTCCGGGCCGCATCTCGACGGTCTCCTGCTCGTAGGCGCAGTGCTCGAAGACGCCGACGACCGTCCCGCCCGAGCTGAGCTGCCGGAAGCCGTCCGACTGGCCGGCGCGGAAGAAGAGCGGCGGGTTGTGCCCGGCGTTGACGTAGGAGAGCCGCCGCGTGGCCTGGTCGAACTGCGCGTAGAAGAAGGTCACGTAGTTGAGGCCGCCCGTCGAACTCCAGAGCAGCCCGTTGAGCGTCGCCACCATGTCGGCCAGCGTGCGGCCCGTCTGCGGCAGGAGGTTACTCCCCGCCGAAAGGCTGCGCAGTGTGGCCTGCATCGTGGACATCAGCAGCGCCGCCGCCATCCCCTTCCCCGCCACGTCGGCGATGGCGATGCCGAGCTGTTGGTTGTCGAAGGACATGAAGTCGTAGTAGTCGCCCCCGACCCCGCGCGCGGGCTGACAGAAGCCCGACAGCTCCACCGCGACCGACTCCGGCGGGTGCTCCGGCAGCAGGCGCCGCTGCACCTCTGCGGCCAGCGCCAGCTCGCGCAGCAGGCGCTCTTCGGCCACCAGCCGCTCGGCGAGCCGCGAGTTCTCGATGACGAGGGCCAACTGCGCCGCGACCGACATCAGAACCTCTTTGTCGCCGGCCGCGTAGCGGAACTGCCCCCGGCGCTTCCCGAGCGAGAGGATGCCGACCATCAGCTCCCTCGTCCTGACCTGAACCAGCAGGTGCGCCCTCACGCGCTGCAACGCCTCGCGCTCGCGCTCGCGCGCCGCGCGGCGCCCCGGCGGCGCGGCGGCCAACGCGCGCGACCACGCGTCGAACTCCTGCGACTCGACCACGAGGGGGCCGGAGAGGCTTTGCAGCCGCTTCACGACGAAGGCGTCGCGCGCCAGCTTCACCTCGCGCGCGGGCTCCGCCCACTCCCCGCCGGCCTGCGTGGAGGAGATGCGGCAGAGGTAGTCGCCGCTCACCTCTTCGCGCACGAAGATCGACACGTCGTCGGCCCCGAGCGACTCCGCGATCCTCCGCGCGACGGAGCCGTAGAGTTCGTCGATGCCGCCGGCCGTACGCGTCTCCTGGCTGAGGTCGAAGAGTATGCGCCGCTCGTCATACGGGAGCGGCGAGAAGCGACGCCTGACGAGCGGCACGACCCGCCGCGTCAGGAAGGCGTGCAAGAGCCCGAAGAGCACGACGCACAGCACGGCCGCCGCCGCGTCGGCGTGTGACCAGAGGCTTTCGAGCCACCTTGCGCGGCCGCCCGTCAGGAGGAAGGCGAGGGCGGCCGCGCAGAGGGCCAGCTCGACGTAGAAGCCCGTGCGCACGACCGAGAGCCGCTGCCGCCACTGCCGCACCCTGCGCGCGAGCGTTCTCAATCTCAACGCCATCCGAATCTCTTCTCGTCTGTCTTCTTCTTAATCGGGCAGTCCTCACACGGCCGCCGGCACGCGTCCGCGCCCGGGACGTTACAATTCACGTACCAGTTCCGATAAGCTCGGAAAGGCCGGGAGTTGGCTATTGATTCGGGTGGTTCGGCCCGGAGGGGGCCTGCGACGTGTCCGCTGCCGGAGAGTCGCATCCCATAATCGGGAAATGAGGGCGTGAAATTAGTTCGCGGCGGCCGCCGCCGAGTCCGCTCGCAGGAACACGGCCGCGCCCGCGGGCGTTCGGTCTCTTGATGGACACGAAGGCCGAAGACGCAGGCGCGGATTCGCGTGTGACGCCGGGGGGGCTCTGGCGGAACGCGGACTTCGTCAAGCTCTGGCTGGGGATGAACGTCTCTTTCCTCGGCACGCAGGTCTCCTCGCTCGCGTACCCTCTGACGGCCGTGCTCATCCTCCACGCCGACACCGCGGAGATGGGGTGGCTGCGCGCCACGGGGACGGCCGCCTCTTTCCTCGTCGGCCCCTTCGCGGGCGTCGTCGCCGACCGCGTGCGGCGCCGCCCCGTCATCATCGCCTCCGACCTCGGCTCCGCGCTGCTCGCCGCCACGATCCCCGCGGCCTTCTTCCTCGGCGTGCTCGGCATGGGGCAGTTGTACGTGGTGCAATTCCTCGCGGGCGCCATCTCTATCTGCTCGGAGGTGGCGCTCATGGCCTACCTGCCCGCGCTCGTGCGGCGCGAACAGCTCGTGCGCGCGAACAGCCAGTTGCAGGCGAGCAGCGCGGCCATCTCCGTCGCGGGGCCTGGCCTGGCCGGCGTGCTCGTGCAGGTCTTGAGCGCGCCCTTCGTCGTCCTCTTCGACGCGGCCTCGTTCGTCCTCTCGGCCGCCTGCACCGCGCTCATCCGCGCGCCCGAGCCGGCGCACGACGCGGAGACGTCCGGAAGGAAGGGCGTGTGGGCGGAGATCGGAGAGGGCCTGCGCTTCGTCTACGGCCACGGCGTCCTGCGCCCGCTCGCCGAGGCGATTGCCCTGCACTTCCTGTTCGCCAACGTCATCTACACGCTCCTGGTCATCTACGCCGTGCGCGAACTCGGCGTCGAGCCGGCGCCGCTCGGCGTCGTCTACGCCGCGCTGGGGCCGGGCTTCTTCGTCGGCGCGCTCCTCGCCCCGCGCGCGGCGCGGCGGTTCGGGCCGGGGCGCGTGATGACTTACGCGACGCTCCTGACGCTCGCGGGGTTGAGTCTCGTGCCGCTCGCGCGCGGCCCGCAGGCGGCGGCGGTGTCGATGCTGGCGGCCGCGCATTTCGTGACGGCCTGCGGGATACAGTTACACGGCATCAACTTCGTGAGCCTGAGACAGGCCGTCACGCCGCACCGCTTGCAGGGTCGTATGAACGCGAGCTTCCGTTACGTCAACCTGCTCTGCGCCTGCCTCGGCGCGCTCCTGGCCGGCGCGCTGGCCGAGCGGATCGGCGTCAGGCAGACGTTGGCCGTCGGCGTGTGCGGACTCGTGCTCCCCTTCCTCCGCCTCTTCTTCTCGCCCGTGCGCCGCCTGCGCGAAGTGCCGGCCGACTCGTGACGCCGCCCCCGCGCGTCAGGCGATTCCCGACGCGGCCTTACGCAAAGACGGCAGGTCGAAACCGAGCAGGTCGCCGATGCGCTCGACGGTGACGTCGGCCGGCGGGTACTTCGAAGTCTCAGCCGCGTCGAGCGCGTAATGGCCCTGGCGCGGGAAGACGGTCGTGACCCGCCCGCCCCAAATCTTCTTCAGCGCCGTCAGGATGCGGAGCTTGTCGTCCACCATCACGTAATGCTCGGCCGGGTAGCGGCGCTCCACGTCGGCCAGCTCCAGCTCCTTGTGGATGTAGATGAGGATGTTGCCCCCGACGGCCTCGAAGAGCCCGGAGCGCTCGACCTTGCGCGGCTGGAAGACCACGTCGCCGTCCGAGAGGATGACGGCCGGCCCCCACCGTCGGCAGTGCTCTATCACGTCGAGCGAGTTCGGGAAGAGCCGGTTGGCGAAGGGGTAGTTGACGAGGTAGGTCGAGACCGCGAGCAGGTGCGAGTCGTACGGGCACTCGACGCGGTAGCGCTGCAAGGCGCCGAGGTAGTCTGCGTAGCCGAGTTCGGCGCGCAGCCCTTCGAAAATCTCCCAGTAGCGGTCGCTGCGCTCGCGCCCGACCTCGCGCTCCAGGTAGCGGCGGAGGTCTGCGGTCACCCTGTCGTTGTCGAGCAGGGTGTTGTCCACGTCGAAGAGGAAGACTACGCCGTGCGGCGGCATCCGAAAGCACCCCCGGGGTCACAAGGTCGGGAGGCCGCATCATATGTGTTTTGTGCCCCCCCAACAACCCGTCCCGTCAGCGCCGCCCTCCCCTCATCTCATAATCGAGCGCAGGAGGTCCGCGGCCACGTCGGCGTTCAGGTCTTTCAGGATGTGGTACTGCTGCATGGCGGCGGTCTTGTCGCCCGTCGTGACGTAGGCCATGCCGAGCCCGTGGAGGGCGTAAACGTGGGTCGGTTCGGACTGTAAAACCTTCCTGAGACTCTCTATGGCGCCCGGGTAGTTCCCCTGCCTGAAGTAGATCGACCCCTGTTCGTAGAGGGCGTGGGTGAAGGTCGGCTTCAGCTCAAGCGCCTTCCGGTACGCCTCCAACGCCTCGTCGAGCCGCCCCAGCTTCTGGTAGACGCCGCCGAGGCTGTAATAGAGCACGTGGTGGGGCTTGAGTTCGGCCGCGCGCCTGTAAGGCTCGACCGACTTCTCCAGCTTCCCCCACTCCGAGTAGTTGATGGCCAGCCGGTTGTAGTAATCCGGGTTGTCGGGGTCGAGGGCGACGGCGGCCCGGAACTCCGCCTCCGCCTCCGCGTACCTGCCCAGCGCGTAGAAGGCGTGTGCGAGGTTCGCGCGGGCCTCCGCACTCTTCGGGCGTGCGGCCGCCTCCTGCCTGTAGCCCTCCAACTGCGGGGCGAGGTGCTTGCGCGCCGTCGCCACCTGTCGGCGCTCCTGTGACAAGGCGTGGTCGGGCTTGGCGCGCAGCGCCTCGTCGAAGGCGGCGACGGCCTCGTCGTACCGGCCCGCCATCATGTAGGTGTTGCCGAGCACGTAGAGGGACTCCGGGTCGTTGGGCCTCAGCCGCGCCGCGCGGCGGAAGGGGTCGAGCGCCTCCTCGTACCTGTTGGCCGAGAGGTACGCGTGCCCGAGCGCGGAGAGGGCCGAGGGGTCTTCCGGCTTATAGCGCACGGCCTGTTTGAGCGCCTCCGCAGCCTTGTCGAAATCACCCTTGTGCTCGTAGGACTCGCCCAGCCAGCGGTACGCTTCGCCGAAGTCGGGCCTGAGGGCGACGGCGCGTGAGAAGGCTTCCACGGCCTCTTCGTGCCGGCCGAGTTTCTGCGCGGCGAGGCCGAGGTTGAATTGCGAGGTCGCGTCCTGCGGGTTGAGCCTGACCGCCTCCCTGAAGGCCGCGGCCGACTCCTCCAGACGGCCGGCGCGTTCGTAAGCGACCCCGAGGCCCTGACGCGCGTACGGGAAATCAGGCTTCAGCGCCGACGCGCGCTCGAAGGCGTCGATGGCCCCGGCCGTCAGCCCGGCCTTGAGGTACAGCTCTCCCAACTGAAAGTGGAGCGCCGGGTCCGACTCGCGCAGGCGGATCGCCTGCGTCAGGACGCGCACGGCCTCCTCGTGCCGGCCCAGCTCGCCGTAGACCGCGCCGAGGAGCTGGTGCGCCTCGACCATCCTGGGGTCGAGCCGCAGGGCTTCGTTGAAGGCTTCGACGGCGGACGTTTTGCGCCCCGTCGCCATGTAAGCCTGGCCCAGGTAGAAACGCAGGAGCGCCTCCTGCGGCCTGGCGGCGGCGGCCTCTTTGAAGGCGGCGGCGGCCTCCTCGTACTTGCCGAGCATCATGTACATGATGCCGGAGTTGATCTGCGCGCCGATGTGCTTCGGGTCGAGCTTCAGCGCCGCGCGGTAAGCCTCCAGAGCCTTCGCGTGCTCGCCCGCCTGTTGCAGCCTGAAGCCCTCGGCGAAGTGCTCGTCGGCGGAGCCCGGCCGGCCCGGCTGGCCTTTGACCGCGGCCGTCACCAGAAGTAGTGTGAAGAGAAGCGCAGCGACGTTGATGGCCCGCATTCCCCTGCCGCCGTTTGTCATGAGACTCCCTTTCCGTCCGCCCGCCGCCGTATGTTCGGGACGCCCCGTCCGGCATTCGGTTCTAAGTTTCCGGGCAGTCCGGTAACGCCGGATATTATATTCCCGTATCGTCATCGGGATAAAGACGTTGATATTTCCGAGCCACCTCATCTTCGCGCCCGTGTTGCCCGCGCGAAGTTCGCGCGGGCAACACGGTTCAGAAAAAATCGTTGACAAGGATGGAATTTTGACTTACTTTCCAGCCTCTTCATAGGGTTGATTTCATATCTCGTTCCCCGAATCCTCGCTCTCCGTTTTTAACACGTAACGGCGCGGCCTCGCATCGCGCGGCGTGACCTCACGACGGTCATGCACAACCCGTTCAGCCCTTCCTACCCGCGCCGGCCCGCCCCTCGACGAAGGCGGCGAGCCGCGTCCGGGCTCCTGCTTCACCGTCTACGGCACGGCCGCGGCGAAGGCTCAAGCGGCCTCCGCTTCGACACGGTCGAACATCCTTGATTCGCCGACGCTCCTCACACGCGGAAACGGGGGGCGGATTCTTCGAGAGGGGGCTTACGATGCGAAGACTATCCGGACTGCGGCGGCTGGCCGCGACGTGCCTCGCGCTACTGGCGTTGGGTGTGACGGCGTCCTCACAGATTACCGAAGTGTGTCCCGCCGGCGGTGCCCCGTCCGACCCCGACGCGCCGCCCGAAATCTATCTGGCCGACAACACGCGCTTCGACGTTAATTCGTCGCCTCAAGGCGGGCTGCCCGTTCTCTTCGTGCACGGTCATAACGGCGC
Organism: Pyrinomonadaceae bacterium; assembly: GCA_036389235.1. Taxonomy (GTDB): domain Bacteria; phylum Acidobacteriota; class Blastocatellia; order Pyrinomonadales; family Pyrinomonadaceae; genus QHXN01. The sequence continues at coordinate 20,682 of DASVQJ010000094.1, read as the reverse complement.
CGACGCGCAGGACGCCGACTGCAACTTTCAGAAGGACTGGCAGAACACGCTCGGCGCCGGTCTGACTTCGTTCAAACAGGCTCTCGCGCAGAACAACGGACTGGGCATCGAGCCGTACTACATCCGCTTCCGCGACCAGAACCGTTCGATAGACGACGACGCGCGCCAGATCGGCGGGGCCGTCGAACTCATCCTGCGTCGCCACGATCCGGGCTACCACTACCCGGACCGGCCGACCGGCGTGCAGGTCGTCATCATCGCCTACAGCAAGGGCACGATCAGCGCGCGCCGGTATCTGAAGAGCTTACAGGCTGAGGCGGCGGCGGGCGCGGCGGCGCCGCGGCGTCCCGTGTCGGAGTTCATCGCCATCGCGCCGCCCAACCACGGCCTCGGCACGCGCCTGTTCGCCCTCACGGGCAGCCTGGCGGTGAGGCAGTTGTACAACGGCTACCGGCCCCACCGATTATTTAACGACAACTGCGGCCAGTCCTTCGGCACGCCGGAAGCGACCGACTACATAGAAACCCTGAACCGACTCGGCCCCGAAGACACGCACGCCATCGAGGACACGTTGGAGCTGAGTGAGGGCCAGGTCTACGCGGGCGAGGCCCCGGGCAGCCGTCCCGACATAAACCCCTTGACCCGCGCGCCCAACCCGCCGACCGCCGGCACGCTCTACCTGACGCTGTTCGACGAGCTGAACCGCGACATGGTCGGCGGCAGCGTCGCCTCGAACGACTGTCAGGGGCGGGCCGTCGCGCTCAACCTGTCGCCCGACGCGCGGAACATTCCGGTCGCCGGGATCGCGCATACCGGCTGGGAGACCATCCTGGAGACTTCGCTCGACGATCTTCTCCCGCCGTCGATTTCGATCTTCACCGAAGCGGAAAAGAAGTCCGTCGCCGTCCACCGGAACACGGTGCACACGAAGGAGGTCATCTGCCTCGCGCTCTACGCCGCCGTGCACCACCGCTCGCCGGAGGGCCACACCTGCGAGTACGTCGACGACAAGCCCGTCATCGAGCCGCCCCGGCGGGCCGCGGCCATGCTCGCGCTCGATTTCTCCGGCAGCATGTCGTCGCCGGCCTGCCCCGACTGCCCGGGAGTCACGCGCGCCGACAGGCTGAAGGAGGCGGTCGAGCTGTTCGTCCGGCTCTGGTCGGCGGTGGGCGTGCCGGGCGACCGCATCGGCCTCACATACTTCCGCACCGAAGTGGCGCAGCCCGCGATTAACGGCGAGACGCTGCCGCTTCTCGGCGGCGCCGCCGACCGGTTGGTCGCCGACGTGCGCGTGCAGACGCCGGGTCAATCTACGGCGATGGGCGGCGGTTTGCAGCGGGCGGTCGAGGCGCTCGGCGGGCTCGACGACACGCCGCTCCGCCGCGTCATCCTGTTCACCGACGGCATGCAGAACGTGAACCCGTCGGTGCAGCGCGCGGGCGGTCAACTGGTCATCGACAACCAGCCCGGCCGGCCGAACTCGAACGTCACGCCGGCGGCGACGCCCGTCGTCCTCGACCGTTCGGCCGGCATCGCCGTCGATACCATCGGCATCGGCGCCGGCCAGGCTTTCGTCGGGCTGCTCCAAGACATCGCCGCCGAGACCGGCGGACGTTCGCTGATAACCACGTCGCCCGACGCCCTGCGCCGGTTCTTCGTCGAGGAGTTAATCAACGCGCTGCGCGGCTTCAGCCCGCAGCTCGTCGCCTACCGCCGCGCCGCCGTCGCCGCCGGAGGCAGCACGGAGGCGTTCGCCGTCGAAGGCGGCGTCCGCAAGCTTGTGCTTAAAGTGAGTTGGCAGCGCGGAGAATCGCTCGACTTCTCCGTCTCGAAGGACGGGCGCGACGTGACGGGCGCCGGCCGCTTCATCGTCGGCGAGTTCTACAAAATCTTCGTCATCGACTTGCCGGCCGGCGGCCCCCTCGCCTCGCGCGGCGACTGGGGGCTGCACATCAAAGGCAAAGCGGGCACGGCGTACGAGACGGCCGCCATCGTCGACGGCGGGCGGCTCAAGTACGACGCGACGTTCGGCGGCGTGCGGCCGAGGGCGGGCGACCCGCTCGACCTCCTCGTACGGCTCACGGCCGACGGCAGGCCGGCCGACGTCGGCGCACGCGTCACCGTCACCCTGTCGAGTCCGACGAACGCGGCCGGCGACATCATCGCCGGCACGCGGCCGAAGGAACTCCCGAGCCGCGAGCCCGGCATGAGCCTCGCCGAGCGACAGCTCCTCACACTCACGGAAGACCCGAAGCGGCGGGCGGCGCTCAAGCCGAGACAAGAGAGTCTGGTGCTACGGCCGACCGACAAGGGCGAGGTCCGCGCGCAACTCCGCCCGCAAGTCCCGGGCGTCTACACCGCGTCCGTCAACATCGAAGGGGAGGACGCCCGGCTCGGTCGATTCAGCCGCACGCTGACGGCCACGACGGTAGTCCGATTCGCGGCCCCCGACCCGAAGGCCACCGACATCTTCACGGGCGAGTGCGGCGCGGGCACGCGGCGCTACGTCAGGCTCGTCCTGTCGCCGCGCGACGCGCGCGGGCAGCGCCTCGGGCCGGGATTATCGTCGGCCATTTCGCTGCGGCTCTCGGCCGGGCGCACGGTCGGCGGCCTTCAGGACCTCGGCGACGGGAGCTACATGCTGGTGCTGGCTCCGGACGGCGACCCGTCCGTCACGCTTGAGGTGGCCGGCGAAACGCTCTTCAGCGGCCCGCTCTCTCAGCTCACCGCGCAGTCGAAACGTTGGTAGCGTCGACTCAACTTTCATCCACGTCCGTTTGCGTTTTGGCCTGGCTCGCGGCACTCTCATCGTGACGAGGCATGGGTATGATTGCCGCGCGGAAATGCGGCCTCGGCGAGAGAATGGATCGGAGTTCCGGATGATACGTTTCCCTTTCGACAACACTTATGCACGGCTGCCCGGGCGTTTCTTCGCACGCGTGACGCCGACCCCGGTCAAGGCCCCGCGGCTCATACGGGTTAACGAGCCCCTGGCCGCCCGACTCGGCCTCGACCCCGAGTTGCTCGGCGGCGAGGAGGGGGTGCAGGTGCTTGCGGGCAATAGCGTCCCCGAAACGGCCGAGCCGATTGCCACCGCGTACGCGGGGCACCAGTTCGGCACGTTCGTGCCGCAGCTCGGTGACGGGCGCGCGATCCTCCTCGGCGAAGTCGTAGGGCCGGCCGGGGCGCGACGCGACGTCCAGCTCAAGGGCTCGGGCCGGACGCCCTACTCGCGCGGCGGCGACGGGAGGGCCGCGCTAGGCCCGGTCCTGCGCGAGTACGTGGTCAGCGAGGCGATGGCCGCGCTGGGCATCCCAACGACCCGCGCGCTCGCCGCCGTGACCACCGGCGAGGCGGTGATTCGGGAGACGTTGCTCCCCGGCGCGATCCTGACCCGCGTCGCCTCCAGCCACATACGGGTCGGAACCTTTCAGTTCTTTGCCAGTCGCGGGGACGCGGAGGGCCTGCGGCTGCTGGCAGACCACGTCATCGCGCGACACTACCCGGACGCGGCCCGCGCCGAGAGGCCGTACCACGCGCTACTCGACGCGGTAATCCGGGCGCAGGCCGAGCTGATCGCCCGATGGATGCTGGTCGGGTTCATCCACGGGGTCATGAACACGGACAACACGTCCGTCGCGGGGGAGACGATTGATTACGGCCCCTGCGCCTTCGTGGACGACTACGACCCCGAAGCGGTCTTCAGCGCCATCGACCGACACGGGCGGTACGCTTACTTCAGGCAGCCGGCCATCGGCGGCTGGAATCTGACGCGCTTCGCGGAGTGTCTACTGCCGCTGCTCTCGGACGATATGGACGCGGCAGTCGGCGAGGCGGAAGAAGCTCTGGACGCATACACGCCGGCCTTCGAACGCGCGTACCACGCGGGGCTGAGGCGGAAGCTCGGCCTGCTCACCGAACGCGAGGGCGACCCGGAACTCTGGCGTGACCTGCTGCGGGCGATGGGCGCGGATGGTGCCGATTTCACGCTCACCTTCCGCCGGCTCTGCGAGGCGGCGTCCTCTGAAGGTGATGAGGCGGGCGTGCGGAGTTTGTTCGCCGACCCTTCCGCGTATGACGAATGGGCGCCCCGTTGGCGGCGGCGGCTCGCTCAGGAGCCCGCGGACGCGGACGCGCGTCGGGCCGCCATGCTGGCGGTGAACCCGGCGTACATACCGCGTAACCACCGCGTGGAAGCGGTCATCCGTGCAGCGGTCGACGAGGACGACTTCGCCCCGTTCCACGAGTTGGTGACCGTATTATCTAACCCCTTCGAAGACCAGCCGGACTTCGCACGGTACGCGGAACCGCCGGCAGAGCGCGAACGGGTGCTCCAGACCTTCTGCGGGACGTAACGGCGTGGCGGTCTTGCCGACCTTCACGTTGCGGGCGCGGACTCTCCGGCGTGCAGCCTGTCTAAAACTCTCCGAAGTGTTCGGCGGCTACCTCCCTGACCAGCGGGTCGGGGTCGTTCTTCGCCTTCGTCAGCACCTCCACGGAAGGCCCTCTGCCGGGGTTGTTGAGCCAGTCGTAGACGTAGGCGCTGGCCCGCACGGCGCGTGCGCGCACGGCCGGGTCCGGGTCGTCGTAGTGGGCGGCGGGGGTCGCGCCGTAGAGCGCGTACTCCCGCGCGGCCATGCCGTTCCCGCACCACCCGCGGTCGTCGTTGTGGAGTTCGAACGACGGGCGCTCGCGCGGCGGCGCGTCACCGCGGATGTAGCGGACGATCTGCCGACGCGAATACCGGATGAGCACCTCGTCCGTTGCGACGACCGCGAAGACCGAGAGGAGCAGCACGGCGACGGGGCCGTAGCGCAGGTGCGAAAGCAGCCGCGGGCGCTGAGGCGTCGAGCGCCTGCGGGCCGACGTCTCCAGAGACACCCAGGCCGCGACCCAGAGGAGGCCGGCCGACACTGAGAGGACGGCGGCCAGTCTGCCGTACCACGCGAATTCTACGTCGCAGTCGTCGCCCCGGGAGTCGGCGCAAGGGGAAAGCCTCCAAAGCAGGAAGGCGGGGTTCGGCAGGTAGGCGGCAAAGAGGTAGGCTGAGAGTAAGGCGGAACAGAGCCGGATATGTAACATCGGCGGCACCTCCCCGTTCGTGCGCGGCGGCCTCGGTCGTAGCATCAGACAACGCGGCGGGCGTTTTTGTTCCGGCCCGGGAAGAGGGCACGTCGGCAGACGGCCATGAGCCGCGTGAATCTGGAAGAGTTAAAATCCGGATGGGGCTGGGCGCCGATACGCGGCTGCCCCGGCAGACGCCGTTGAAAAGCTTCTGTCGGCAGTCACCCCGGAGGAGTTGGCCCGCCTCGATTCTATTTTCAGGGAGAGGTCGCCTTACTCAGGCAGGTACCGCATGGAGTGGCATCGGCTTGCGCCTTCAGACCTCGGCAGGCTTGAGAGCCTTAACAGGCAGGCGAGCACATTGCTCGGCCTAACCAGCTTCCACGAGAGCGTCCGCGAGCGGTTGTGGTTTTCGGTCAGAGGCTTCTGAGTAGAAATAGCCGGGTCAAACTGAACTCTCGACGCCCGGGGGCGTTAAAGTGAACTACGCTTCCGTGTTCGGCGTCTCTCGCGCGGGGCGCGTAAAGCCCTCGCCCGAGATTGTCATTCCGGGTGTGCTTTCTCGCGCGAGGAGTGGCATCAGCCGCTAACGAGCGACGCGGCGCGCAGGTGGGGCGGCGAGCTGAGCGAATAATTCTCACAAGGCGGGCGCCATTTCCCCGGGGAGGCACGACCATGAACGCGTCTGTTACGCACGGAAGTAAGCTGCGGCCCCTGTTCCTCTGCTGCCTGCTCTCGTTGGTCGCGGCGGCGTGTTGCCCCGAGGCGCTCGGGCAGGACGGGCAGCGGCGGTGCGAGAAGGTGCCGGCCGGCAACTGGTCCGTCAGCTTCCGCCCGCACACGGGACCCGGGCGCGTGACCTCGCCCTACCGAAGCCTCTCGATGAACTTGGAGGAGTGCGACGGCTACCTCTACATGAGCGACGTCAGCTTCGCCGTCCCGTTCGGCCGGCTGTTCGGCATCGTCGAGTTCACGGCCTTCGTCTACAAGGCCGCCGAGCCGGACAGGCCGCTGATCCAGCTACAGGTCTACCGGATAGGCGGCGGAGACGGCGACCTGACCCCCGACGGCGTGTGGCGGACGACTCCCGGCAGGAGGTGGGGCACGCCGCTCACCGCGGGCGACTCCCCGCTCATGCTGCCGCTGATGCGCGACGGCGCGCTCGAAGGCGAGTACGTGGTCGAGGTCGGAATCTCTCTCATCACCTTCGGGGTGAACGACGAGTGGAGGCTGAGCGGGTGGCAGCCGCCGCCCGGGGGGCTGCTGTACAACGCCGCCGACTACAACAACGTGGCCGCCATCCGCTCGCTCCTCGCCGCTGGCGCGGACGTGGACGCGAGAGGCCCGTTCGGCGATACGCCCCTCAGCCGCGCGGCGAGCAACGGGCACGAGAAGAGCGTCCGCCTTCTCATCAAGGCGGGCGCCGACGTGAACGCGAAGTCCTCGGAAGGTTACACGCCGCTCATCCTCGCGGCGCGGTACGGCCGGACGGCCGTCGTCCGCCTCCTGCTCGAAGCCGGGGCCGACCCCGCCGTCAAAAATAACTACGGAATGAACGCCCTCTACTCCGCCGGATTCGAGGGCCGGGGCGAGACGTGGGATGTGCTCAAGGCCGCGGGCGCGAAGGTCGGGTCGCCGGCCGAGGAGATGATCTGCATGGCCGGACTCGGGCGGACGGCCGCGGTCGAGAGGCTTCTGGCCGCCGGCGTCGACGTCAACGTGAAGGGGCCGCGCGACGACACGGCGCTGCACTACGCCTCGGTCAACGGCCACGTCGAGACCGTGCGTCTCCTGCTCGCGCGCGGCGCGGACGTCAACGCCCCGACCAAGTACCAATGGGCGCCGCTCAACTGGGCCATGTTCGCGCACAACTACGAGATCACGAAGATGTTGATTAAGGCGGGCGCCGACGTCAACCACAGGAACGCGCAGGGGTTGACCCTGCTCATCGAGGCGGTGCGGGATAAGGAAGTCGAGGGCGTGCGGCTGCTCGTCGAGGCGGGGGCGGACGTGGCGGCGAGGGACAGCGCGGGGAAGACCGCCCTCGACCACGCCCTCGCGCAGGCGAACACCGGGCCGGTGCAGGAGGACGACCCGCTCGTCAAGCTGCTCCGCTCGGCCTCTGCGAAGCGGTAGCCCTGCGGCGGGGGACGCGCATGGCGCCGAGGGTCGAGAGACTAAAGGCGGGCGGACACCTCCTCGAATACCAGTGTCACGGCCCCGCCCCCTGCGCGGCGCTCACCCTCGTCTTCCTGCACGAAGGTCTGGGCCGCGTCTCGACCTGGCGCGACTTCCCCGCCCGCTTGGCGGGGGCCGCCGGCTGCGGCGCGCTCGTCTACAGCCGCGCCGGCTACGGCAACTCCGACCCAGTCTCTCCAGAAGGGTCTTAACAAAGAGACGAGGGCGGGGTATCTTCCGGGCGGGTTCATGGCTCCGTCTCCGGTAAGAGTTAGACTTCGACACCGAACTTCTACCACAGGGCGGTGAACCCTTCCTTATTCCTCCTCTAAAAGTGATAAGCGGTCAGGATTTTATTCTATTGACCAGACCGGGTTGTTTGAGTATGATGTCGCGCACAACCTCAAAATAGCCAACTCGGGGTTGTTTCTACCTACGGCTCGCAGGGTTTTCGTAGGCATCGGAATCATTGCTTAGAAACGTTCGTGGGATTGACTTCCCGTCGTGGAGTTGACCCGCCCCGATTCCGACACGCCACCGAGTCAACCGTCATCGAAGAAGGGGCCGGATCGTTGCCCTCTAATGGCGGCAGTATGCTTGGCCGATGACTTCTCCCCGCCTGGCAATCTCTTAATCCCGTCCGACACAATCACCATACAGAGCAGATGTAACGGCCGGCCCTCCACACCGCCGCTCCGCTCGGGTGCCCGCTTCTTCCCGGCTCAATAAACCAACCGGAATACCAATCCGCGGACTCGGCTGCCGGTTACTTCAACACCGAATGGCCTCTCGGCCCCGGCAAGTTAGACAGAGGTGTGCGTAGATGACAACCAACGAACTGGATTGTGTGGTCATTGGTTATAACGAAGTCCCGTTCCAGCATTACGAGAAGTTCCTGCGGAACTACGGCGCAGAGACGGAGGCATACCGCGACCTGAAATTCAGCTTCGTGGAATTGGACGGCCAGAAACTGGACTACGTCGGCCTCATGAACCACGTCTACGGCCGCGCGCGCGGCGACGGCCCGGGCGCGCTGCCACTCGAAGAGTTCAAGTCGGGCGACATCCCGAATCTCGCCGCCGTCTACCTGACGAATTACCTGAGAAGAAGAGACCAGCGCGCCGCCTACATCAACCTGTTCCAGCACGAGAAGGAACAACTCGTCAGCTATCTCAGGCAGAACCCGCTCTGCGTCGCGCTCACCACGACCTTCTACGTCGTCAACCTGCCCGTCAACGAGATGGTGGAGTTCATTCGGCAATACAACAGCACGGCCAAAATAGTCGTCGGCGGCCCGCTCGTCTCCAACCACGTCCGCAACAACGACGGCGACTCGGCGAAGGCCGCGCTCGACGACATGGGGGCGGACATCTACGTCGTCGAGGGCCAGGGCGAGCAGACCCTCTCGCGCCTCATCGCGTGCCTGAAGGAGGGGGGCGACCTTGCCGGCGTCCCGAACCTCATCTACTTCGAGGGCGGCAGGATGGTGCGCACGCCCGCGGCGGCGGAGAACAATTCCCTGGACGAAAATTTCATCGACTGGCGGAGTTTCCCCGAGCAGAGGTTGGGCAGCACTCTGCAAACGCGGACGGCGCGGAGTTGCGCGTTCAAGTGTGCCTTCTGCAACTACCCGGCGCGCGCGGGGGCGCTGTCGCTGGCCAGCCTCGACGTGCTGGAAAAAGAACTCGACTCGATGCTGGCGCTCGGCGACGTGCGGAACGTGGTCTTCATCGACGACACGTTCAACGTCCCGTTCCCGCGCTTTAAGGATATCTGCCGGCTGATGATCCGCAAAAAATATCCTTTCAATTGGTTCTCGTACTTCCGTTGCAGCAACTCCGACGAAGAGGCCATCGACCTGATGGCCGAGAGCGGGTGCAAAGGGGTTTTCCTCGGGATCGAGTCCGGCTCCCCGGCCATTCTGGCGAACATGAACAAGTCGGCCACCGTGGAGAAGTACGCGCAGGGCATCGAGTGGCTGAGGCAGCGCGGCATCATGACCTTCGGTTCGTTCATCGTCGGCTTCCCCGGCGAGACCGACGAGACGGTGCAGGAGACGATCAACTTCATCAGGGAGAACAGGCCGGACTACTACCGCGCGCAGATGTGGTACTGCGAGCCCGGCACGCCGATTCAACTGCGGCGCGAGCAATTTCGAATCAGCGGAGAGGGCTTCGTCTGGCGGCACGCCACGATGGACAGCCTCGAAGCGATGGATCACATCGACCGCATGTTCCTCAACGTCCGCGAGTCGCTCTGGCTCCCGCAATGGTCGTTTGACTTCTGGATAGTGCCGTACCTACTCGGGAGGGGCATCTCGCTGGAGAGTTTCAAGACCTTCATGTCGCAGGCGCACCAACTCCTCACGCTCGAAATCGCCTCCGTCCCCCCGCAGCAGAAGCGCGCGCGGCAGCAGGAGATACTCGCCGCCATGGTGCGCGACGCGCGGGGGGGCGGCGCGGCGCCCGCGTACTCTTCCGCAAACGTCCGCGCGTACTAAAACCTCGGCAGAGGGGGTAGCGAAGCCATGCGAACCGTCGGAGTGGTCGGAGCCGGTGTCATGGGCGCGGGGTTGGCCCAGACGTTCGCCCAGGCGAACCTGAGGGTCGTCCTGTTGGACGTTTCGCAGTCGATCCTCGACCGCGCCAGGGCGGAGATCAGGCAGAACATGCGTCTGCAACAGATGCTCCGGCGCGACGCGCGGGCGGGCGGCGCGGCCGAGACGCTGTCGCGCATCGGCTTCACGACCGACTACGGGGCGCTGCGCGACGCCGACTTCGTCATCGAGAGCGTCACCGAAAACTGGGGTGTCAAACGCGAGGTCCTGGGGCTGCTGGACGCGGCGTGCCCGGCGCACGCCGTCTTCGCCAGCAACACCTCGGCCATCCCCATCACGCGGCTCGCCTCGGCGACGGCGCGGCCGGCGCAGGTCATCGGGACGCACTTCATGAACCCCGCGCCCTTGAAGCCGGTCGTGGAGGTGATCCGGGGCTTCCACACTTCGGACGAGACCGTCGGCCGCACGTTCGACCTGCTCGCGCTGGTCGGGAAGGAGGCGGTCGTGGTGAACGACTCGCCGGGTTTCGTCTCGAACCGCGTCCTGATGCTGACGGTCAACGAGGCGGTCTTCCTGTTGCAGGATCAGGTGGCGGGTGCCGAAGACATCGACCGCATCTTCAGGTCGTGCTTCGGCCACAAGATGGGGCCGCTGGAGACGGCCGACTTGATCGGCCTCGACACCATCCTCTACTCGCTCGAAGTGCTCTACGAGAACTTCAACGACCCCAAGTTCAGGCCGTGCCCGCTGCTGCGGAAGTTGGTCGATGCCGGCTTACACGGCCGCAAGAGCGGCCGGGGGTTCTACAACTACGAGCAGGCCACCCCGTTCGGTTCGCCGTGATAGACAGGGGGCGTTCGCACGCGATGGACAACACCAAAGAAAAAATCAGAGCGTACCTTCTCCGCTTCTTCCGCAACGCCGAGCTGCGTGACGACACCGACATCTTCGCGGCCGGGTTCGTCAACTCGCTGATGGCGATGCAGCTCGTGATGTTTGTCGAGAAGGAGTTTCAGATTAGCGTCGAGGACGAAGACCTCGACGTGGACAACTTCAGGAGCGTAGACGCTATCGCGGCCCTCGTGCAGCGCCAAGCCGCCTTGCGCGCCTGACCTCCCGCCTTTCGCCCGCCCACGCACATGGAACTGACCCCGCGACAGCAGAGCGACCGTGCGGCCTTCCGCGCCTTCGTCGGGCGCGAGATCGCGCCTTACGCCGACGACTTCGACCGCCGGGGCTTCGTCCCCGACGAGTTGATTCGGAAGGTCGCGCGCGAAGGGTACAACGGGCTGACCATCCCCGAAGCATACGGCGGCGGCGGCCGCGACGTGATTACGCTCGGCCTGCTGCACGAAGAGGTGGGGCGGGGATGTTCCTCCGTGCGCTCCCTGTTGACGGTGCACGGCATGGTCGCGCAGGCGGTGCTCAGGTGGGGCGGCCCGGAGCTGCGCAACCGCTGGCTGCCGCCGCTGGCGCGCGGCGAGATTGTCGCCGCCTACGGCTTGAGCGAGCCGAACGCGGGGAGCGACGCGCAGGCCATCGAGACCCGCGCCGAGCCCGATGGCGACTACTACGTGCTGAACGGCCGCAAGAGGTGGATCAGCTTCGCGCAGGTCGCCGACGTGTTCCTCGTCTTCGCGCGGTGCGAGGGCAGGCCGGCGGCGCTGCTGGTGGAGCGCGGCACGCCGGGGCTTCAGACCGAGCCCATCACGGGGATGTTCGGCACGCGCGCGTCGATGCTGGCGGAAGTTCGCATGAACGACTGTCGCGTCCCAAGGAAGAACCTGATCGGGCGGGAGGGACTCGGGCTGACGCACGTCCTGCCCGCAACGCTCGACTTCGGCCGCTACAGCGTGGCCTGGGGCTGCGTCGGCATAGCGCAGGGGTGTCTTGAGGCGTGCGTGCGTTACGCGTCGGAGCGCAAACAGTTCGGCTCTCACCTGCTCGACCACCAGCTTATCCGCCGGCTGATTACCGAGATGATCGTTAATACGAAGGCCGCGCGGCTGCTCTGTTATCAGGCCGGCCGCTCGAAGGAGGCGGGCGAGCCGGGGGCGCTGGTCGAGACGTTGATCGCCAAGTACTTCGCCTCGACCGCGGCGACGCGCATCGCCCGCGACGCGGTGCAGCTTCACGGGGCGAACGGGTGCAGCGGCGAGTACCCCGTCCAGCGTTACCTGCGCGACGCGACGGTCATGGAGATTATCGAGGGCAGCACGCAACTGCTCCAGTCCACCATCGCCGAGTGCGAGGCGCCGCACATCATCCACACGGAGGCGGCGCCGGCCTGAGGTCGCGCGCGCGTGAGCCTTATGACGGAGCAGAGCGCGGCGGAGCGGCAACGGCAGGAACAGACACGCCGCGGCGCCCTCAAGTGCGTGGTCTGGGACCTGGACGACACCCTCTGGAAGGGCGTGCTGCTGGAAGACGGCGTGGTCGAACTGGGCGACGAGGTGCGACACGTCATCAAGACGCTCGACGAGCGCGGCGTCCTTCAGTCCATCGCAAGCCGCAACGAGCACGCGCACGCGCTGGCGAAGTTGGAGGAGTTGGGCGTCGCCGAGTACTTCCTCTACCCGCAAATCTCTTGGAGCGCGAAGGCCGCGGGCATCGAGCGCATCGCCGCCGCCATCAACATCGGCCTCGACTCCATCGCCTTCATCGACGACCAGCCCTTCGAGCTGGACGAGGTCAAGCACTCACTGCCGTCCGTCACCTGCCTCGGGGCCGCCGAGATCGAACGGCTGCTGGACATGCCCGAGCTGATGCCCCGCTTCATCACCGAGGACTCGCGGGTCAGAAGGCAGATGTACGTCAGCGACATCAAGCGCAGGCAGGTTGAGGCGGAGTTCGTCGGGCCGAAGGAAGAATTTTTGGCGACGCTCGGGATGGTCTTCACCGTCGCCCCGGCGCGGGAAGAAGATTTGAGGCGCGCCGAAGAGTTGACCGTCCGCACTCACCAGTTGAACACGACGGGCTACACCTACTCGTACGAGGAACTTGACCACTTCCGCCGGTCGGGGCGCCACCTCCTGCTGGTCGCCGCGCTGGAGGACAAGTACGGCAGCTACGGCAAGATCGGCCTCGCGCTCGTCGAGCGCGCCGCCGACGCCTGGACTATCAAGCTGCTGCTCATGTCGTGCCGCGTCATCTCGCGCGGCGTCGGGACGGTCTTGATTAACTACATCCGGCGGCTGGCCCGCGGAGAAGGCGTCCGGCTCCGCGCCGAGTTCGTGCCCACCGACCGCAACCGCATGATGTACGTCAGCTACAAGTTCGCCGGCTTCAGGGAGCTAACGAGGCAGGACGGCCTGGTGCTTCTGGAAGACGAGGCGCCCGAGATTCCTCCCCTCCCCGAATACATCCGGGTGCAGTCACCCGACTAGCCCGCCCCGCCCCGCGCCGCAAAGAGGGAGCACGCCGATGTCGCAACAAGAGACTGTCGCATTGCCCGAGGTCGCCCCGCCGGTGGATCGCAACCTGTGGCTCTTCGGCCTGATGTGGTTCGGGCAGCTCATCTCCGGCATCGGCTCGGGGCTGACGACCTTCGCGATGGGCGTGTGGGTTTACCAGCAGACCGGGTCGGCCGCGCGCTTCACCTTCATCGCGCTGCTGAGCGCGCTGCCGTCGCTGGCGATGATGCCCGTGGCCGGCGCGCTGGTAGACCGCTGGGACAAGCGCTGGACGATGATTTTAAGTAATTGCGCCTCGGCGCTGTGCGTGCTCGCCATGCTGCTCGTCGCGCTCAACGGCCGCCTCGACATCTGGCACATCTACCTCTGCGTCCTGGCGCTGTCGGTCAGCGGCACCCTCCAGGGCCTCGCCTACTACCCGGCGATCACGCTCTGCGTGCCCAAGCGCCTGCTCGGGCGGGTGAGCGGGATGACGCACGCCTCGCAGGCGACCACGCAGATCGCGGCGCCGATGCTGGGCGGCCTGATGATCGCGGCGATGGGCATCCAGACCATCTTCCTCGTCGATTTCGTGACCTACCTCTTCGGCATCGTGACGCTGCTGATTGTACGCATCCCGGAGCTTGCGAAGCGGGAGGCGGGGGGCGGCCGCAGCTCGCTGCTCAAGGAGGCGCTGTACGGGTGGACTTACGTCAGGGAGCGCACCAGCCTGCTGCTCCTGATGCTCTACTTCGCCAGCACGAACTTCCTGCTCACGATGGCGCTGGTGCTGCTCGCGCCGATGGTGCTCAGCTTCACCACGCCCCAATGGCTGGGGACGCTCAACTCCGTCTCGGGCGTGGGCCTGCTGGCGGGGAGCCTCGCGATGACGACGTGGGGCGGCCCGAAAGACCGCGTGAGGGGCGTCCTCGGGTTCGGCCTGTTGGTGGCCGCCAGTCTGGCCTGCATCGGCCTGCGGCCGAACCCGCTCCTCATCGCGCCGGCGCTCTTCGCCCTCTACTTCTCAATCCCGCTGGTCAACGGTTCCAGTCAGGCGCTCTGGCAGTGCAAGACGGCGCCTGAAGTTCAGGGCCGTGTTTTTGCACTGCGGCGCATGGTTGCGAGTTCGCTGGCCCCCGTCTCGTTCTTCCTCGCGGGCCCGCTCGCCGACCGCTGGTTCGAGCCGCTGCTCGCCGAAGGCGGCGGGCTCAGCGGCAGCGTCGGGCGCGTGCTGGGCGTCGGGCCGGGCCGGGGCATGGCTCTGGTCTTCGTGCTCGCGGGGTGCCTGACCGTCATCATTCAGGCCCTCGCCTTCAGGCTGCCTTCGCTGCGCCTCGCCGAATCGCTGCTGCCCGACGCCATCCCCGACTGAGCGAGCGAGTCTCGCATCTCCGCCCACGGGTTTACACAAGATGAGCACCTCTAACCAGATTGATTTGCGGCCTGCGAGCGCCGAAGGAGAAGGTTTCGGCCTTCGAGTCCCCGAGGTCTGGAATCAGACGCGGCGCGACTTCCCGCACGACGCCTGCGCCCACACGCTCTTCGAGGCGCAGGCCGCGCGCTCGCCCGAGGCGCCGGCGCTCGTGACGGAGCGCGGGTCGCTCAGCTACGGGGAGTTAAACCGCAGGGCCAACCGGCTCGCGCATTATCTAAGAGGTCTGGGGGTCGGGCCGGAGGCGCGAGTCGGGCTCCTGCTTGAGCGTTCGGCCGAGATGATTATCGGGATGCTGGCGGTGCTCAAGGCGGGCGGGGCTTACGTCCCCCTCGACCCCGAATACCCCTCCGAGCGGCTCGCGATGATTGCCGCCGAGGCCGGACTGACGCTGGCGCTCACACAGACCGCCACCCGCGCCAGGCTCGCCGGGGCCGACTTCAGGGAAGTACGACTCGACCGCGAGGGCGAACGGATCAACCTCTGTAGTGAGGAGAACCCCGAGAGCGGGGTGACGCCCGACAACCTCGCCTACGTCATCTACACGTCCGGCTCGACGGGCCGTCCGAAGGGCGTGATGGTCGCGCACAGGGGGCTGTGCAACTTGAGCGAAGCGCAGGCAGAGACGTTCCGGGTCGTTCCCTCGGAGCGCGTGCTTCAGTTCGCCTCCATCAATTTCGACGCATCTATCTTCGAGGCCCTGATGGCCTTCCGCGCGGGGGCGGCCCTCTGCGTGGCGAGCCGTGAGGCGCAGCTCTCGTCCGCGAGGCTGTTCGGGTTCATCCGCGAGCACGGCGTGACGAACGCGACGCTGCCGCCCTCGGTGCTCGCCGCGTCGGGGGCCGAGGAGTTGCCGTCGCTGAAGACCGTCGTGGTCGCCGGCGAGGTCTGCACTTCCAGGGTCGTCGCGGACTGGTCGACGGGGCGCCGCTTCTTCAACGCCTACGGCCCGACGGAGACCAGCGTCTGGGCGACCGTGGCGCAATGCTTCGACGGCGGCGGCCGGCCTCCCATCGGGCGACCCATCGCCAACACCGAGATTCACATTCTGGATGACGAACTCCGCCCGCTCCCCGTCGGCTCGACCGGCGAGCTATACATCGGCGGCGTCGGACTCGCGCGCGGTTACTTCCGCGCCCCCGGGCTGACGGCCGAGCGCTTCGTCCCGCACCCGTTCGCGCGGACGCCGGGGCAGCGGCTCTACAGGACCGGCGACCTCGCGCGCTGGCTCCCCGGCGGCCAACTCGAATTCGCCGGCCGCCGCGACCGGCAGGTTAAGCTCAGGGGCTTCCGCATCGAACTGGGCGACATCGAGGCGGCGCTGGTGAAACACCCGGCGGTGCGTGACTGCGCGGTGATGCTCCACGAAGACGGCGCCGAAGGAAAGCGGCTGGTCGCGTACGTGGTGCTGCAACCGGGGGCGTCCGTCCCGCGCAGCGGCCTGCGCGAACACCTCAAGGCCGCTCTGCCGTCCTACATGGTGCCGGCGCACTTCGTCGAGCTTGAGGCGCTGCCGCTCACGCCGAACGGCAAGGTCGACCGCAAGGCCCTCGTCCCGCCCCGCGGTTTGCGCGAAGACGCGGGGGCGGGCTACGTCGCGCCGCGCAACCCGCTCGAAGAGGTGGTCGCGGAGACCTGGGCCGGCGTGCTCGGCGTGGAACGGGTCGGGGTTGAGCACGACCTCTTCCAACTCGGCGCGCACTCGCTCCTATTCACGAGGGTCGCCGCGCGCCTGCGCGAGACGCTACGGGCGGAAGTCCCCCTCCGCCACTTCTTTGAGGCCGCGACGGTCTCCGAGCTGAGCCGTCTGCTTGAGGCGGATCACAGGAACGGGCGACCGCTCGCCCTGCCGCCCGTCGAGCCCGCGCCGCGTTCGCAAGACCTGCCGCTCTCTTTCGCGCAGGAGCGCGTGATGTTCCTGCAAGAACTCCACGGGCAGACCAAAGCCTACCACGCGCAGGTCTCCGTCCGGTTCACCGGCCGGCTCGACGCGGGCGCCCTCGAACGGAGCTTGAGTGAGTTAGTCCGCCGGCATGAAATCCTGCGGACGACGTTCACGCGTCGCAGCGGCCGTGCGGTGCAGAGCATCCACGAGCCGCGCCCGGCCGCACTCACGCTCGTCGATCTGGAAGGGCTGACGCCGCCCGAACAGGAGGAGCGGCGGGCCGGCCTGATGCGCGAGGAGATGGACAAACCCTTCGACCTTGAGCGGCTGCCCCTGATCCGTTGGACGCTCTTCCGGCTGTCGCCCGAAGCCCACGTGCTGCTTCAGGTCGAGCACCACTTCCTCCACGACGGCTGGTCGTTCAGCGTCCTGCTCAGCGAGCTGCTGGAAATCTACAGGGCCTTTTCCGAAGGGCGCCCGTCGCCGCTGGCCGAGCCGCCGCTTCAGTTCGCCGACTTCGCGGTCTGGCAGCGCAAGCTGATGGAGTCGGAGACGGCGGCGGAACAACTCTCCTACTGGAAAGCCAAGCTCGAAGGGTCGCCGGCCGTCCTGGCCCTGCCGAACGACTTCCCGAGGCCGTCGGCGCCGAGCTTCCGTGGCCGCGCGCTGAGGATCGAGCTGGACCCCGAGCTGTCGCGGGACGTGAAGGAGTTCAGCCGCCGCGAAGGCCGCACGCTGTTCATGACGATGTTCGCCGTCTTCGTGGCGCTGCTGCAACGCTACACGCATCAGGAAGACATCTGCGTCGGCACCGGGCTCGCCAACCGCCGCCTGAAAGAGACGGAGGGGCTGCTCGGGATGATTATCAACACGGTGGCCCTGCGCGCGGACCTCTCCGGTGACCCTTCCTTCAGGGAGTTGCTGCGGAGGGTTCAGCAAGTGACGGTCGAGGCTTACGCGCACCAGGACCTCCCCTTCGACCGAGTGATAGAGGCCGTTCGCCCCGAGCGCAGCCTGAGCCACTCGCCGCTCTACCAGGTGCTCTTCAGCTTCCACGACGCCGCGCTCCCCGAGGTGGAGATACCCGGGCTCGGCATCGATATCAGAGAAGCCCTCAGCAACGAGTCGGCGAAGTTCGACCTCAACGTGGTGGTCATCCCCGACATGGCGCAACGCTACAGGCGCGGCGACGCCGAGAGCGCCGGGCTCGTTATGATCTGGGAGTACAGTTGCGACATCTTCCGCGAAGAGAGCGTCAGGCGTCTCTCCTCACACTTCCGGAACCTCCTGCGCTCAGTTATCGCGCAACCCGAGCGGCGGTTGAGTGAAGCCGAAATGCTGAGCGGGGCCGAGCGCGACTTTCTCCTGCGCGGCTGGAATGAGACCTCGCGCCCGTTCGACGCCTCTGCCACGGCACACTCCCTCTTCGAGCGGCAGGCCGCGCTCACGCCGGATGCCCTGGCCGTCGCGTGTGGGGACGAGCGCCTGAGCTACGCGCAGTTCGACGCAGCGGCCGAGGCCGTCGCGAGTGGACTGCGCAGCCGAGGCGTGGGGCCGGAGTCGCCGGTCGGTGTGCTGGCCGGGCGTTCGGCCGAGATGTACGTCGCCATGCTCGGGATACTGAAGGCGGGCGGGGCCTACGTGCCGCTCGATGTCGCTTACCCGCGCGACAGGCTCGCCTACATGGTCGCGGACTCGGGGGCGCGACTGGTGCTGACGCAGGAGCGGCTGTTGCCTTTGGCGCAGGCACTCGGGGCCGACGCCGTGTGCGTCAAGTCGCTTGTGGGCGATGCGGGGGGCGCGCCCGAGGGCGGGGGCGGGGTTCGGAGCGGCGGTCCCGTAGCCGGCGCCGAGAACCTCGCCTACGTCATCTACACCTCGGGCTCGACGGGCCGGCCGAACGGGGTGCAGATTTCACACCGCTCGCTGTCGAACCTGATCTCCTGGCACGTCGGGTCCGCCGACATCACGCCCGCCGACCGTTTCGCGCAGTTCGCGACGACCTCCTTCGACGGCTCGGTGATTGAAATCTGGCCCTGCTTCGCGACGGGCGCGAGCCTGCACGCCGCGCCTGAAGAGGTGCGCGCCGCGCCGGAGTCGCTGAGGGACTGGCTCGTCGCGCAGGAGATAACCGTCTGCTTCGTGCCGACGCCGATGGCCGAACTCCTCACCGCGCTGGAGTGGCCGCGCGAGACGGCGCTGCGCTTACTGGTGACCGGCGGCGACCAACTCCGCCGCTACCCGCCCGCCTCGCTCCCGTTCAAACTCTTGAACGTCTACGGGCCGACCGAACATACCGTGCTCACGACGGCCGCCACGGTCGGGGCCGAGGGCGCGCCCGGCGAGCTACCGCCCATCGGCCGCCCCATCGCCAACACGCGCGTCTACCTGCTCGACGCGCACATGCGGCCCGTCCCGCCGGGCGTGAAGGGCGAACTCTATGCCTGCGGCGCCGGAATCGCGCGCGGCTACCTGCGCCGGCCCGCGTTGACGGCCGAGCGGTTCGTCCCCGACCCCTTCTCCGCCGAGGCCGGCTCGCGCCTCTACCGCACGGGCGACTTCGCAATCTTCCGCCCCGACGGCCAGTTCGAGTTCGCCGGGCGCATCGACGAGCAGGTCAAGCTGAGGGGCTTCCGCGTTGAGCCGGGCGAGATTGAGGCGGCTCTCGGCACCCACGAGTCGGTGCTCCAATGTCTCGTCACGATCCGGGAGGATCGGCCGGGCGACAAGAGGCTGGTCGCTTACGTGGTGGCGTCGCCGCACGCGGAGCCGCCCACGCCCGCGCAACTGCGCGCATACCTGAAGCAGCGCCTGCCGGAGTACATGCTCCCGTCAGCCCTCGTCCTGCTCGAACGCTTCCCGCAGACGGCCAACGGCAAAATTGACCGGCGCGCCCTCCCGCGTCCGGAGCAGACGGACACGGCCGGCTCAGACGCCGACGTGGCGCCGCGCACGCCCGTCGAGCAAAGGCTCGCGGGCATCTGGGCGGAGATGCTCGGGGTCGAGCGCGTCGGCGTCGAAGACAACTTCTTCGAGCTGGGCGGCCACTCGCTCCTGGCGGCGCAGTTGGTGAAGCGGATTTGTGAGGGCTTCGGCGTTGACCTCCACCTGCGTACGCTCTTCGAGCGACCCACCATCGCCGGACTATCCGAAGCCGTCGAGGCCGCCCCCCCTCCGGGTGCCGACACCTCGGCCATCGAGCCCATCGACCGCGAGCAGTACCGCGCCCGAGGAGGCGCGTTCGGCCGCTACTGAGTCGTCGCAATCAGAGCTTATCCATGAAGGACTCCTACGAAACGACTCCGTCGAGCGCGGGTGCAGAACGCACCCAACACGTCGCCGCCGGGCAGCCGCCCGCGGACGACTGTTTCCCCCTGTCGTTCGGGCAGCAACGTTTGTGGTTCCTGCAACAGCTCGAACCTGACAGCCCGGCCTACAACATCTCCAGGCTGCTTACTTTCAAAGGAGAGCTGGACGAAGCTGCCCTGGAGTGGGCGCTCAACCGCGTCGTCGCGCGCCACGAGTCCCTGCGCACACGCTTCACCTCCCTCGACGGTCACCCGCTACAGTTCGTCGCCCCTGACGCCCCCTTGCGACTCACCCGCGCCGACCTCCCGGCCGCCGCACCCCGCGTACGACGACGACACGCGCTCGCGCTCGCGCGCGCCGAAGCCGCCCGCCCCTTCGACCTACAGCGCGGCCCGCTGCTGCGCGCCCTCCTGTTACATCTCGGCCCGGGCCGGAGCCTGCTCGTCCTCACGCTCCACCACATCGCCTGCGACGGCTGGTCGCTCGGCCTGATCTTTGCTGAACTGACCCGACTCTACGCCGCGGCCCGCGCCGGGCGGCCCGACCCCCTGGCGCCCCTGCCGCTACAGTATCCCGACTATGCGGTGTGGCAGCGGCGGCGGCTCGACACCGGCGCCCTCGACGCCGAACTCTCCTACTGGCGCGAGCGACTCGCCGGGGCTTGCCTGCCCCTCGCGCTGCCCGCCGACCGCCCGCGCGCGGCCGGTCGCACACATGCGGGCGGCGTCGTCCGCCGCCGCCTCGGCCTCGCACTCTCCGAGCAGGTGCCCGCGCTGGCCAGGGCGCACGCGGCGACGACCTTCGCCGTGCTGCTCGCCGCCTGGCAGGCCCTGCTCTGGCGCTACACCGGCTCCGAGTCGGTCGT
>DASVQJ010000093.1:0-43774 GCA_036389235.1 Pyrinomonadaceae bacterium | reverse complement strand
TTCCTGCCTACATCGCGCTTTGGGGCGCGTGCCTTTCGGCAGGCTTCGCTCAGGGTTGCCGTGCCGGCTCAGTTGCCGGTGTAGGGTTCCCTGAATTCACCCGGTTTTTCAACCACAGTCACCTGTGGAAGCTGCAACATTCCTGCGTGAAATTCCCGATGACAGTTGGCACACAGCAGAATGCATTTGTCGACTTCTTCTCTCACCTTCTCCCAGCTCCTCGTATACCCCTTGTGGGATATGCCGAAGTCTTTCTGCGTCGGGTCGAGGTGGTGAAATTCTAAAGCCTCAATGCACTTATCGTAACCGCAGACGTGACAACGGCCGCCTTTGTATTCGACCGCCATCGTCCGCACCCTCTCTTCTCTGTTGTACGGCCTTGAGAAGATACTTCCTGCGTTCCTAATACGTGCGCTTTTCCGCCATTGTGAAAGATCATGCAGCGCTTACAGCCGAATGCTCTGCCATTGAGCTACTGCGGATTGTAACGCCCGCGCGGATGGAGTATCCCGCGCGGGCGTGGAATTTTATAGCAGAGGGTTCGCGGGGGTGTCAAACGGGCGTGCCGGCTTGCGCGGGCGGGCGGTTTGGGGGATTATCTGGGTTCGCAAATCGCTAGTACCAACCCGCGCCCGCCGACGTCGCGCACACCTTTGCGGAGGAGGACTACAACCTGCATGGAGCGTCGCATTACTTCCTGGCACAGCCCGGCCCTGGGGATGGAGATGCCGCTCGTGGCCTACGGGCACGCGGGCTACCCGCTCCTGATGTTCCCGACGGCCGCCGCCGACTTCCTGGAGTACGAGCGCTTCCACCTCATCGACTCCATCCGGCACCACCTCGACGCGGGGCGCCTGCGCGCCTACTCCGTCAACAGCGTCAACCGCTACAGCCTGATGAACGAGCAGGCGCCGCCGCCCTGGAAGGGCGAGCTGCTCGCGCGCTACGACCGCTACGTGGCCGACGAGGTGTTGCCGCTCATACGCCAAGAGGCGGGCGGGCAGCCCGCCCTGACGACGGGCGCCAGCCTGGGCGCGTACCTCGCCGCCAACGCCTACTTCCGCCACCCGGACGTGCTGCGCGGCACCATCGCGATGAGCGGCAGCTACGACGTGCGCTCTTGGTTCGACGGCTACCACGACGACAACGTCTACTTCAACAACCCCGTCGAGTACCTGCCGAACCTCGACGACCGGTACTTCCTGCCGCGCCTGCGCGCCGCCGACGCCATCGTCATCCTGACGGGGCAGGGCGCGTACGAGGCGCCCGAGCGCAGCCGGCAGCTCTCCGACATCCTCCGCTCCAAAGGCATCCCGCACACGCTCGACGTGTGGGGCCAAGACGTCAACCACGACTGGCCCTGGTGGCGCAAGATGCTCCCGTACTGGCTGGACAGACTGCTGTGAGGGGGAAGAAGGAGTCAGGAGTCAGGAGTCAGGAGTCAGAATAAACTTGAAGGCGGCCGGAGCGAACTGTCCGGCCGCCTTCAAGTTTCAACAGACGCTTACCACCTTCTGACTCCTGACTCCTGACTCCCTTCCTACTGATCGTCCCCGCCCTTCTTGCCCTTCTTCTTCGGGGGCTCGACCTCGCGCGGGCGGGTGGCGGGGGCGGGCGCGGGCGGGGGCGCGGCGTCGTCGTCGTGCGTGTTGACGCGCGGGCCCGTCGCGTCCGCCTTCCGGGGCGCGTCGGAGTCGGCGGGCGTCGTCGCGGTCAGGCCCTCGCCGGGGGCGGGCGGGAGCGTGACCTGTTCGAGCTTGGCGTCCGCGCCCGCCGAGGGCGCCGAGCCGCCGATCCTCCCGGCGGCGGTGATGAAGGCTTTACGCTCTTCGAGCTGTTCGCGCTGGCGTTGGAGGTGCAGCTCGCGTATGTCTTCGGGCATCTTGGGCGCCTTGTCGAACTGCTCCTTCGGCTTGTCCTTGAGGAAGTCCTTCATGAAGTCAATCCAGATGGGCAGCGCGCCGTGGCCGCCCGTCATGTCGCCGCCGAGGTTCTTCTTCATCCCGGGGTAGCCCATCCACACGCCCGTCACGTAGCTGGCCGTGTAGCCGATGAACCACACGTCCGTGTGGTCGTTGACCGTGCCGGTCTTGCCCGCGACCGGGTGCCCGACCGAGGAGGCGCCCGGGGCGGTGCCCCCGCCCGAGGTGACGCCGCGCATCATGTCCACCATCGTCAAGGCGACGTACTCGCTCATCACCTTGAAGGTCGTCTGCTCCCACTCCTCCAGCGTGTTGCCCTCGCGGTCGAGCACGCGGCGGATGAGGTGCTTCTCGTGGCGCACGCCCTTGCCGGGGAAGGCCGAGTAGGCCGAGACCATCTCGGCTAAGGGGACTTCGGTCGCGCCCAGGGCCGACGGGAGGTAGGGCGCCATCGGGCGCGTGATGCCGAAGCGGCGCACCATCTGCGAGCCGGTCTGGATGCCGACCATGTCGAGCGCGTGGACGGCCGGGATGTTGAGAGACCTGGCGAGCGCCGTCTTCATCGGCACGTCGCCGCACGAGGTCGAGCCGTCGTAGTTGTGCGGCTGCCACGGGCCGCGCTTGATGGGCGCGCCCGAGAGCACGGTGTCGGGCGTCATCCCCCACTCGACCGCCGCCGTGTAGATGAAGGGCTTGAAGCAGGAGCCGGTCTGGCGGTCGGCCTGCGTCGCGTTGTTGAACTTGTTGCGGTTGAAGTCGTAGCCGCCGACCATCGTGATGACCTCGCCGTTCTTGGCGTTGACGGTCATGATGGCGCCCTCAATGGCGGGCGGCTGCGACATCTCGACGGTCAGGCGGCGCGAGCCCTCGTCCGCCGACTTGATCTTGAACTCGGCGAGGTAGCCGACCTTGAACTCGTCCTTCGGCTGCCTGCCGGTCGCCCGCCCCATGTCCTTCGCCGTCACGACGGCGTCGTAGGCGCCGAAGTGCGCCGTCGCCTCGTTGCGCGCCTTGTCGACCTTCGTGATGAGCCCCATCAGGTACTCGCCCTCCTTGAAGCGCTCCTCGTACCAGTCGGGGTGGTGGTAGCTCGCGAGCTGCTGCGGCGTGACCTGGACGGAGCCGTCCGGGTTCAACTGCCCGATGGTCTGGAACTGCCCGCGCCAGCCGCCGTGGCCGCGGTCGTAGACGCGCAGGCCCTCGCGCAGGGCGTAGTACGCCTCCCTCTGCGCCGCCGCGTTGATGGTCGAGTAGACGGTCAGGCCCCCCTGCGCGACGCGCGTCGTGTACTTGTCTTCGAGCTGCTGCCGAATCTCCTCGACCGGGTAGGCGAAGACGGGCGAGGCCGACTGGAGCGAGGGCGCGTAGGCCGACTCGTGCAGCTTGATGGGGCGCGCCTTGGCGGCGTCGGCCTCCGCCTGCGTGACGTAGCCGTTGTTCGCCATCAGCTGGATGACGAGGTCGCGGCGGTCTTTCGCGCGCTCCATGCTGACGGTCGGCGAGAGCTGGCTCGGCGCCTTGGGGATGCCGGCCAGGAGCGCCGCCTCCTCGACCGAGAGGTCTTTGGCCTGCTTGCCGAAGTAGGTCTCGGCCGCGGCCTCGAAGCCGTAGGAGCCGGCGCCGAGGAAGATGTTGTTGACGTACATCTCCATGATCTGCTGCTTGGTGTAGTAGCGTTCGATCTGGAGCGCGACGACCCACTCGTTCATCTTGCGCGTGTAGCTCTGCTCGGGCGACAGGAAGAGCCGCTTGGCGAGCTGCTGCGTCAGCGTCGAGCCGCCCTCGCGGCTGCCCGTCGTGACGTTCTTCCAGACGGCGCCCGCGATGCGCACGGGGTCGATGCCCTGGTGCTGGAAGAAGCGCGCGTCCTCGACGGCGAGGATGGCGTTCTGGACGTTGGGCGGGATCTCCGCGAACTTGAGCGGGACGCGCTTTTCGAGCGCGAAGGTGCCGATGACCGTCTCCTCGTCGTCGGCGTAGACGCGCGTCACCACGCTCGGGCGGTAGGTGGCGAGCGCCTTGACCTCCTCGGCCGCGCGCGAGTAGTTGAGGCTGTAGGCGAGCACGATGCCGGTCAGGCCGCCCGCCGAGAGCGCGAGCAGGAGCACCGCGGGGAACCAGAAGCGGCGCAGGGCGCGCTTGCGGGGCGGGGCGGCGAGCGCGCGCGCCCGCGGGCCGTCGTTTCGCGTCTGTTGAGTTGACATGGGAATTCTCTGAAGCCTTTCACTTGTGACCGGGGAGGCCGACGTCGCACGCCGATTATAACTTAACCGCCGCGCGCCGCGCGAGGGTGTCCCGCCCGGAGTCTTGTACCCGACCTCGGGCGCGGGGGGAACGTGGTTAGCCACAGAGGCGCGGCAAGAATTTCAGATTTCAAATTTGAAATTTCAAATCTTAACCGAGATAATCCGCCGCCGCTTCGCCGCGGGCGAGACCTCGAAGTTCATCGTCGTGCAGGTCACCGGCAGGGCTGCCGCGAGGTGAAGCGGGTCAACGTCTCGGCGGCCTTCTTCCTGTCGATTGAGTTCCAGCAGGCCGGCTACTTCGTCTATTTGGTGCTGGTGCAATTACAGAACCCGGCACCCAACACCTAACACCCAATACCTAACACCCGGCACCCTGCGCCCGGCACCCTTGCCCGTCCCGGCTGGTGGCATCTATAATCCGTCTCGTGCATCTAAAGTGGTGCACGGGCAAGGGGGCGATAGGTCTCGACAGGGGCTTGGATCGTCGGACGGATGCATGCCGGGCGTTCTATGCGGCCCGTTAATAAGCGTAGAAAAACACAAATGCGAACTCTAACGAGTTAGCTCTCGCGGCCTAAGTTATCTTAGGTAAATAGCGAGCGTCCCGCCGCCAGTTGCTCAAGCGAAGCGGGCCGGGGCGTAACACAGTTGAGCTGGCCGGGCGCGCGTGCTCAGGCGCGCCGGGCGAGAAAATCTGGGCTAGTCGGTCGCGGGGTCTTCGACGCTTCACTTACCCGCGGGCGGCGAACGCGCCGGAGCAAGACCGGCTGAGGAGAAGCGGCTAAGCATGTAGATTCCACCGGCGTCAGCTTTTGGACCCGAGTTCGATTCTCGGCGCCTCCATCGAACGAAAGGCGGCGGGGCTTCTTGAAAAGGAAGCCCCGCCGCTTTTCGTTTCCGCGCGCCGTTAAAATCCTCCGGCGTGTGTAACCTCGGAGGACTACGGTGTCCGACAAACGTTCGCAGACGGACGGGCGGTGTGGTGCGGCCGGGGCGGGGGACTGGCTCAATCGACTCATTCGTAAAGATTAAGCCGGGGCGGCGCGGGCGGCGCGCGCTGGCACCGCGCTTGCAGCTTAGCCGGGCGATGAAACCGAAAAGAAGTTTAGTCGGAAGCCTTTCGGCGGGGCTCGCCGCGGCGCTCCTGGCGTCGGCGGCGCCCGCCCCGCCTTCGGCGGCCGCGCAGACGCCCGCGCAGACTCCGGTTGCCGCGCAGGCCACCGTGGCGCCGAAGCACAAGGCGGCGTTCGCGGCCTTCGAGGCGCGCGTCAAGGAGTACGTCGCGATGCGCGAGGGCGTCGAGGGCAAGATGCCGAAGCTCCCGAAGGACGCGACGCCCGAGCAGATCGAGGCGCACAAGATGGCCTTCCAGGAGGCCGTGCGCAACGCGCGCTCTTCGGCCAAGCCGGGCGACATCTTCGTGCCCAAACTCGCGCAACACATCCGCGAGGTCATCAAGTCGGAGCTGAAGCCGACGACCAAGCGGGAGGTGCGCGAGACCGTGAAGGAGTCCGAGGTCAAGGCCGTGCCGCTGCGCGTCAACTACCCGTACCCGGAGACGGAGGAGCTGATCGAGATGCCGCCCACGCTCCTGCTCCGCCTGCCGCAGTTGCCGAAGCAGGTGAGGTATCGCTACGTCGGGCGCAACATGCTTCTGGTGGACAGGGAGAACGGGCTCATCGTCGATTTCATGCCCGACGCCCTGCCGTAATCACACGTCTAAAATCGTAAGAGTGGGGAAAGCCATGAGACGCATTCTCGCTTCGTTGTTGACGGCCGGCGCGCTGCTCTGCTTCGCGCCGGCCCCGCCCGCGCGCGGCCAGGCGCAGCCCCGCGGGAGCCAGGTCGCGGCCGGCCCGCCCGTCAGTCTCACGCTGCCCGTGAAGGAGGGCTCGACGCGCTTCATGGTCGTCGGCGACACGGGCACGGGCGCCAAGCAGCAGTACGAGCTGGCCGCGGTGATGCTGCGCTACTGGCAGTCGTTCCCGTTCGAGTTCGCCCTGATGATGGGCGACAACCTGTACGGGACGGAGAAGGCCGAGGACTACAAGAAGAAGTTCGAGGACGTGTACAAGCCTCTGCTCGACCAGAAGGTGAAGTTCTACGCCTCGCTCGGCAACCACGACGAGTCGAACGAGCGCTTCTACGAGCACTTCAACATGAACGGCGAGGAGTACTACCAGTTCAAGAAGGGCAACGTCAGCTTCTACGCGCTGAACAGCAACTACATGGACAAGAAGCAGCTCGCGTGGTTCGAGGAGAAGCTCAAGGCCGACACGTCCGAGTGGAAGGTCGCCTTCTTCCACCACCCGCCCTACTCGTCAGGCGGCAAGCACGGGTCGTCCTCGGGGCTGCGCGAGGTGGTCGAGCCGCTCTTCGTCCGCTACGGGGTCAACGTCGTGCTGGCCGGGCACGAGCACTTCTACGAGCGCGTCAAGCCGCAGAAGGGCGTCTACTACTTCATCTCCGGCGCGGGCGGCAAACTCCGCGAGGGCGACGTGAAGGGGGGCTCGCCGCTGACGGCGAAGGCGTTCGACACAGACCTCTCCTTCATGCTCTTCGAGGTGGTCAAGGACGAGATGCACTTCCAGGTCATCTCGCGCACCGGCGAGACCGTGGACTCGGGCGTCATCCCCAACCTCAGCAAGAAGTCGGCGGCGGCCGGCGCCTCGAACTGAGAGCGCGGCGGCGCACGCGCCTTCCGAAACCCGACGGCCGGCGGCCGGTTCAACGCGCGTTGTGATAACATCGCGCCCGAACCGGCCGCTCTCTTTTTACCGACGCGGCCGCCCGGGGAGGACTGCCATGACGACGACACTTCAACGCTCGACCGCCAGCGAGCTTTTCGGGATGCCGGACGATGGCTTCCGTTACGAGCTGGTGAAAGGAGAGCTGCGAAAGATGTCTCCGTCGGGCGGTGAACACGGGGGAGTAGTCTATAACCTGACCGGGCTGCTCGCTCCGCACACAAAGGATATCGGTCAGGGCTTCGGTGCTGAGACCGGGTTCAAGATCGCCTCCGACCCGGACACCGTACGCGCCGCCGACATCGCCTTCGTCCGGCGCGAGAGAATTCCCAAAGCGGGCATTCCGAAAAACTTCTGGGAGTTAGCGCCTGACCTGGTGGTCGAAGTTCTCAGCCCCGGCGACACTTTCAGCGAGGTGCAGGAGAAGGTGGAGGACTGGCTGAATGCCGGCGTCCGGGCCGTCTGGATCGTTGACTCGAAGCGGCGCATCGTGACGGTCTACCGCTCTTTGACGGACGTGACTCGTCTGTCGGAAGGTGATGTGTTAGACGGGGGCGACGTGGTGCCCGGCTTCCGCTGCAAGGTGTCCGAGATTTTCGTCTGAGCCTCCCTCCGCTCGGCCCGCAAACGGTTTGGATCGCAACCTTCCCATCGGAATCTTCGACAGCGGCGTCGGCGGCCTGACGGTCTACCGGGCGCTGCACGAGCGCCTGCCGGCGGAGCGTTATGTCTACCTGGGCGACACGGCGCGCGTGCCGTACGGGACGAAGTCGCTCTCGACGGTCGAGCGCTACGCCATCGAGGACGCGCGGTTCCTCGTCTCGCGCGGCGTGAAGCTGCTCGTCGTCGCGTGCAACACGGCGTCGGCGCTGGCGCTCCCGGCCGTCCGCGCCGCGGTGGGCGTCCCCGTCGTCGGCATGATCGGGCCGGGCGCGCGCGCCGCCGTGCGCGAGGCCGCGGGCGCGGGGCGCGTCGGCGTCGTCGCCACCGAGTCCACCGTCAAGAGCGGCGCGTACAGCAAGGCCATCAAGGCGCTCGCGCCCGAGGCGGAGGTCTACGAGCGCGCCTGCCCGCTCTTCGTCTCGCTGGCCGAGGAGGGCTGGGCCGACTCGCAGGTGGCGCGCATGGTCGCCGAAGAGTACCTGGGCGAGATGCGCGGGCGCGGGGTCGCGGCGCTGGTCATGGGGTGCACGCACTACCCGATCCTGCGGCGCGTGATACAGGAGGCCGTGGGCGAGTCGGTGCGCCTCATCGACTCGGGCGAGGCGGCGGCCGAGGCCGTCGAAGCGTTGATTGATAAAGGGGACTTGCGGCGCACGGCGACGCAGGAATTGAGGGACTTGCACGAGGCCGGCGCACGCGCGCGCCGCCTGTGCGACGACCTCGACCACTTCTACGTGACGGACGCGGCCGAGCGCTTCGCGCACGTCGCCGAGCGTTTCCTCGGCGCCGCGCCGCGCAGGCTCGAAGCCGTCGAGGTCTGGGGGCACGATGAGCTTCAACCCCGCTAGCAAGAGTTACGCGCGCACCGACGGCCGGGCGGCGGACGCCCTGCGCGAGCTGCGCATCACGCCCGGCTTCATGCCCTACGCCGAAGGGTCGGCGCTCATCGAGATGGGGCAGACGCGCGTCATCTGCACGGCCACGCTCGACGACCGCGTCCCGCCCTTCCGCCGCAACACGGGGCAGGGGTGGCTGACGGCCGAGTACTCGATGCTGCCGCGCGCCACGCCGCAGCGCACGCAGCGCGAGACGGGGCGCGGCGGCCCCTCGGGGCGCACGCACGAGATACAGCGTCTCATCGGCCGGAGCCTGCGCGCCGTGACGAACCTCTCGAAGCTGGGCGAGCGGACGATCACGGTTGACTGCGACGTGCTCCAGGCGGACGGCGGGACGCGGACGGCGGCGATCACGGGCGCGTACGTCGCGCTGGTGCTTGCCTGCCGCCGCCTCGTCAGGGAGAATAGGCTCTCGGTTCTGCCGGTCACGGGCGAGGTGGCGGCCGTCAGCGTCGGCGTCGTCGCGGGCACGCCGCTCCTCGACCTCAAGTACGACGAGGACTCGCGCGCCGCGGTGGACATGAACGTCGTCTGCACCGGCGACGGCCGCTTCGTCGAGTTGCAGGGCACGGCCGAGGGCGAGCCTTTCAGCCAAGAGCAGATGGACGCGCTGCTGGCGCTCGCGCGCGGCGGCCTCCAGACCCTCTTCGCCGCCCAGCGCGCCGCCGTCGAACAACAAGGAGTCACGACATGAGTATGCGACGCAACACGAAGCTTTTAATCTGGGCGGTCGCGCTCATCGCCTGCGGCGCGGCCGCCGGCGCGGCGCAGGAGCAGCCCTACACGAGCGAGACCGACGAGTACGCCATCGAGCTACCTTCCGAGGTCTGGAAGGCCGTCCCGCGCCCCGACAGCGAGCACCGGCACACGGAGTTCGTCAACGGCGTGCGGCCGGACGGATACCTGCGCGTGCGGCGCGAGGTGGTCGAGGGCGGCACGAAGCTCCAGGAGTTCGCGCGCGCCGAGGCCGACATCAAGCTGCGCTACCAGCCGGGCTTCGTCGTCGGCAAGGACGAGCGCTTCTCGGGGCGTTTGAGCGGCGTCGTCCTCAACTACGAGTACACGCACGCCGGCAAGCCGATGGCGGGCCGCGTCTACTACCTCCAGGCCGACGCCCGCACGGTCTACGTGCTCCACTTCACGGGCCTGCGCGACAAGCTCCAGCGCATACAGAACCAGACCGACGCCATCGCGCGCAGCTTCCGGCTGAAACAGTAGTCGGTAGACAGTAGCCAGTAGACAGTAGCGCTCCGCGCTGCCGGCGTTGACGATGACAACCGCGCGGTTCTTAATGAGAAAGTTTTTCTACTGACTACTGACTACTGTCTACTGTCTACCGCTTTATGAAGCTCGCCCCGGGTCTCGCCGTGCGGAAGTCGCCCATCGACGGGAGGGGCTGCTTCGCCACACAGTTCTTCCCGAAGGGGAAGAAGATCGCCGAGTACACGGGCGAGCTCATCTCGGAGCGCGAGGTCGAGCGGCGCATCAGGACGCGCCGCAAGCACCGCATCTGCGCCATCGAGCGCGACCGCCACCTCGACGGCTCGCGCGGCGGCAACGGCACGCACTACATCAACCACTCCTGCCGGCCCAACTGCTACATGCGCATCACGCACGGCCACCTGCTCTTCATGGCGCTGCGCGACATAAGCCCCGGCGAAGAGATCACCTGCGACTACATCTCCACGCACCACCCCGACGACTACCGCTGCCGCTGCAAGGCCGAGGGCTGCCGCGGCACGATCAACCGCGTCTGACCGAAACGCCGGGAGCGCGGGCATCCTGCCCGCCAAAGCGTGCGGCAAGCACGCTTAGCCGTGAAGCGCCAACGCTCATGGTTGAGTGTTGGCGCTTCTACGCATTCGCGCTGACGCGCTCATGGCGGGCAGGATGCCCGCGCTCCCGGCGCGGCGCGGCCTTATTCCTTACCGCAAGTCGGTATAAGAACGTCGCAATCTCGATTGCTATTGCCACGATAGCAGTTGCTATTGCGACGGTAGCAGTTGCTATCGTGGCGATAGCAGTTGCTCTTACGACAAAACACATTGCTACCGTCGTAATAGCAACTGCTACCGTCGTAATAGCAACTGCTATTGCCACGATAGCAACTGCTACCGTCGCAATAGCAACTGCTATCGTGACGATAGCAACTGCTATCGTCGCAATAGCAGTTGCTATCGTCGCAAGTCCGTTTTCTTCAGAGACGCGGGAGGGTGAAGCCGACTTTGGAGCCGTGGCCGGGTTCGGATTCGAGGAAGACCTGGCCGCCATGCTGCTCGACGACCTGGCGGACGAAGGAGAGGCCGAGCCCCGTCGATTCCTCCTCCTTGATTCTGCCGTCGCGGGCGACGCGGTAGAACTTCTCCCAGACGCGCTCCTGGTCTTCGGGCGGGATGCCGTAGCCGCGGTCTTCGACCGTGAGGCGCACGGCGTCGGCTTCGAGCGCGGTCGAGAGCGTGACGGACGTGCGCTCGGGGCTGTACTTGATGGCGTTGTCCACGAGGTTGGCGACCGCCTGCGTGATGAGGCCGCGGTCGGCCGCGACCGGCGGGAGGCGCTGCCCGTCGCGCTCGACCAGGCGGATGCGCTTGCGCTTCGCCACCGGCTGGAAACTCGTGATGGCCTCGCGCACCACGTCGTCCAAAGTGAGCGGCGCGATCAAGACCTCCTGCCTGTCCTTCTGTTCCAGCTTCGCCACCGAGAGGAAGGTCGAGAGCATGCGCGCGACGCGCTGCGACTCGGCGTGGATGATGGAGAGGAACTCGCGCGCGTCCTCCGGGATTTTGTCGTCCGCCATCAAAAGCTCCGCGAAGCCGTTGATGGAGGTGACGGGCGTGCGCAACTCGTGCGACATCAGCGAGAGCATGTCGCTCTTGAGCCTGTCCAGCTCCTTCATCCGCGTCACGTCGCGCACGGTGACGGCGAGGCAGAGCGGGAGCGGCGCGCGCTCCTCGTCGCCCCCGCGCTCGTCGGCCGCGGCGCTCGTCACCAGCGCGATGCGCAGCAGCAGCGTCTCGCCGCGGTCGAGGAACGTCAGCTCGCGCTCGTAAGGCTGTCCCGTCTGGAGCACGCGGCGGACGGCGATCTGCGGCTCGTCGAAGACGCCCGTGCGGAAGCGTTCGAGCAGCGCGAAGAGGTCGAGCTTGCGCCACTCGGCCGTGCCGAGACGCGCCGACGCGCGCATCGCCGGGTTGACGAAGGCCAGCGTGCCGTCGAGGTACGCGACCGCGTGCGCGTCCGACCCCTCGGAGAGCACGAGCCCCGCGAAGCCCTGCTCGGTCAGAAGCCCGCTCACCACGCCGAAGGCTTCGAGCCGCTGGCGCGCGGCGCGCGAAGAGTAGAAGGTCTCCCTCTCCCCCGGCACCTCCAGCGCGCGCGCGTCGTCGCGTTGCAGGTTGCGCGCGAACTGCGCGCTCACGTTCTCAAGCAGCGGCCGGTCTTCCTCGTCGAACCTCCCGCGCAGGCGCAGCAGCAGCGCGCCGACGGCCTGCCCGTCGTGGCACAGCGGCACCGCGACGGTCGAGGCGGCGTCGCCGTCCGCCGCAGACTCCGCCTTGACCTCAAGCGCGCGCGAGCGCATCACCCGCTCGCACGTCTCGACGCCCTCGCGCCACGCCGAGTTGCTGCCGCCGTCGTCGCGCGCCCCCGCGCGCGAAGAGGCCCGCAGCCGCGCCGCCTGCACCGGCGCCCCCCGCTCGTCGAGCCGGAAGATGACGGCCTCCTCCAGCGGCAGCACCGTGTTCAGAAGCTTCAGCCCGCTCACCAGCCGCCCGTCCGCGCCCCGCCCTTCGAGCGCCGACCGGCGCAGCGCCAGACGCTCCACGTTCTCCGTCAGCAGCGAGTCTATCTTCCACAAACGCCGCGCCTGCGCCGTCACGAGCGACCCGAAGGACGCGAACATCACCGGCGCGAAGACGATGTCGAGGTGCAGGAAGCGCGACACGAGCAGCGAGGCCGCGCACAGCACCACCAGCGCGCACGCCACCACCAGCAACGCGCGGCGCGCGCCCAAACGCTCGGCCGCGAACCCGCCGCCCAGGCCCGCCGCCGCCACCAGCAGCAGCACCACCCACGCCTGCGGCGGCACGCTCGGCGTCGAAGGGTTGTCGAACATGAAGAGCGCCGCCGGCGACGCCAGCACGCCCACGCCCCACGCCCCGGCCACCAGCGCCGACACGCCCAGCGACAGCGCCGCCAGGAACAGGAATGATCTGAAGGAGAAAGAGACCGGACTTTTCAAGACTTTATCGGGAGGGCAACTCTGAGGCAGGAATTCCGACGGGAGAGCCGGGGCACAACACCCGAAATCAACTTACCACGCCGGCCGCGGGCTTAACAAGAGATGATTTTTTACGCGCTGATTATTCTTATTCCTGAGGCGTTGAGCGAAAGGTAGCTCACCACAGAGGCACAGAGTACACAGAGATGGCACAGAGGGTTGAACTCTGTGCTTCCTCCGTGCCCTCTGCGCCTCTGTGGTTAAACGCCCTCCCACGACTCGCGTGCTTGAATAAACCAGGCCCGACCCCTAACCCTGACACACCGCCACCAGCGCTTCGAGCAGTTCGTCCTCCTCCGACTCGGCGACCGTGCGGAGGTCGAGGACGAGCCTGTCGTCGAGTATGCGCGCGACGACCGGGGGCGTCTGACGACGTAGGCGCCCTTCGAGCCCCGCCGCGGAGTGGCGCGGATGCTTGAGGGCGATGAGCGAGGTCGGCGGGTGCGTGGTCG
Source organism: Pyrinomonadaceae bacterium (assembly GCA_036389235.1). Lineage (GTDB taxonomy): Bacteria > Acidobacteriota > Blastocatellia > Pyrinomonadales > Pyrinomonadaceae > QHXN01. The sequence goes on along the minus strand of DASVQJ010000093.1, from coordinate 30,569 downwards.
GGGCGGAGCCGCCGCCGACGGCGGACTCGCCGTCGATGATCTCGAAGCCGAGAGCGTCTTCGTCGAGACGTGAGCGCAGGCGTTCGGCGAAGGCGTGGGCGCGCGCCTCGACGTCGGCGCGCGTCGCGGAGAGCATCCGCAGGGCGGGCACCTCGCGCGCGGCCTCGCCGCGGCGGTAGGCTTCCAGCGTCGCTTCGAGCGCGGCCAGCGCCAGCTTGTCCGCGCGCAGCGCGCGGTAGAGCGGGTGGCGGCGGAGGCGTTCGACGACTTCGCGGCGGCCGACGACGAGCCCGGCCTGCGCGGAGCCGAGCAGCTTGTCGCCGCTGAAGGTGACAACGTCCGCGCCCCGCGCGACCGAGTCGCGTATGACGGGCTCGCCCGACAGGCCGCGCGGCGTGAGGTCGACGAGCGCGCCGGAGCCCGCGTCCTCGTAGAGCGGCAGGCCGTGCTCGTGCGCGAGCCCCGCCAGCTCTTCCAGTGCGGGCGCGGACGTGAAGCCGACGATGCGGTAGTTCGAAGGGTGCACGCGCATCAGCAGGCGCGTGCGCTCGTTGATGACCTGCTCGTAGTCGGACAGCCTCGTGCGGTTCGTCGTGCCGACCTCGACCAACGCCGTGCCGGACTGCGCCATCACGTCGGGCACGCGGAAGTCGCCGCCTATCTCGACCAGCTCGCCGCGCGAGACGACCGTCTCGCCGCCGCGCGCCAGCGCCGACAGCACGAGCAGCGCGGCGGCGGCGCAGTTGTTGACGACGAGGGCCTCTTCGGCGCCGGTCAGCTCCGCGAGCAGCGCTTCGGCGCGCGCGCCGCGGCGCCCGCGCGCGCCGGTCTCCGTGTCGTATTCGAGCGTGCAGTAGCCGGCGGCCTCCCGCGAGACGGCGCGGCGCGCGGCGTCCGAGAGCGGCGCCCGCCCGAGGTTCGTGTGCAGCACGACGCCGGTCGCGTTGATGACGCGCCGCAAGCCCCGCGCCCGCTCGCGCTCCGCCGAAAGCGTGAGCCTGCGCGCGGCCTCCGCGAGCAGCGTCGCGCGAGCGCCGTCGCCGTCCGTCGAACCGTGGCCGGGGTCGGCACGAAGCTCTTCGCGCAGCTCGTCGGTCACGGCGCGCGCGAGCGCTGTCAGACGCTCGGCGCCGAGCGCTTCGCGGAGCGCGACGGCCTCCTGCGTGCGCAGGAGCGAGTCGATGGAGGGGAGCGCGCGCAGTCTCTCTGTCAGGGTCGAGTCTGGCATGTCGGCCGAGCCGGTAGTCAGGGACGAGACGTTAGTGGTAAGTTTAATCGGCGGCCTCAGCGGCGCCGCCGTATTCTACGCCGCGCGCCGCCCCGTTGAGAAACCGAAAACCGTGAACTCACCGAGCGAGACGAAGATGACGAACGCGACGACGCTGTTCGGCGCGGCCGAGGAGGGCGACGCCGCCGCGGTCGCGCGGGCGCTGGCCGCGGGCGCGTCCGCGGACGAGCGACTGTCGAAGGGGGGAGAGACGCCGCTCATGCGCGCCGCGGCGCGCGGCCACGAGGATGTCGTGCGCGTCCTGCTCGACGCGGGCGCCGACGCGTGCGCGCGCCGTGCGGACGGCTTCACGCCACTCATCCTCGCCGTCTTCTTCGGGCACGAAGGGGTCGTGCGGCTGCTCGTCGAGCGCGGGGCGGACGCCTCCGCGCGCACCGGCCTGGGGACGACGGCCGCGCGCTGGGCCGAGGCCCGCGGCTTCGCCTCGATGGCGGAGGTTCTGCGCGACGCCGAAGCGTCGAGGCCGCCCGCCGCGGTCACGCACGCGGTTGAGACAGAAGAGGTCGCTCACACGAAATCCGCGACGACGGCTTCGTCCGACGAGGTCGAAATATTTTTCAAGAGGCGCAGGGGCGCGGACTCGGGCGGGGAAGAGGAGGCGGGCGAATCGTTCCCCGAGCGCGCGGCGGCGGCGGAGGTCTATTCGTCGAATGCGACGGCGGCGGGCGTCTCCGTCAGGCGCGACGGACAGCTCCCGGCGCACCCTTCGGCTTCGACTTTCCGGCTCGGACACTTCCTGCGCTCTTGGCAGGGGTCTCTGGGCGTGCTGCTCCTTCTGACAGCCTTCGGGGTCGCGGCCTTCGCGCTCATGCGCGGGGGCACCGAGCCGCGCGGCGCCGCGCAGCCCGCGCCCGCGCCCACCGCGCCGCAGGCGGCCGCGCAACAGACGCCCGCGCCGCCGCTCCCGACGCCCGAGCCCTCGCCCGCCTTCCCCACGCCGGACGCGCAGGGCGTCGTGCCCGTGCCCGACCAGACCTACGTCTTGCCGAACACGACCGGCCAGCCTTACTACGTCTCGCCCGGCCCGGTCGCCCCGGTCGCGTCCGACGCGCCGAGGGAGTTGACCGTCGTCTCCGAGAGCGGCACCCCTTCCGCCCAGGACGCTGGGCAGTCAGGGCGCAGAGCCGGCGCGAACGTCTCGCCGACGCCCGCACGCGGCGACGCGCGCAACGACAACACCTCCGACTCCGCCCCGCGCACCACGCGCACGCCCGAACCCGAACAGCAGCGCCCGGCGCCCCCCGCCGCGCCCCCGAACCAGACGCCCCCGCCCGCCCCGCAGCCCACCCCCCGCGCCAAAGTCATCCAGTGGCCGCCGCAGTAAAAGGGTGTAGGGTGTTGGGTGTCGGGTGTTGGTTTGTTCGATATTGGCCGCGCCCGTACCATCACCCAAAACCCAACACCCAACACCCTTTCCTCAAAGTTGTTGACACCCTCCGGGGCAAAACCCTATGTTAGAAATGAGGCCGCGCGGGCGGCCTCGTGAGGAGTTAAAGACTGTGCCGATCAGAGAGAATTCGTTCGCGCGCCGCGCGAGGGAGCGTGAGCGCGAGGAGACCACGAACACGAAGAGGGTCGTTTTCCGCGACCAGCAGCCGACGGTCGAGGAGCAGTTGGCGCGCCTCGAAGAGGACATCCGCCGCCTCAAGGTCGAGTTCGACATCTACTTCAACGGGGCCGCCAAGCGCCCGCCCTACGACACGAAGGGGCGCGTCGATACCCTCATCAAGCGCCTCGCCGACGAGCGCACGCTCACCTTCGCGCAGCGCTACCATTACAACTCGCTGGCCGCGCGCTACTCCTCCTTCATGCAGCTCTGGCGCCGCACGATGCAGGAGCGCGAGGAGGGGCGCGGCCCCTCGCGCCGGCCGGCGCCCGCCCCGGCGCCCGAATCCGCCCCCGCCACCTTCGTCTGCTCCGACCCGCGCGGCGACGTGCGCACCGTGCGCGGACTCTTCGACGCGCTCGTCGAGGCCCGTCGCCGCTGCGGCGAGCCGACCGACGACCTCTCGTTCGCGCGCTTCCACCGCATGGTCACCGAGAAGTCCGAGGCGCTCAAGGAGCGCGCCGGCTGCGAGCGCGTACACTTCTCCGTCGCCGTCAGCGACGGCCGCGTCCAGTTCAAGGCGAAGGCGGAAAAGTAGAAAAGTAAGCGGTAAGCAGTGAGCGGTGAGCAGTTGAAGGCGAATTGCCTTTACCGCTCACCGCTCACCGCTTACCGCTTACTTTCTTACTGCTTTCTTGAGTGCTGAGTGCGCTTGCCGGCTCGTTGCTAAGTCCGGAAGCGGTCAGTGGCCTTCAACGAAAGCTGAAGTGTTCAGTTGGGGAGAGTTACATCTTGGTCACTTTCTCGGCCTGCGGGCCTTTGGGACCCTGCGTGACCTCGAACTCGACCTCCTGCCCCTCTTCGAGGGTCTTGAAGCCGTCGCCCTGGATGGCGCTGTAGTGAACGAAGATGTCGGAAGAGCCGGGCTGCTCGATGAAGCCGTAGCCCTTCGCGTTGTTGAACCACTTGACCTTACCGGTAATTCTAGGCATAGCTGACGAATCCTCCTAACGATTCGGTGAAAAAGGTCGGGCGGAATCTCAAGGGCATCCGCCGTCCCCGCAAGGTTGATCCACGAGCCGGAGCGCGCCCGCAACAAGACGCCCCCAAACACTCAAAAAAATGCCCGCGACCGATGGCCCACGGCTTTAAAGCCTTTCGGACTCATCGTTCACGGACAGGGACAGAACCACTGCAACTTCATTGCTAACACTTGCAAGTCTAACGGTTTGGGCGAGTTAAACCGCCCGCGGCGGGTTGACGACGGCGCATACTAAGCGAAACCTTACGCTCTGTCAACACAAAAATTCACGCCGCCCGAAGCTGTAGCACGCCCGAGGGCGCGAAAACCTATCTCCCCGGCAGGTAATGGCGCGGGCTGACGGGCAGGTCTCCGAGCCGCACCTCGTAGTGGAGGTGTGGCCCCGTCGAGCGCCCCGTGGAGCCCACGAGCCCCAGCTCCTCGCCCCGCCTAAGCTCCTGACCGGCCGCGACTTCTACCTTCGAGAGGTGGCCGTAGCGGGTCGTCAGACCGTTGCCGTGGTCGATGACGACCGTCTGGCCGTAGCCGCTCTTCCAGCCGGCCTCGACGACGCGGCCGGCTGCGGGCGCGAGGACGGGCGTGCCGCGCGGGGCGGCGATGTCCTGCCCGGGGTGGAACTCGGAGCCGCCGCCTCCGAACGGGTTGCCGCGGTAGCCGAAGCTGTCGGTCGACTCGCCCTCGACCGGCCAGATGGACGGGACGCGCGCGCGCTCCTTGAGCGCGGCCTCGTAGACCTGCAAATCCATCTCCAAACGCGCGGCGCGCAGCTCCAGAAGCTCGACCGACTCGGCGTCGAGCGCGGGGCCGCCCGCGCCGTGCGGGCTCGTGCCCTCCTCCTGCTGCCCTTGCTGCTCCTCGCTCGGGACGCCGGACATCTCGGAGAGCCGGCGCGAGGCGTCCTCGATGGCGTCCACGCGGTTTTCGAGCTTCTGGAGCTGCCGGCGCTGGCGCTCGTTCTCCAGCCGCAGGCGGTTGTTCTCCTCCTCGATGCGCAGGTGTAGGGCCTGCTGCGTCAGGCCGTAGAGGCCGTAGGCCGCCGCGCAGAAGAGGCAGGCGACGACGACGGCCGAGGCTTTGACCCAGCGCTTGTGGATGGAGACGCGGCGGACGTAGGAACGTGAACGCGAGGTGGTAGAAACGATGAAAGCGTAAAAACGCTCGTCTCTGTTCATCGGAGTGTGCTCCTTGGGCGCCCCGTCCGCGCGCCACACTTTGGGGGAGCAGGCACACGGATGAGCGCGAAAGGCACTGTCTGCCGAAAGAAGGCGACGAGTGCGAAAACTATTTATTTACCGGGTTGCTTGTTTGCGAGAACCCTTCCCGAAAGGTGCCGCCGAGGCCCGCCTCTTGAAGATACAGCCGAGACGGGAACCTGATTTGGGGCTGCACAAGGAGCTAGACCCTACCACAGGGGTCTTTTGATTGCAAACAGAGCGTAAGCTGCTTGCGGGACGCGGACGGCGGATTGATGAAAGCCTCACTCTCATCAATCCGCCGTCCGCATCCCGCAAGCAAAAACGCCCGCCGCCTGAAGCCTCCTCGCGGAGTTCAGGCGGCGGGCGCCGCGTCTTGCCGAGTTGCTCGCGTCCGGGGCTTAAATCTCTTCGGCCTCGCGGCGGCGGCGGTTGCGCGTGCTCAGGATGGTGATGACGATGAGCAGCATCAGGGCGATGAAGGCGATGACGATGCCGACCTTGAGGACGATCATCAGGAAGCTGACCAGCGTGATGAGCTTCTTGACGAGGATGATGAGCAGCGCGATGAGCGCCGCGATGCTGCCTAAGCGACCTGCCGCCATGAGAAAACCTGCCATCTCTTTAAATCTCCTCCCCGTACCGAACGCTCGAACCGTGGGCGCCTCGCGCCGAAAACATCTTAACAGAATTTCAGAACCGCGGCTCGTTGGGCCAGCCGCCGACCGGCTCGCGCGAGCTGACCTGCGTCACCAGCTCTCCCGTCCCGAACCTCGTCACCTCCGAGGGGAGCGAGCCGGTCGCCCCGCCGACCACGGAGGGCGGCCGCGAGAACGTGTCGAAGCTCGGCACCTCGCGCCGCGTGCCGCGCGCGCGCGCCCAGTCGAAGAGCATGTAGGCGCCGAGCAGCACGAGCACCACGGGCAGGAACTCCCTCACCGGCAGGCGCACGTTGAAGACCGTGTGGAGCAGGAAGACCGTGCCGAGCGAGATCATCGTCACGGCCCACGCCAGCGGGTTCCCGTAGAGCCGGCGCGCGATGGCGTCCTGCTCGGCGTCCGGGGCGAGCCCCGAGCGGATGAGCTGCGCCGTGCGCACGGCGTCCACCGCCGCGAAGAGCCACGTGCCGAAGATGCCGAGCACGAAGAAGAGCGTCCCGTCGGTGACGGCCGCCATCTGGAAGAAGCTGGCGAAGATGGTGAAGTGGACGAGCGCCTTCGAGGTCTGCCCGTTGTAGGCCGCGCCCAGGCCCGGGCAGATGACCGAGAGCAGGAGGGCCACGAAGGCCGAGGTCTTACGCCGGACGACGCCCGCCGCGCCGGGGCGCGCCTGCTGCTGCTGCAAGGTCTCGACGCCCGCGACGATGCAGTCCTGGCAGTACGGGAAGCCGCGTATGCGGTGGTCGCACGCGGGGCAGAGCGGCCGGCCGCAGCGGCTGCACTGCACGACCGCGCGGTTCGTCAGGTGATACGCACAACTCATCAGACCTGCTGCCAAGACTTTCGCCCCGCCTCCCGCTTGCTCAAGCTACTTCTGCTGCTGCTGCTGGCCGCCGCTCGGGCTCGGCTGTTGCTGCTGCTGCCGGCCGGAGTTGTTCGAGCCCCCCGACTGCGGCGCGGAGACGAGCCCCGTCGTCGCGCGCTTCAACTCGTCGGCGCGCACGGCGCCGTAGCTGTAGGTCTGCGAGGCCAGGCGCAGGCTCGTGTTGTACATGCCCGCGATGGAGCCGTCGTCGGAGAGCGTGCTCGTGCCGACGAGGACGGCCAGCAGCACCATCGTCGCCACGGTCGCGAGCTGCGGCGTGACCATCACGTCGAGCCAGCCGCGCATCCACTCGGTGATGCGGGCGCCGAGCGGCGCGCGCACGTCCTCGGCCTCGGTCGTGCCGAGCGTGGCCTGGAGGATGCGCGCGTGGAGCCCGGCGGGCACGGGCAGCTCGTCGCCGATGTAGGAGGAGCAGGCGCCGATGGCGCGCACGACCTGCCCGGGCAGGTCGGAGCAGCGGTCGCAGAGCGCCGCGTGGCGCTCCCAGCGGTGGTAGAGGGTGGCGGGCAGGAAGCCGTCGAGGTAGTCCGTCAGGTACTCCTCGAACTCTTCGCACCTCATCGCCGTCTCGGGCGCCGTCTTCAGAAGGATGCGCGCCTCCAGGCCCGGCGTGGGCTGCGGCGGCAAGTCCGAGCGGCACTCGACGATGGCGTTCTTGACTTCGTTCAGAAGGTCGTGACAGACGGGGCAGCGCAGGGCGTGCTCGCCGAACGCGCGCTGGGTCTCGCCTTCGAGCGCGCCGTCGAGGTAGTCCGTCAGACGATCTTCAAACTCTGTGCAAAGCATTCTAAATCCGCTCCATCCCTTCCGCTCCTGGTTTTAAAGCGACCGGCGCCCGCACGGTTCGTTCACCCTGCGAACCGTGGGCGCCCCGACAACAACAATCTTATCAAACGTCGCTCATCGCGACGACGCGCATGCGGCGCAGAATCTTCGCCAGCTCGATGCGCCCGCGGTTGATCCTCGACTTGACCGTCCCCTCGGGAATCTTCAAGTGGTCGACGATCTCCTGGTAGCTCAGCTCCTCGATGTCGCGGAGGATGACGCAGGTTCTCAAGTCCGGCGGCAGCTTATCAATCGCGGCCTGCACCTGCTCGCCCAACTCCTGCCGCTCCATCTCGCGCTGCGGCGTGTTGCCGGCGGCGCGCAGGTGGTAGGTGTGGCCCTCGATGTCCTCGGCCTGCGTGTCCTGCGGGGCGCGCTGGCGGCGGCGGTAGTCGTCGATGACCAGGTTGCGGGCGAGGCGCATCAACCAGTTTTGCAGGTCGCCCTGCTTCGGGTCGTACTGTTCGAGCGAGCGGTAGACGCGGACGAAAACCTCTTGGGTCAAGTCCTCCGCCGCGTCCGAGCGCGACGTGAAGCGGTAGGCGAGGTTGTAGATGCGGCGGGAGTAAGTGGAGACTATCTCCTCCCAGGCCGCCCCATCTCCGGCGCGACACCTCCTGACCAGCTCAGCCCCTTCGCCGACATTCACCGCCGTAGCTACTCCCACCTCGCGCCCCTTCAAATCCCGCCGCGGCTTCGATTTAAGCGCCGCGCGTGGGTGGTCAACCCATTGTCACACGGGCATTACGACCGCCTGAAGGGGAAAGTTCCCGCCGCCCCCGCGCGCCCCGGGGCGGGCTTTTTCGGCGCCCCGCGAGCGTCGGGATGGGCTTCCGAAACCCCCCGCGGCGTCTCGGCCCCGTTGTGACTATTCTAGCCGAACGATGTTACACTATATCTTGTGTCCAACGGCGCGCGAAGTCAAATCGGTACACAAGTAAGGGGCCGCCCGCACGTCTCTTCGCCCGGCGCGGCGGCCCAAGGGCGAACACTTCGGGACAATTTCTCTTGAGTAAACACCTGAAATTCGTCGTCATGTGCCTGGTCGCCGGCCTCGCCCTCTGGTGGTTCGCGCGGGGCATGGACTGGGACAGGGCGTGGGCGGCCATGAAGCAGGCCGACTGGCCGCTGGTGGCGCTGGCCGTGGCCGTCGTCTGCGCGACGTGCCTGATACGTGCGCTCCGTTGGAAGACGCTTTTGCGGCCGCTCGCGCCGGACGCTTCGTTGCACGAGGCTTTCGCGGCGACGGCCGTGGGGTTCAGCGCCATCTTCCTGCTGGGGCGGGCGGGCGAGGTCGTCCGCCCGGCGTTCCTGCCCCTGCGCGACCGCGCGGTGAAGCCCGGCGCGGCCTTCGTCACCATCGCGCTTGAGCGCATCTGCGACACGGCGTGCGTCGTCCTCCTCTTCGCCGGCAACCTGCTCTTCGTCAAACTGCCCGGCGCGGACGGGGCGACGTTCGCGCGGATACGCGAGGCCGGTCTGGTGCTGTTCGTCGGCACGCTCGTCGGGTTGGCCGCGCTCCTCTGGTTCGGCCGCCACGCCGACGCCGCCACGGCCCGGCTGGGCGCGAGGCTGGAGCGCCTGCCCCGCCTGTTGCAGAAGGTCGGGAGGGTGGCGGTCGGGCTTTTGGGGCAGCTCGGGCAGACGCTCCGGGTGCTCGCGGGCGGGCGGGCGCTGCTCGCCACGGCCGGCTGGACGGCGGCGCTGTGGGTCTCGATCACGCTGGCGAACATGCTCGTGCTGCGGGCCTTCGGGGTCGGCGTGGGGGTGAGCGAGACGGTCTTCGTGCTGGGCTGGTCTTTGGTCGGGTCGGTCGTGCCGACGCCGGGCGCGGGCGCGGGGACGTACCACGCGGCGACCGCGTTCGGGCTGACGCACTACCTGGGCTACGCGGCCGGCGGCGTGCAGCCGGCGGTCATCATCCTGCACCTCGTCGTCTTCGGCTCGCCGCTGCTCTTCGGGCTCTACTACTTCGTGCGCAGCGGCTTCAGCGTCGCGCGCCTGCGCGAGCTGGTCGCGGCCGAGGAGGCGGAGGCGGCGCAGGCCGCGGGCCGCGCGGGCGAAGGTAAGGCGGCGGGCGCCGCGCGCGCGGCGAACGCGTGAAAGGTGAGGGGAGGCTCGCTGTGCCCCGTTGAGCTTCGACCGGAGGACGCTCTTATGAGATGCCCCTTCTGTACCTACCTCGAAGACAAGGTCGTCGATTCGCGCGAGTCGCGCGAGGGCGACTCGATCCGCCGCCGCCGCGAGTGCCTGCGCTGCGAGCGGCGGTTCACGTCCTACGAGCGCATCGACGAAATCCCCTACATGGTCGTCAAGAAGGACGGCCGGCGCGAGCCCTTCGACCGCAACAAGGTCATGGCGGGCCTCCTGCGCGCCTGCGAGAAGCGGCCGATCCCCGCGACCAAGCTCGACAGCATCGTCAACGCCGTCGAGAAGTACGTGCAGGAGTCGCCCGAGCGCGAGCGCCCGACGACGAAGGTCGGCGAGATGATCATGCGCCGCCTCAAAGAGCTGGATAAGGTCGCCTACGTCCGCTTCGCCTCCGTCTACCTGGAGTTCGAGGACGTGACCGAGTTCATGAAGGAGCTGAAGACGCTCGTCCGCAAGCGCGACGGGGCGGCTGCGCGTAAATGAAGAGGGCGGTTCACGCTGCGATTTTCGACCGGGGCGAGCTGGAGCGCCTGCGCGCGCGGGTCGGCCGCCTGTTCCTGGCTCTGCAGGAGGCTTCGGAGATGGCCGCGGGCGAGGCGGGCGCGGCGTGGCTGCCCGCGGCGGACGTGTGCGAGTCCGAGGCGTGCGTGACGGTGACGGTCGAGCTGCCGGGCGTGCGCGCCGAGCAGGTCGAGGTGACGCTGGCCGGCGGCGAGCTGCGCGTCCGCGGCCGCAAGCGCAAGGGCGCACCGCGCGGCGTCATCTCGCATCTATGCTCTGAGCGCAGCTTCGGGCAGTTCGCGCGCGCCATCCCGCTCCGCTGGCCCGTCCGCAAGGACGGCGCCACCGCCGAGCTGAAGGACGGCGTGCTGACGATACGGCTCCCCAAGCTCGAAGACCGGCGCGGCGCCGAACACAGGATTGAGGTCAAGGACGGTGACGGGTGACGGGTTTTGGGTAGGAGCAAGTTTTTACCCGAGACCCAGACCCCGACACCCGACACCCAAAAAAGTTATGCCGCAGATTGCAAACATAGCCGATTCGATTGAGGCGGTGGACGCGGGCGAGCAGCAGTTGCAGATACCGGAGTACCTGCCGGTGCTGCCGCTGCGCGACATCGTCATCTACCCGTTCATGATCGTGCCGCTCTTCGTCTCGCGCGAGAAGTCGATCCGCGCGGTGGACGAGGCGCTGGGCGAGAACCGGATGATCTTCCTCGTCTCGCAGCGCGACCTCGACAAGGAGGAGCCGGCGGCCGAAGACCTCTACACGACGGGCACGGTGGCCGTCATCATGCGCATGCTCAAGCTCCCCGACGGGCGCATCCGCATCCTCGTGCAGGGGCTCGCTCGCGCGCGCGTCGAAGAGGTCGCGGACACGGGCGAGTACCTGAAGGCGCGCCTGACCGCGATGAACGAGGCGGCGACGGCCGAGCGCTCGCTCGAAGTCGAGGCGCTGGTGCGCAACGTCCGCGCGTCGATGGAGCGCGCGACGAACCTCGGCAAGAACGTCTCGCCCGAAGTGATGGCCATCGTCGCGGGCCTCGACGACGCCGGCCGCCTCGCGGACCTCGCCGCCTCGAACCTGGAGTTGAAGGTCGAGGACGCGCAGTCGGTCCTCGACATCAACGACACGACCTCGCGGCTGCGGCGCGTGAACGAGCTCCTCAACAAGGAGATCGAAGTCCTCACCGTCCAGCAGGAGATCAACACGCAGGCGCGCGCCGACATCGACCGCTCGCAGCGCGAGTTCTTCCTGCGCCAGCAGCTCAAGGCCATCCAGACCGAGCTGGGCGAGGGCAACGAGCTGGCCGAGGAGATCGCGCAGTTCCGCGAGAAGATCGAGGCGTCCGCGATGCCGAAGCACGCCGAGGAGGAGGCGCTGCGGCAGTTGAAGAAGCTGGAGCGCATGCACCCGGACGCGGCCGAGACGGCGACGCTGCGGAACTGGATGGAGATCATGACCGACCTCCCGTGGTCGAAGGCTTCGGTCGACAACCTCGACCTGATTAAGGCGCAGCAGATTCTCGACGAAGACCACTACGGCCTTGAGAAGGTCAAGGAGCGCATCGTCGAGGCGCTCGCCGTCCGCAAGCTGAAGGAGAAGCCGAAGGGCTCCATCCTCTGCCTCGTCGGCCCGCCGGGCGTCGGCAAGACTTCGCTCGGCCGCTCCATCGCGCGCGCCCTCGACCGCAAGTTCGTCCGGCTCTCTCTGGGCGGCCTGCACGACGAGGCCGAGATACGCGGCCACCGCCGCACGTACGTCGGCGCGATGCCCGGGCGCCTCATCTCGGCCCTGCAGCAGGCGGGGACGAACAACCCGCTCATCATGCTCGACGAGATCGACAAGGTCGGGGCGGACTTCCGCGGCGACCCGTCGTCGGCGCTCCTCGAAGTCTTAGACCCGGAGCAGAACAACAGCTTCCGCGACAACTACCTCGGCATCACCTTCGACCTCTCGAACGTGATGTTCATGACGACGGCCAACATCCTCGACACCGTCCAGCCCGCCCTGCGCGACCGCATGGAGGTCATCCGCCTCGCCGGCTACACGGAGGAGGAGAAGCTGGAGATCGCGCGCCGGCACCTGCTGCCGAAGCAGATCGAGGAGAACGGCATCACGGCGAAGAACGTGCAAATCTCGAAGAAGGCTTTGTCGTCGGTCATCCAGCAGTACACGCAGGAGGCGGGCCTGCGCCAGTTGGAGCGCGAGATCGGCCGCATCTGCCGCAAGGTCGCGCGGCGCATCGCGGAGGGCAAGTCCGAAGCCGTGCGCGTCACGCCGAAGAACGTCCACGAGTACCTCGGCGCGCCGAAGACCTTCCCCGAAGAGGCCCTGCGCAAAGACCAGGTCGGCGTCGCCACGGGGCTGGCCTGGACGGCCGTCGGCGGCGACGTCCTCTTCATCGAGGCTTTAAGGATGAAGGGGAAGGGGCAGCTCGTCCTCACCGGCCAGCTCGGCGAGGTGATGCGCGAGTCGGCGCAGGCCGCCTACTCCTACGCCAAGTCGCGCGCCAAAGAGCTCGACATCCCCGAGGAGGATTTCGAGAAGTACGACATGCACATACACATCCCCGAAGGCGCCATCCCGAAGGACGGCCCTTCGGCCGGCATCACCCTGGCGACGGCGATGGTCTCCTCGCTCTCGCAGCGCGCCGTCCGCAAGGACGTGGCGATGACGGGCGAGATAACCTTGCGCGGGAACGTGCTGCCCGTCGGCGGCGTCAAGGAGAAGGTTCTGGCCGCGCGCCGCGCGCGGGTGACCCGGGTCATCCTCCCCCACCTCAACCGCCGCGACATGGACGAAATCCCGAAGGAGCTTTTCGGCGAGATGCAGTTCATCTTCGTCGAGAACGTCCGCGAGGTCTTCCGAGAGGCTTTGAAGGAGAAGTCGCCGGCCGCGCCCGCCCCCGTCCAGCGCCCGCCGCGGCTGCCGCAGGCCGCCGCCCCGCGTGTCTAGAGCGGGTTTAGAGGGGTCGGGCGGCCGGTTAATTTGACCGATCCGGAAGGGCGGCCTGCCCGGCCCCGTTTCAAGCTCCAGTAAAGCTTGAGACGGGGCCGGGCAGGCCGTTTTTTCGCCTCCGTTTAGCGCCGTCCGGGCCGGCGGCGGGGCGCAACCCGCGGGGCGTCAGAGGCATCTTAAAAGTCCCCCCGGCGGAGCGAAAGAATACAGGAAACGCGGTTCGTTTCGCCTTTTATTTGCATATAGATGCGGGCGTAAGGGTTGATTCTTTGACGAAGGCTGTGATAACCTCCGGACGGTTTTGAGGGTTCTGCTCTCCAACCACGGAGGCCCATCAAAGCAGAGCCGTTTCCTTCATCGAAGGGTTATCTTTCAGGAACTTTAGTGGATGCCGCTCGTGCGACCCCCTCGCCCACGGTCGCCATCGTGGATTCGCTTTTATCTCGCATAAGGAGATCGACGATTGAATAACACGAGCCTCCCCCGCCGTTTCGTCAACGCCGCGCTGCTGGCGACGTTGCTGCTCCCCTCCGTCTCGCTCCAGGCCCAGGCGCCCCAGCAATCATACCTCCGCAACACGCCCAGCGAGATCGAGCGCGAGGACCCGCGCGTCAACAAGATCGTCGAGGACGCCGAGAAGCACTTCCGCCTCGGCGAGCTGAACCTCAAAGACCAGAAGCGCCAGGCCGCCCGCGAGGAGTTCGACAGGGCCGTCGACACGGTGCTCGAATCCGGCATGGACGTGCGCTCGAACCCGCGCCTGAACCGCTACTACGTCGAGCTGGTCGAGCGCGTCTACCGCTACGAGGTGCCGCAGGCCGTCCCCGTCTCGCGCCCCGCGCAGAACGGCGCGACGTTCCAGACGGTCGCGCAGCAGGACGGCGGCGTCCAGGCGCCCGCGCCCGTCGAGGTCGGCTTCGTCGAGCAGAAGTTCGAGCCGTCGCCGCTCGACGCGCTGCGCACGCTCGAACTCGACAAGAAGGAGACGGAGGTCTCGGCCGACGACGTGGCGAAGCTTGAGAACGAGATCAAGAGCACGCTCGACTTCAGCTTCACGCCGCACCCGCTCGTCCAGGGCTTCATCAACTACTACCAGGGCCGCGGCCGCGCCACGATGGAGACGGGCCTGCGCCGCTCGGGCCAGTACACGGCCCTGGCGCGGAAGATCTTCCGCGAGGAGGGCGTGCCCGAGGACATCGTCTGGCTCGGACAGGTCGAGAGCGCCTGGCGCCCGACCGCGCGTTCGTGGGCCGCGGCCTCGGGGCTGTGGCAGTTCATCCCCGGCACCGGCTCGCGCTTCGGCCTGCGCCAGACGGCCTACGTCGACGAGCGCAACAGCTTCGAGAAGGCGACGCGCGCCTCGGCCCGCTACCTGAAGTGGCTGCACAACCGCTTCGGCAACTGGGAGCTGGCGATGGGCGCCTACAACACGGGCGAGGGCAACATCGACCGCGCCATCTCGCGCGCCGGCCAGAGGGACTTCTGGGCCATCTACCCGTACATCGCGCAGGAGACGCGCAACTACGTGCCGAACATCCTCGCGGTCATCCTGATCGCGAAGAACCCCGAGAAGTACGGCTTCCGCAACGTCCAGCGCATGTCGCCGCTCGCCTACGACACGGTGAGCGTGCCCTCGGCGACGAGCCTCCAGCTCGTCGCGGCGCTGACGGACACGAGCCTCGACAGCATCCGCAGCCTCAACCCCGAACTGAAGCGCGACTCGACGCCGCCGGGCGAGGCTTACCTGCTGCGCGTCCCGCCGAAGCGCGGGCACCAGATGGTCGCCCTGCTCAAGCGCATCCCGGCCGAGCGCCGCAACCAGATGGCGCGCGTCGTCCACGCCGCGCCGGGCGAGAGCTGGGACGCGGTCGCCTCGCGCTCGGGCGTGAGCGCCGCCTCGCTCCAGCAGTGGAACGCGGGCGTTGACCTCGCCAAGGGCGGCACGCTGCTCGTCCCCGCGGGCGGCGTGATGAAGACGGTCAAGCAGTACGAGCGGCCGAACAGCACCGCGCCGGCCGGCAACGGGCTCGTGAGCTACACGGCCAGGGGCGGCGAGACCATCGCGCAGGTCGCGGCGCGCTACGGCGCCTCGGTCGCCGAGGTGGCGAAGATCAACGGCGTGACGGCCGACGAGCCGCTCACGCGCGGCCGCCAGATTCGCGTGCCGCAGGGCAAGGCCGCCCCCGCGCCGGCCGCCCCCGCGCGCCGCCGCTAAGAGTTAAAGGACGCGCCCCCGACAGGGCGCCCGCGTTAGATAAGGCGAGCGCGCTTTTGGTCAAGACCAGGAGCGCGCTCGTTCCCGTTTCCCGAAGACACGGCGCCCGCCAGCGCCTCACACGACGCACACGCTGGCACGCCTATGCTCTTCCGCACACAGTCCGCCGCCGTCTACGGCATCGACGCAGACCTCGTCGACATCGAGGTTGACCTGACGCCCGCGCGGGGCGAGTCGGACTCGCCGGCTTCGGTCACCATCGTCGGCCTGCCCGACCTCGCCGTGCGCGAGTCGCGCGAGCGCATCCGGGCGGCCGTCAACAACAGCTCCTTCTTCTTCCCCTTCCACAAGACGACCATCAACCTCGCGCCGGCCGACGTGCGCAAGGAGGGCGCGAGCTTCGACCTCCCCATCGCGCTCGGCGTCCTCGGCGCGAACGGCGACCTGGGCGCGGCGGAGGGCTTGACCGACGTGCTCTCGGTCGGCGAGCTGTCGC
The DNA here is from genome assembly GCA_036389235.1 of Pyrinomonadaceae bacterium. GTDB lineage: Bacteria > Acidobacteriota > Blastocatellia > Pyrinomonadales > Pyrinomonadaceae > QHXN01. Next base: position 14,806 of record DASVQJ010000093.1, on the reverse strand, counting down.
TCGACGGCCGCGTGCGCCCCGTGCGCGGCGCGCTCCCGATAGCGCTGCGCGCGCGCGACGCGGGCATCAAAAGCCTCCTCCTGCCCGAAGAGAACGCGACCGAGGCCGCGGTCGTCAAAGGCGTCGAGGTGTACGCCGCGGGGAGCTTGCGAGCGGCCGTCGAGCTGGTCGCGGCCCTGCGCGCGGGGACGGCGCCGCCGCCGCTGCGCGCGGACGAGGCGGTGCTGCTCAACGGCGAGAGCTCGTACGACGTTGACTTCCGCGAGGTGCGCGGGCAGCACGCCGTCAAGCGCGCGCTCGAAGTCGCCTCGGCCGGCTCACACAACATTCTGCTGATCGGCCCGCCGGGGTCGGGTAAGACGATGCTGGCGAAGCGCCTGCCGACGATCCTGCCCGCCTTGGAGTTCGAGGCGGCGCTCGAACTGACGAAGATTCATTCGGTGGCGGGACTCACGAACCGCACGGGTCTCGTCAACGCGCGACCTTTCCGCTCGCCGCACCACACGATCAGCGACGCCGGGCTCGTCGGGGGCGGCGCCGTGCCCCGCCCCGGCGAAGTCTCACTCGCGCACCACGGCGTGCTCTTCCTCGACGAGCTGCCCGAGTTCGACCGCTCGGTGCTCGAAGTCCTCCGACAGCCTTTGGAAGACAGGCGTGTGACGATCAGCCGCGCCGCGATGACGCTCACTTTCCCGGCCTCCTTCATGCTCGCGGCCGCGATGAACCCCTGCCCCTGTGGCTTCTACAACGACCCCGTGCGCGAGTGCCGCTGCACGCCCGCGCAGATACAGCGCTACGTCGGCCGCGTCTCGGGGCCGCTCCTCGACCGCATCGACATCCACGTCGACGTGCCCGCCGTCCGCTTCAAGGAGCTGGCGGACAGGGGCGCGCCCGAGGGCGAGGGCTCGGCAGGTATCCGCGCGCGCGTGCTGGCGGCCCGCGCGCGCCAGGCCGAGCGCTTCCGCGGCAGCCGCCTCTTCTCGAACGCGCAGATGCCGCCGCGCCTCATCCGCCGCCACTGCCGCCTCGACCCGGAGGGCGAGCAACTGCTGGAGCAGGCGATGACCCGCCAGGGGCTCTCCGCGCGCGCCTACGACCGGATACTGAAAGTCGGCCGCACCATCGCCGACCTCGAAGGCTCGGACGACGTACTCCCCAGGCACATCGCCGAGGCCGTCGGCTACCGCTCCCTGGATAGAACCTCCTGGACATAGCGAACTGGGGTGCGCTGAGATTAGTGCAGGAACTCCCGAGGGGTTTGGTAGGCTGGTGAATAACCACTTCGGGCGTAACCTTGTCCCATCCAGTGAGGTGGTGGTTTTGGTGTACAAGTAAGCCGCCCGCCAGTCGCAGCGGCCTGGCGGGCGGCTTATCTACAGAAGTTAAGTTGCAGCTTATCGGCCGAGAACAAGGAACACGTCCCACGCCCAACGGTTAACTTTAGCCCTCTTGGTGTCGTCTACTTTGGCGCGATACCGGAATTGGTTGCCGTGCTTGTCCGTCCGCTTCGACTCGCGGTAGTCGAGATGCAGCGCGGCCACGTCACGCGAGGGCAAAGTGTGTAATTCCCACGGCTCGGAGGTGCCGTTGTGATTCACATCTTGCCACAGGCGCAGACTGATGTAGACGGCGTCGCGGCTGTCTATTAAGCCGTCCCCGTTGCCGCCGCCCTCCGTCTTATCGTACTCGGCGAGGGCGAGGAAACCGTTCGGCGCGCTCGATGCCGGCTGCGGCGTGAAATTGCCGAACAGTTCCGCGCCATTATCAACCGTGCCGTTGCCGTTGCGGTCGAGGGCCAGCCACGAGTCGTCGGAGTCAGCCTCCGTCCAAGCGACTTGCAGCGGACGCCCCCGTGCCGTGATGTCGAACACCACCCCGCTGGCCGCGGCGGTGAGCTTGAAGCCGTCGCCCGCCGTGTCAATCAGTACGGGCGACACGCGGAAGCATCCGGTGTCTTGTTCGTCCGTGTACCCGTCGCAGTCGTCGTCTACGCCGTTGGCGCACCAGTTGCCCGCCATGTCGTTGTAAATCTCCTCCGAGCCCTGAAAGACACACCCGCCGCCCGTACAGTAGCAGAGTACGGAATTCCACGACCCGCCGGACTCATCGCAGGACTGGGCCGCGGAAGGGTCACACGGAGGGTAGCTGTATCCGTTGCCCTGCTGAATCGCGCCGTTATCGCAGGACATGGGGCCGGTACGTCCGTAAGTCGTGTCGTTGTAGTCGGGCTGTGAACACTGTCCGTTGACAACAGGGACGGCACAGGGGACGCCGAGCATGACGGACTGGCCCGGCGCCGTGCAGCTATTGCACTCTCCCAAGCCGAAGGTGTGACCGATCTCGTGGGCCATGGTTTGCGTCATGGCCGTGCAGACGTTGACGCTCGGGTGGATGTTAGCCACGGAGTTGAGGCGGTAGGCGCCGTTGGTCTGTCCCCGCTCCGCCCCGGGACCGTCGCCGGGCGTATTCTGTTTATTCACCTGCATGATGCTAATGCCGCTGACGGTGAGATTCCCGTTGCTGTCCAGGGTGCCCGCCGAATTGGTGGTGTATTCGACGTTGAATTCGACCCCAGACTGATTCCCGCCATTCCCACTCATGGCGTTCCAGTTATCGAACGCCGCCTTCAAACAGTTAAATTCAGCCGGGGTAAATTGGTTGGCATTGATGTTTACGGTGACGCGCGCGTTCGGCGGCCAGGAGGCGGCCTGTCCGTTGAAGTCCGGTGTCCTACAGTCCTGGGCCGCGGCCTTCCATGGTACGGGCGTAAGAAGGAGGGCTGGCAGCCAGCAACCGAGCGCGGTGAGGACGACAAAAAACCCGTGAGGTTCGTTTGGAAGTCATCATCCCCGGCTCCTTTCTTTTGAGATGGTCTCGCGGACTTGGTTTAGGAAAGTGGCTTCGTCCGCGTTCTCGTAAGCAGCAAACTGCGCGAGCTGTGGGGCCTTTTTGGATAAACCGTCCAGGGGGGTTACCTTACCGTTGACCAACGCGTAGCCGGTGATGATGGAGAATGTTTGTCCATCCGCGTTCTTTCTAAGAAAGAGCAGATACCGCTGCCCCTCGTGCGGCATGGTTCTTCCGAGTTGACCGCGTACGAGCCTTTTGCCCGAAGGAAATTTGACGGCCCCGCCCCGCCGCTGTGTCGCAATAAGCGCCCCGGTGTACAGCGAGCCTGACGGGTCGTTCAAAAGCACGTCCTCAAGGGCGGCCGTGAATTCGGAGTAAACGTTGGTCTTATCGTTGGAAAGGTATGCGCGCGCGTCCGTGATCTTTCCGACGACCACGGCGTCCGCCTGCTGAACCGGAATCGGGGACTCTTTAGCCCCGTCACTAAGGGGTAAGTCTAAAAGGATCGGCTCCGACTTTTCGGTTAGAGAGAATTTCCTGGCCTCGGCCAGGTCGCCTGCGTAGTCATACAGTTTGCTTCTTGTGTGCCGCAGGGCCTTCTCCTTCGGGTCGGCAGGCGCCGGCACGTTGAAGTCAACGACAGGAGTCACGGTCTCATCGGCGCGCTCCTGTTGGGCAGGCGCGTCGAGTTGTCTCGGATCGCGCAGGACGCTAGCCATTGCTATTGCTACACTCACAAGCGCGAAAACGACGAGCCCCGTCAGGGTGTATCTCCGTTTCATGCGTACTCCTCCTTACAACTGACTCGTTAACGTGAGATGTCGGGGGCGTTGCGTGTCGTCGGCGGGGGAATAACTCTGAGGCGGCTTGCTATATACACCTGACGGCCGGACACCGTCAAGAGTGGAACAGGCCGGGAAGGAAAGCGGTAGGGTACCCCGCGGGCTTGGGCCTTTTGGCCGATAAGCGGACGTGGCAAAAAGGCAACGCAACTCTGCCCCTGCGGCTTCTAAAACGACCCCGCGCGCGAGTGCCGCTGCACGCCCGCGCAGATACAGCGCTACGTCGGCCGCGTGTCGGGGCCGCTGCTCGACCGCACCCGCTGGGCCTGAGCGCGTCGGCTTTACGGATTCCTCACCCTCCAATGTATATTGGGCCGGATGCGGCAGGAGATACGGGAGCTGGCGGAGAGGCTGTGGGACTACCACCACATGAACCACCGTCTGGAGAGGTCGGACGCCGTCCTCGTCCTCTGTAGCCACGACACGGCGGTGGCCGAGCGCGGGGCGCAGTTATATCTGGAAGGCTGGGCGCCGCTGCTCGTCTTCTCGGGGGGCTTAGGCGGCATCACGAAGAACCTTTGGAGCGAGCCGGAGGCGGAGCTGTTCGCGTCGATAGCCCGCGGGATGGGAGTGCCCGGCGGGCGCATCCTGGTCGAAAGCCGCTCGACCAACACGGGCGAGAACGTCCGGTTCACCAGAGAGCTTCTGGCCGCGCGCGGCCTCGAACCGCGGAGCCTCGTCCTCGTGCAGAAGCCTTACATGGAGCGCAGGGCGTACGCGACGTTCAAGAACTACTGGCCGGAGCCGCGCGTCGTCGTCACCTCGCCGCAGGTCTCGTTCGAGGAGTATCTGGCCAGCTACTCCAACCGCGCGCTCACCGAAGACGACGTGGTCGGCATCATGGTCGGCGACCTCCAGCGCGTAAGGCTCTACCCCGGGAAGGGTTTTCAGATACCGCAGGAGATTCCCGCGGACGTGTGGGCCGCGTACGAAGAGCTCGTCCGCGCGGGCTACGACAAGTACCTGATATAAAAATCGAATGTCGCGCTTCAGGCTGTCGCTTCTAACGCTGACGCTGTCCCTGTTCGTCTTAAACCTGACGCCGTACGGTCAGGGGCCGAAGAAGACCTGGCCGGTTCAGACGAAGGGGCAGGAGGGGCTGCGCGAGCCGCAGGAGCGGGCGACGCTGCCCGCGCCTACGTCCGGGTTCTCGCGGCCGTCGGCGAGGCCGGCGGAACCGGACGGGCCGGCGCTCGCGCGGCGGGGCGCAAGCGAGTGGGCGCTCGCGCGCGGTTGGCGGCTGCTGGAAGCGCCGAAGGTGAAGGACGAAGGCGAGGCTGTCTCGCGTCCCGATTATCCCGCAGGCGGTTGGTTGAAGGCGACGGTGCCAGGGACGGTGCTTTCGACGCTCGTAGACCGCGGCGTCTACCCCGACCCCGACTACGGGTTGAACAACCTCGCCATCCCGGAGACGCTCAACAAGCAGGACTACTGGTTCCGCGCGGAGTTCACCCCGCCCGCCTCGACGAAGGGCCGGCGCTTCCAACTCACGCTGAACGGCGTCAACTACTCGGCCGCGGTCTGGCTCAACGGCCGACGCCTCGGCGAAGTACGCGGGGCTTTTCTGCGCGGCGTGTTCGACGTGACGGACGTGCTCGTGCACGGCGGGACGAACGCGCTCGCCGTGCGCGTCTCGCCGCCGCCGCATCCCGGCATCCCGCACGAGGAGTCGGTCAAAGCAGGCGCCGGCCCGAACGGCGGCGCGATGTGTCTGGACGGCCCGACCTTCTTCTGCACCGAGGGGTGGGACTGGATACCGGGCGTGCGCGACCGCGCGACGGGGCTCTGGCAGGAGGTGACGCTCAAGGCGACGGGCGCTGTGCGCGTCGGCGACGTGCAGGTCATAACAAGGCTCCCGCTGCCGGACACGACGCGCGCCGCGGTCAGCATTAACGTGCCGCTCACGAACGAGACGCGCGGCGCGGTCGCGGGCGTGCTTGAGGCTTCGTTCGAGGGCGTCACCGTCCGCAAACGTCTGACGCTCGCGCCGGGGAGGGCGGAGTTGACGCTCGCGCCTTCGGACTTTCCACGGTTGAAGTTGAGCAACCCGAGACTCTGGTGGCCGAACGGTTACGGGCGGCCGGAGCTGTACCACCTGCGCGTGAGCTTTAAGACCGCAGGGGGCGAGTCGGACGAGAGGCGTCTGCGCTTCGGCGTGCGCGAGCTGAGCTACGAGCTGACGCTGGTGGACGGGGCGGGGCGCCTGCGGCGCGTCGAGTACGACCCGGCGAAGACCGCGGGCGAGCACGTCGTCAACGTCGGCCACGGGGGGATGGTCGAGTCGGCCGAGGGCTGGGTCGCTTCTTTCGTCAGCGGCGGGGAGAACTCCCCTTCGGTCAGGGAACTCGCAGACCGCCGCGCATCGCCGCACCTTGTCGTGCGCGTCAACGGCGTGCGCGTCGCCTGCCGCGGGGGCAACTGGGGCCTGGACGACTCGCGCAAGCGCGTCTCGCGCGAGCGGATGGAGCCGTACTTCCGCCTGCACCGCGAGGCGGGGCTGACGATGATTCGCAACTGGTGCGGGCAGAACACGGAGGAGGTCTTCTACGAACTCGCGGACGAGTACGGGCTGCTCGTCTGGAACGACTTCTGGCTCTCGACGCAGGACTGGAACCTTGAGCCGGAAGACCCGGCGCTCTTCCTCGCCAACGCGCGCGACGTTATCTTACGCTTCCGCAACCACCCTTCCATCGCCGTCTGGTGCGGGCGCAACGAGGGCGTCCCGCCGCCGCGCATCAACGAGGGTTTGGACGAGCTGACCCGCACGCTCGACGGCACGCGCTACTACTCGCCCAACTCGCGCGACGTGAACTTGCAGGGGAGCGGGCCGTGGCACTACGGCGACGCCTTCAAGTTCTTCACGACGCGCGGCCGCGGCTTCTCGACCGAGCTGGGGCTGCCCTCGCCGCCCTCGGCCGACACCATCCGCGCGATGCTCCCCGCGTCCGACCACTGGCCGCCCGGTGACGCGTGGGCCTACCACGACTGGCACTACGGCGGCGGCGGCGACAACAAGCACTTCATGGCCGCGTTGACGGAAGAGTTGGGCGAGCCCGTGAGTTTGGAAGACTTCGAGCGCAAGGCGCAGCTCCTCTCTTACGCGAGCCACCGCGCGATGTTCGAGGGCTTCAACGCGCACCTGTGGAGCCCGAACACGGGGCGCCTGATGTGGATGACGCACCCGGCGTGGCCGAGCATGGCGTGGCAGATGTACAGCTCCGACTACTCGACGCACGGCGCCTACTTCGGCGTGAAGAAGGCTTGCGAGCCCGTCCACGTCCAGCTCGACCAGCCCGACTTAGGCATCACGGTCGTCAACAACACCCGGACTTCGCTCCGCGGCCTGCTCCTCACCACGTCCGTCGTGGACGCGAGCAACTTCGGCCTCTCTGCGGGCCGGCAGGCGCTCGCGGCGCCCGCGAACACGGCCTCCCGCGTCGGGCGGCTCAGGGTGCCGGAGCAGGCGAAGGAGGGCGTCGTCTTCGTCAGGCTCGTGCTCAGCGACGAGCGGCGCGTGCTCAGCGAGAACTTCTACTGGCACGCGGCGCAGAAGTCGGGCTACCGCAAGCTCGACCGGATGCCCGAGACGCACTTGGCCTGTCTCGCCGCCCTGCACGCGGAAGGCGGGACGCCGCGCGTCGAGGTCGAGTTGATAAACCGCAGCGACTTCGTGGCGCTCGCCGCGGAGGTCGTGCTGCGCGACGCCGCGACCGGGGGGCGCGTGCTCCCGGTCTACGCGAGCGACAACTACGTCTCGCTGCTCCCGGGCGCGGGCCGGCGCATCACCATCGAAGTGCCCGAGCCGACCCGCGGCATGACGGTCGAGCTAAAAGGCTGGAATGTGCGCCGCGCCCTCATCCCGGTCGCCGCCGCGCGTTGACGCCGGGCGCCGTTTCGTTTAGAAGTTGTCGCACTGCGTCGCATCGCAACCCGCTCTAATTTCAAGTCAAAGATACGAAGGCCCTGCGGAGGACGGACGGATGTACTCTGGACGTAAGCGGTTGCTCGCGCTGTTGCTGTCGTGCCTCGCCTCGTACGCGGGCGCGTCGGCGCAGAGGCGCCCCGCCCCGGATTTGACGAAGGAGCCGACGCTCTACGTCGTCGGCTACGCGCACCTCGACACGCAGTGGCGCTGGGAGTACCCGCAGGTCATCAACGAGTACCTGCCGAACACAATGCGCGACAACTTCGCGCTCTTCGAGAAGTACCCGAACTACCTCTTCAACTTCACCGGCGCGAACCGCTACCGGATGATGAAGGAGTACTGGCCCGAGGACTACGCGCGGCTCAAGTCTTACGTCGCCGCCGGGCGCTGGTTCCCCGCGGGCTCCTCGATGGAGGAGGGCGACCCCAACTCCGCGTCGGCCGAAAGTATCGTCCGGCAGATACTCTACGGCTCGCACTACTTCCGCCGCGAGTTCGGGCGGACGAGCGCCGAGTACATGCTGCCCGACAGCTTCGGCTTCCCCGCGTCGCTCCCCTCCATCCTCGCGCACATGGGGCTCAAGGGGTTCTCGACGCAGAAGCTCTACTGGAAGTCTGCGGCGCGGGCGGGCGGCCCCGACTCAATCGAGCGTACGCCCGACGGCGTGCCCTTCAACGTCGGGCTCTGGACAGGCCCCGACGGGCGCGGCGTCATCTCGGCCTTCAACCCGCGCCCGTACGACAGCAACGTGCGCGAGGACTTCAGCAAGAGCCCGCCGCCGACGGCCGCGAACCCCGCCGTCAACTACTTCCCGCAGGACTGGCCCAAACGCATCCAACGCAACGGCGAGGTGAGCGGACTCTTCACCGACTACACGTACTTCGGCACGGGCGACATCGGCGGCGCGCCGCGCGAGTTCTCTGTGAAGTTCCTCGACGCGGTCGTGGGGAAGAGGAGGGCCGTGATCCCGCCGCCGCCCCCCGTCATCCCCCCGGCCGATGCGGAGGGGACGCCCGCGCAGGTCGGCGACGGCCCCGTCCGCGTGCTCTCGGCCACGGCCGAGCAGATGTTCCTCGACATCCCCGCCGACAAGACTTCACGCCTGCCGCGCTACAGCGGCGACCTGCTCCTGACAGACCACTCCGCCGGGTCGATCTCTTCGCAGACCATACAGAAGCGCTGGAACCGGAGGAACGAACTGCTGGCCGACGCGGCCGAGCGCGCCTCCGTGGCCGCCGCGTGGTTGGGCGGGAGGCAGTACCCGCAGCAGAGGTTGAACGACGCGTGGACGCTCGTGATGGGCGGGCAGTTCCACGACATACTGCCGGGGACGGCCACGCCGCGCGCCTTCGAGTTCTCCTGGAACGACGACGTGATCGCGGCGAACCAGTTCGCGTCCGTGCTGACGAGCGCGACCGAGTCAATCGTCGGCGGGATGGACACGCGCGGACAGGGGACGCCGGTCGTCGTCTACAACCCACTGAACGTCGAGCGCGAGGACGTGGTCGAGGCCGACGTGCGTTTCCCCGGCGACGTGCCCCGCGCCGTGCGCGTCACAGACCCGCGGGGCGGGGAAGTGCCCGCGCAGATAATCGGCAAGGGTGAAGGGGTTTTGAAGATTCTGTTCACGGCGAAAGCCCCTTCGGTCGGCTACGCGGTCTACGACGTGCGCGCGGGCGTGTCTTCGACGGCCGCCGACGCGGCGCTCAAGGTGAGCGAGTCGTCGCTTGAGAACGCGCGTTACCGCGTCACCCTTAACGGCGACGGCGACGTGTCGGGCATCTTCGACAAGGCGGTCGGCAAGGAGTTGCTCTCGGCGCCCGCGCGGCTCGCGTTCCAGACCGAGCGGCCGAAGGACTGGCCGGCGTGGAACATGGACTGGGCCGACCAGCAGAAGCCGCCGCGCGGTTACGTCTCGGGGAAGGCTTTGATTCGAGTCGTCGAGCGCGGCCCCGTCCGCGTCGCCGTCGAAGTGGAGCGCGAGTCGGAAGGCTCGAAGTTCGTCCAGACCGTCAGACTCTCGGCGGGCGGCGCGGGCGGGCGCGTCGAGTTCGCGAACCGCATCGACTGGAAGTCGGAGGCGGCCGCGCTCAAGGCGACGTTCCCTTTGACGGCCTCGAACCCGCGGGCGACCTACAACTGGGACGTGGGCACCGTCGAGCGCGGCAACAACGACGAGCGGAAGTACGAGGTGCCCTCACACCAGTGGTTCGACCTCACGGACAGGGGCGGCGCCTACGGCGTGACGGTGCTGTCCGATTGCAAGTACGGGTCGGACAAGCCCGACGACTCGACGCTCCGTCTCACCCTGCTCTTCACGCCGGGGCTGGGGACGGGCAACGGCTGGGAGTACCACGACCAGACGACGCAGGACTGGGGGCACCACGAGTTCGTCTACGGCCTCGCAGGGCACGCGGGCGACTGGCGCGCGGCGCAGACCGACTGGCAGGCGCAAGGGCTAAACCAGCCGCTCGTCGCCTTCGAGTCAGCGCGCCACGCGGGCGCGCTCGGCAAGAGTTTCTCTTTACTCGACGTCGGCAACAGCCGCGTGCGCGTGCTCGCTTTGAAGAAGGCGGAGGAGACCGAAGAGGTCGTCGTCCGCCTCGTCGAGCTCGACGGCAAGAACGCGCCCGGCGTGCGTCTGCGCTTCGCCGCGCCCGTCACGTCGGCGCGCGAGGTGACGGGGCAGGAGCGGCCGCTCGGCGCCGCACGCGTCGAGAAGGGCGAGCTCGTGACGGACTTCGGCCCTTATCAACTTCGCACCTTCGCGCTGAGGCTCGCGCCTTCGCGCGTGAGGCTGAGCGCGCCCGGGTCTCTTCCCGTCGAGATGCCTTACGACCTCGCGGCGTCGAGCCCGCACGTCACGAAGACGACGGCCGGCTTGAAGAGCGTCGGCGGCTTCGACGGCGCGGGGCGCGGCCTCCCTTCGGAGATGCTGCCCGGCGAAATCTCCTTCGCGGGCGTCCGCTTCAAACTGTCTTCCCAACCGTCGAACGCGCTCGCGGCGCGTGGGCAGACGTTGAAGCTGCCCGCCGGAAACTTCAAACGGCTCTACCTCCTCGCCGCCGCCGTCGGCGGCGACCGGCGCGCGACCTTCCGCGTGGGCGGGCGACCCTCCGAGTTGACGATTCAGGATTGGGGCGGCTTCGTCGGCCAGTGGGACACGCGGCAGTGGCGCGCGGGCGAGCGGCGGGTGCCGCCCGGGGCCTCGGCGGAGACGGCCGCGCGCATACGCTCGCCGCAGTACCGGCACGACCCTTACGCCGAGATGAACGGCATCCGCCCCGGCTTCGTCAAGCCCGCGCCCCTCGCCTGGTTCGCCTCGCACCACCACCGCGCCGACGGCCTGAGCGAGGCTTACGCCTACTCTTACCTCTTCGCCTACGCCCTCGACATCCCCGCGGGCGCGAAGACGCTGACGCTGCCCGACGACGACAGGGTGCGCGTCCTCGCCGTCACGGTGTCGGACGAAGCGAACGCGGTCAGACCCGCGCGGCCCTTGTTCGATTCGCTTGAGCGCAGGCAGTAAGTTGGGCCTTTGTTGTTGAGTGAGTTTAAAGCCATAGGTGATTGACCACAGAGACACAGAGACACAGCTTTTACCTTTAGCTCTCAACCAGCCGTGCCTCTGTGTCTCTGTGGTCAATCTCGGAGATGAGTAATTGAAGCTCAGACGTTATCTGTTAACACTTATTCTGTCCGTCGCCTTTGCCGTCTGTGTTAACGCGCAGGGGCGAGCCGTGTGGCAGATCGGGGAGTTCGACGGCTCTTCGGACGAGTTCGGCGCGCAGGCGCGGGGGACGTTCGACCCGGCTTCGGGCCGCGCGAAGGACTGGGGCGCGACGCAGCAGGCGGTCGCCCACGCGCAGGCCGACCCGGCCGCGGCGCGCGTCGTACGTTTCGAGTTGAATGAAGAGCCGCGCGGCGCGTACAGGCTGAGGCTCGGCCTCCTCATCACGACGCCCCGGCTGCCCGTCGTGCAGGCGGAGGTCAACGGCCGCCGGGGCTGGTTCCACCAGCGGCCCGGGCGCGACTTCGAGGAGGGCAACCTCGAAGCCTACACCTTCCCGCAGTACGCCATCGGCTCCCTGAGCGTCGAGATTCCGGCCGGGTTCCTGCGCCGGGGCGCGAACGAAATCTCCCTGACGGCGCTGGCCGACCCGCACACGTCGGCGCTGCCCGGCGGCGCGGAGACGGCCGACGCGCTGCTGCGCTACGACGCGCTCGCGCTCTACGCGCAGGCCGGCGCGGCGGCGCCGCCCGCGCCCGCGGTCACGTCGGCCGAGGCGACGCCCACCGTCATCTACAGGCGCGAGGGGGAGAAACTCTTCGAGGTCGTCAACGTCCTCGTGCGCTGGTCGAGGCTCGCGCCGCGCGGCACGGTCACGCTCCAGCTGCCGGGCTGGGGCCGCGCGCAGGAGTTCGCGAGCGAGCGCGAGTTCGGCGAGCAGCGCTTCGAGTTCCTCGTCCCCGAGTTCGCCGCGGGGGCGCGCGCTAACGTCAGGGTCAGCGCCGGCGGGCGCGACTACGACTTCCGACAGACGCTGACGCCGAAGAGAAAGTGGACGGTCTACATGGTGCCGCACGAGCACCTCGACGTGGGCTACTCGGACTTCCAGACCAAGCTGGCCGAGCTGCACAGCCGCGTCATAGACGAGGCGCTTGAGATGACGGCCGAGCGGCCCGAGTTCCGCTTCAGCCTCGACGGCTACTGGCAGGCGCAGCAGTTCCTCGAAGGGCGCAGCGAGGAGGAGAGGAAGAAGTTTTACGACGCCGTGCGCGCGCGGAAAATCTTCGTGCCCGCGCAGCACTCCGTCATGCTGACGGGCGCGGGCACGGCCGAGGTCTTGCTCCGCTCCTTCTACGCCTCGCACAAGCTCAACCGCGAGCACGGCGGCCCGTGGGACTACGTCAACATCACGGACGTGCCCTCTTACACCTGGTCTTACGCGTCGATACTGGCGGCCGCGGGCGTCAAATATTTCTCGGCCGCGGCGAACGCCGACCGCGGGCCGACGCTCATGCTCGGCGGCCTGCACCGCCGCTCGCCCTTCTGGTGGGAGGGGCCGGACGGGGGCCGCGTGCTGCTCTGGTACGCGCGCCACTACCACCAGATCGGGAGCCAGTTCGGCCTGCCGCCGAAGCTCGCCAACGGCTACGAGGGCTTGCAGACTTTCCTCGACGTCTACGAGCGGCCCGACTACGCCCCGGGCGCCGTGCTGCTCCACGGCAGCCAGTGGGAGAACACCTCCCTGCACAAGACGCAGGCCGACATCGTGCGCGAGTGGAACCAGGCGTACGCGTACCCGCGGCTCGTCTTCGCCGGCTTCGGCGAGGCTTTGGAGAAGATTTCGGCGGGCGTCGAGGGGCGGCTGCCCGTCGTGCGCGGGGACGGCGGGCCTTACTGGGAGGACGGCGTCGCGTCCGACGCGGCCTACGCCGCCGTCGAGCGCGAGAACGAGCGGCGCGCCGTCTCGGCGGAAAAACTCTCGACCGTGGCCGCGCTCGTAGACCCGCGCTCGCGCCCGCCGCGCGCGGCGCTGGACTCGATGTGGGACAGCATCTTCCTCATGAACGAGCACACGTGGGGCTGGGGGCGCAGCGTGACCGAGCCGCACAGCGAGGACTCGGAGCGCGAGCTGGCCTACAAGCGCCTGCGCGCCGTGATGGCGCGCGACCAGGTGGACTACGTGCTCGACCGCGCGATGACGACCATCGCGGGCAGCGTCGAGACCCCGCAGCGCGCGCTCGTCGTCTTCAACACGCTCAACTGGCGGCGCGACGGCTGGGTCGAGTTCGACCTGCAGAAGACGCGCGAGATAGTAGACCTTGAGACGCGGCGCGTCGTCCCCGTCGAGGTGCTCGAAGACCACCCGGCCTACCGGCGCATACGCTTCATGGCGCGCGGCGTCCCCGCCGTCGGCTACCGCACCTACCACGTCCGCGACATCGCCCCGCGCGACGCCGCCGAGACGCCCTCCGACACCTCGACCGCGGCGCAGCCCGGGGCGCCTTCACGGGCGACCCCGACGAAGAACCCTCCGAACGCCTCGGCGCCGGCGACCCAAGTTGACACGATTGAGAACGAGTTCTACCGCGTCGGCCTCGACGCCGGGAGCGGTTCGATCAGGAGCGTCTTCGACAAGCAGCTCGGGCGCGAGCTGGTCGACGACAGGAGCCCGTACCGCTTCGGCCAGTACGTCTACGTCACGGGCGGCGACGGCCCTCCCCCCAACCAGATGCTCACCTACCGCAAGACGACGCCCGTCGCGCGGCTCGACACACACAGGGCCGCCGCGGGCCGCGTCGTCTCGGTGGAGGAGACCGCGGAGGGCGTCCGCGCCGTCCTTGAGAGCAGCGCGCCGAACACGCCGCGCGTCACCACGGAGGTCTTCCTCCCCGACGGCGCGAAGAAGATCGAGCTTAAATACCGCGTGCGCAAGGAGACGGTCTACAGGAAGGAGGGCGTCTACTTCGCCTTCCCCGTGGCGGTGCGCGAACCGCGTTTTCACTTCGACGTGCAGAGCGCCGTGGTCGACCCCGCGAAGGACATGATTCCGGGCGCGGGGCTCGAATGGTTCTCGTCGCAGAACTGGGCGTCGGCGGGCGACGACAGTCTGACGGTCGCCGTCGTCAACCGCGACTCGTTCCTCTGGACGTTCGGTGATATCGTACGCGGCACCTGGCCGAAGGAGTTCAAGCCGGCCGGCCCGGCGCTCTTCTCCTACGTGATGAACAACTACTGGAACACCAACTACGTCGCGGCGCAGGGCGGCGAGTTCACGTTCCGCTACGTGCTGACGAGCGCGCGGGCGCTGGACCGGGCGGCGATGGCGCGCATGGGCTGGGAGGAGACGACGCCGCTCGAACGCACGCTCGTCAAGTCGCAGGACCAGACCTACCCGGCGCGCAAGACCCTGCCGGCGGCGCAGTCGAGCTTCCTTAACGTGAACAACCCTTCGGTGCTGTTGAGCGCCTGGAAGCAGTCGGAGGACGGCGCGGGCACCGTGATGCGCTTCATCGAGCTGGGCGGCGCGGGCGCGGAGGTCAGGGTCGGCGGGCCGCTTCTGAAAGGTCTGTCGGGCGAAGCCTGCAACGCGGTCGAGGAGTGCGGCCGGCCGGTGCCCGGGGCCGACCCCGTAGTCTTCAGCATCGGCCCCCGGCAAATCTTCACCCTGAAGGTGAGGCC
>DASVQJ010000092.1:0-13727 GCA_036389235.1 Pyrinomonadaceae bacterium | reverse complement strand
CGGCAGCGATGGATGAAAGGCAAGCTTGCCTTTCATCCATCGCTGCCGCGTTCACAGCGTCCCGGTTGATTATTTGCTACTCAGAGGCCGTTTCAAAATCTAAGCTCAACTCCTTGCGCCTTTAGTCTTATCTTAGCGCCTTTGCGTGAACAGCTTTTCTCGCAAAGGCGCAACTGAAGAAAAACCAGAGGCGCAAAGAGTTGAGCTTAGGTTTCGGAACGCGCTTTTAGTCTGCCGCTTCCGTGATGTAGGAGGTGGGCGCGTCTGCGTGCGGGACGAAGCAGCGGCGGCAGCGTGCTTCGTACATGTTGCCAGCGCCGACGGCCACGCGTTCTTCCGATTGGAAGGTGCGTTGCGAGTAGTTTGCGGGCTGGCCGCAGCGGACGCAGATGGCGTGCGTCTTGGTGATGTACTCGGCCACGGCGAGGAGCTGCGGCATCGGCTCGAAGGGGCGCCCCGTGTAGTCCTGGTCGAGCCCCGCGACGATGACGCGCACGCCGCGCGCGGCGAGCTGGTTGACCACGTCCACCAGGTCGTTGTCGAAGAACTGTGCCTCGTCGATGCCGACGACCTCGGTCGCCGGGTCGAGCAGCTCCAGAATCTCCCGCGCGCTGCGCACGGCGCTCGACTCGTGGCGCATCTCGGAGTGCGAGACGATGTGGTCGCGCGAGTAGCGCACGTCGATCTCGGGCTTGAAGACCTGCACCTTGAGGCGCGCGATCTTCGCGCGGCGCAGGCGCCGGATCAGCTCCTCGGACTTGCCCGAGAACATCGAGCCGGCGATGACCTCGACGTAGCCCGTCGTGTTCTGCCCCGCCTTGACGAGGTGCTCGTCGTTACCTTCCGCCGTGAGTCTCTCGACCATCCTTCTCTAAAAACCTTTCACGCGAAATCTCACTCGTACAGGCGCGCGTTGTAGAACGGCGCGAAGGCGGCGACGAGCGCCGTCTCGAAGCTCATCGCGCGCGTCAACAGCCCGCGCGAGAGCACGCCCCACGCGCCCTCCCGGCTCCGCACGTCCGTCGAGGCGGCCACCTCGTCGATGACCTCGCCCAGCTCGCGCCCCGTCTGCTCGACGCGCGCGACGATTGACGCGGGCACCGTGACGGCCGGCGCGTGGCCGAAGTAGCCGCGCGCGCCGTCCGAGACGTAGGCCCAGCCGTGCAGGAACGTCCGCCGCGCGCCGTCGAACGTGATGGAGTGGAAGCCGCCTTCGAGCCCGACGTAGAAGTGCGCCGGGTTGCCCTCCGCTTCGAGCAGGCGGCGGACGGCCTCCGCGCGGTCGCGCGCGCCGCGCATGAGCTGCGTGTCGTTGAGCGGCATCCGCGGCACGCCCGTCTCCACGCCGCGCGCGACCAGCTCCGCCTGCTTCCAGCGCCGGTCGACCTCCGCGACGCGCGCGCAGGCCGCGCGCAGCGCCATGATCTTGGCCGGGCGCGCCGAGCCGAGTGCGATCAGCATCCTTTTCACCTTTGGCGCCGAGGGGCCTTGCGGGGAGTCTGCGGCCGGCGGGCGCGGGGCCGAGGCGAGGCTATAACAGGAGGGGTGGAAAAGGCAAAAGCGGCGGCCGGCGGGGCGCCGCGGAAAAATATTTCTTGACAGGACTCGCGCGCGGGGATATTTTGTCCAAACTTTGAACAAATGTCCGGCCGCACCGCATGAGAAAGATCAACACGCACGACTTCAAGGTGGCCACGCGGACGACCTCGCGCGAGATCAACCGGCGCATCGCGCTCAACCTCATCCGCGAGCACCAGCCCATCTCGCGCGCCGACCTCGCGCGCCGCATGAGCGTCACGCGCGGGGTGGTGAGCGTGCTCGTGCAGGAGTTGATCGGGCAGGGGCTCATCTACGAGGGCGCGACGGGCGAGGTGACCCGGGGCCGCAAGCCGACCTTCCTGCACATACGGACGCGCGACCGCCTGGCCGTCGCCGTGGACGTGCGCTTCAGCAAGACGTACGTCATGCTGTCGGACTTCTCGGGGCGCCAGCTCGCGCTTGAGATTTACGACACGGTCTTCGCGCTGCCGCAGTTCGTCAAAGATTTGGCGGCGCGCGTGCGAAGAATGCTGAAAACACAGGGCGCGGCGGGCAACTGCGAAGGGATCGGCGTCGTCGTCCCGGGCATGGTCGACCACCGCACGGGGCGCGTGCTGAACGCGCCGACGCTCGGCTGGCGCGACGCGGACATCCGCGACAAGCTGGCCGCGGCGACGGGGCTGCCCGTCCAGATCGAGAACTCGGGGCGCGCCTGCTCGCTCGCGCACCTCTGGCTTGAGCGCGGCGAGGCGGCGACCACGCAGAGCTTCGTCTACGTCAGCGTGTCGGACGGCGTCGGCGTCGGCGTCGTCGTGGGCGGGGAATTAGTGAGGGGGCGCGACCACATCGCGGGCGAGTTCGGGCACATGCCTTTGAGCCTGGACGGGCCGCGCTGCATGTGCGGGATGACGGGGTGCTGGGAGGCTTACGTCTCGAACCTCGCCACCCTCTCGCGCTACTTCGGGTGGAATTTGTCCAAACTCGGTCCAAAAGCCCTGCACGAGGCCGGGCGCGACTCCTTCAACGTGCTCGACCTCGTCGCGCGCGCGCGCGGCGGCGACGCCAAGGCCAACGTCGCCATCCAGGCGACGGCCCGCTTCCTCGGCCTCGGGCTCGCGACGGTCGTCAACACGCTCAACCCCGACTGCATCTACCTCGCGGGCGAGATCACGACCGCGTGGGACCTGATCGAGGAGACCGTGCGCGTGAGCCTCGCGGAGCGCGTCCTCATCGCTTCCGCGGAGGGCACGCCGCTGCGCGTGTCGCCCGCGCAGGTGCAGCCGCGCCTGCGCGGGGCGGCGGCGCTCATCGCCGCGCCGACGTTCGCGGCCCCGCGCGTGGCCTGAAGCCGGAGGTGGACGAATCCCGCACCCCTTTCCGGGGTCGGCCGAACAAAAAGGAAGCAAGGAACTCTTGGGGGCAAGCCTCGGCGCTGGTGCTCGGCGGCGTAGTGTTGCCCGCGGTCAGACACGAACTTCAACGTCGGAGGTGAGAGTTATGCCGGTCGTCTACAGTCCCCCGTCGCGCCGCCTCGCGGCGTCGCTCGCCTGCTGTCTGCTGCTCGCCCTCGCGCTCGTGCCGCGGCCGGCTTCGGCGCAGACGATTGTCGGCCGCGTCTCGGGCACGGTCACGGACGCCTCGGGCGCGGTCGTGCCGGGCGCGTCCGTCACGGTGACGAACACCTCGACGAACCTCGTGCGGGCGGCGACCACGGACGCCGACGGGTTCTACACGGTGACGAACCTGCCGGTCGGGACGTACGCCGTCACCGCCGAGAGCCAGGGCTTCAAGCGCGCGGAGCAGCGCGGCGTGGCCTTGACGGCCGACGCGCGGCTCACCCTGGACTTCGCGCTCGAACCCGGGCAGGTGACGGAGACCGTGCAGGTCTCGACCGCCCTGGGCGAGACGGTCAACACCACCTCGGGCGAGGTGGCGCGCGTCGTGGACAGCCAGCAGGTGCAGAACCTCGCCCTGAACGGGCGCAACTACATCCAGCTGCTCTCGCTCATCCCCGGCGTCGCGCAGACGACGGACGACCAGTTGGAGCTGAGCACGAGCCTCGCCACCAACACGCAGTCGATCAACGGCAACCGCGGCCAGATGACGAACATGACCGTGGACGGCGGCACCAACTTGCAGTCGGGCAGCAACGCCAGCCAGATCAACAACGTCGGCATCGACTTCATCCAGGAGGTCAAAGTCCAGACCTCGAACTTCTCGGCCGAGTACGGGCGCAACTCCGGCGCGCAGGTCAACGTCGTGACGCGCTCGGGCGGCAACGAGTTCCACGGCTCCGCCTTCGAGTACGTGCGCAACGACAAGCTGGACGCGCGCAACGCGTTCGCGCCCGTCCGCCCCGCGCTGCGCTACAACGACTTCGGCTACAGCGTCGGCGGCCCCGTCGTGAAGAACAAATTCTTCTTCTTCGGCGGGCAGGAGTGGAAGAAGATTCGGCGGCTCGCCAACCCGGCCGTGCGCACCGTGCCGACGCTCGCCGAGCTGGGCGGCGACTTCTCCCTCCGCCTGCGCGGGCCGGACGGCGTCGTGGGCACGGCCGACGACGGCGTGCTCCGCGACCCCAACAACGCGGCGAACACCTGCACGGCCCCGGTCTTCAACTCCGACGGCAGCATTAGGACGCAGGCCAACCGCACGGGCTGCTTCGGCGGCAACAACGTCGCGGCGCGGAACATCATCCCGACGAACCGCATCACGCCCGACGGCGCGGCCATCGCCAACGTCTACCGCACGATGATCGGGCTGGCGACGGGCTTCACGAACGCGCCCGTCGGCAACAACGCGACCTTCCAGCAGCCGAACCCTTTCGACTACCGCGAGGACATCCTCCGGCTCGACTACCGCTTCAACTCGTCGCACAACATCTACGGCCGCTACATCCACGACGAGAACCAGCTCATCGACCCGTTCGGCACCTTCATCACCTCGCCGCTCCCGACGGTGCCGAGCGCGCGCTCGCGGCCGGGCACGTCCTTCCAGGTCGCCTACACCTGGCTCGTCACGCCGACGCTCATCAACGAGGCGAAGGTCAACGCCTCCTGGGTCTCGCAGCACATCCCGCCGGCCGGCGAGTTCTGGAAGCGCGAGACCTACGGCTTCCGGTTCCAGCAGCTCTTCCCCGGCGGCGGCGTCTACTCGGACAGCATCCCCGACACGACGGTCAACGGCTTCTCGGGCTTCAACGGCGCGGCGCGCTCGCTCGTCTCGCCGACGACCGACATCATGGCCGGCGACAACGTGACGTGGGTGCGCGGCTCGCACACGCTCAAGACGGGCGCGCTCGTCTACCGCAACCGCATCGACCAGAACGGGCGGACGACCTACGCGGGCAACGTCACCTTCAACACCGGCGGCAACACCCGCACGACGAACAACGCCTTCGCCGACGCGCTGCTCGGCAACTTCCGCACCTACAGCGAGGCGGCGCTCGACCCGGTCGGCTTCTTCCGCTTCACGCAGACCGAGGCGTTCGTCAACGACAGTTGGAAGGTGACGCCGCGGTTCAGCCTTGAGCTGGGGGTGCGCTACCAGTACGGGACGCCCTTCTACACGCAGGCCAACAACCTCGCCAACTTCGACCCGGCGCGCTACGACCCGGCGCAGGCCGTGACGGTCCTGACCAACGGCACCATCGACCCGGCGCGCGGCGGCAACCGCGTCAACGGCCTCGTCCGCGCGGGCGGCGGCGTCCCGCCCGAAGAACTCGGGCGCGTGCCCGGCGGCGACAGCGCGCTCGTGCAGTCGGTGCCGGCCGGCGCGCCGCGCGGGCTCTACAACGGCCACCACTACCTCATGCCCCGCGTCGGCTTCGCCTACTCGCCGTTCAAGGACAACAAGACGGCCGTCCGCGGCGGCTTCGGCATGTACTACGACCGCGTCGAGGGCAACCTCATCTTCCCGTCCGAGGGCAACCCGCCCTACGTGACCAGCTCGCAGTACTCGAACGCGAACCTCTCGAACATCACGAGCGGCTCGACGGCCGTCGCGCCCTTCGACACCATCAACGCCGTCGACCCGAACCTCGACACGCCCTACACGCAGAGCTTCAGCTTAAGCGTCCAGCGCGAGCTGCCGTGGGGCTTCTTCGGCGAGGCGGCCTACGTCGGCAACCTCGGGCGCCACCTGATAAGGCAGCCCGACATCAACCAGGCCGGCTTCGCCGACCTCACCGCCAACGCCGCGCTCCCGACCGCGCAGCGCGCGGACACGAACGCGCTCCGGCCCTACAAGGGCTATTCGGCCATCCGCATGCGTCTGTCCGACTCGACCTCGAACTACCACGGGATGCAGCTCTTCGCGGCGAAGCGCACGGGGCGCACGCGCGCGACCCTGAGCTACACCTTCTCGAAGGTGCTGACCGACGCGAGCGGCTTCAACGACAACCCGGAGGACGCCTTCAACCGCGACTACAACTACGGCCCGGCGAGCTTCGACCGCCGACACATCTTCGCCGCGACCTACACCTTCACGCTGCCGACGCTCAAGCACGCGAACGGCCTCCTGCGCGCGGTCTTCGGCGGCTACGAGCTGAGCGGCATCACGCGCTTGCAGTCGGGCGCATACTTCACCGTCGTCGGCAACACGTCCATCGGGAGCCGGCGCGCGGACTACCTCGGCGGCCCGGTGCTGCTGCCGAACGGCGAGCGCAGCCAGGGCGCGTGGATCAACCGCGCGGCGTTCCGCCCCGCGCCCGACACGCGGCGCGGGACGGCCGGCGTCGGCACCGTCGAGGGGCCGGGCTCGCATGTGTGGGACTTCTCCTTCCGCCGCCGCGTCGCCCTGACCGAGAGTTTGAAGCTGCAACTCCAGGCCGACGTCTTCAACGCCTTCAACCGGACGAACTTCCGCGACCTGGAGGTCAACCTCGCCAACGGCGGCTTCGGCACGCTGACCGCGGCCGGCCCGCCGCGCACCATCCAGCTCGGCATGAAGTTCACCTTCTAGCCGCGGGCACCGTAGATTGAACGTCATGCTGAAAGCCTCGCTGCTCTTCCTTCTAACCTTCTCGCTGCTCGCGCCGCCCGCGGGGGCGGCCGGGCGGCGGGGGGCAACTGCTTCAAATCAGGGCGAGACGGTTGACGCGTCCGCGCTGCGTGAAGAGGTTACGAACTTCCTGGGCGCGGAGGTCGCGGCGCACCTCTCGGACGTCAAGTCGCTCGACCCGCCGCCCGAGAGGGTTCTGGGCGCGGGCTCGACGGGCGAGTACACGTGGGGCACATGGGCGCGCGCGCTCGCGGCGTACGCGGAGATGTCGGGCGAGCGCGCGCTCGCCGGGCGCGACCTCGCGCGCGAGGTCGGTCGGGTCGGGCTGTTGGAACAGCGTTTGGGCAGCACGCGCTTCTCGCAGCTCTACTGCGTGCTGGCGCTCCGGCACTTCGGGCGCGACCTCGAACGCAACGCCGTGTGGCAGGGCTTGACGGAAGAAGAGAAGGGGCGTTGGCGGAAGCTCCTCGACGTGTCGGCCTTCTACGACGCGAAGGCGCAGAAGGTCATCAACCTGCCCGAGAACTACCTCGGCGTCGCGGCGCGCATCGCGAGCGTCAGCTACCAGCTCGGACTTTTGAAAGACCGCGCGCTCCTGGACGGCGTAGTCACGCGCGCCGCGCGGCCCTTCGCGGGCGGCGGGCTCTACGCCGACGACGCGCCGCCGACGGGCCGCTTCGACCGCTACTCGAACGAGTACGCGCGGTTCGTCTGGAACGCGGCGGAGGACGCGGGGCGCGGGGACGTGCTCGACGCCGTGCGCCCTTCGCTCAAGGCGCAGATGCGCCTGTGGTGGGACCTCGTCCAGCCGGACGGCTACGGCTACGCGTGGGGCCGGAGCCTCGGCGTCGTCTCCTACCTCGACACGCTGGAGATCGTCGCCTTCCTCGCGCGCCACCCGGAGTTCCGGCCCGCGCCGCTCCCGGAACTCGCCGCCGCCTACTACCAGGCGTGGCGCTGGCTCCGGCACGATTACGACGTGAAGGCGCACAAGCTCTCGGTCTTCGCCTTCGGCCGCGGCAACTACGCGTACATCTCGCCCGACCGCGAGTGGCAGCAGACGACCGGCTTCTTCGGCAAGGCCGCGCTCGCGCACATGATGTTTACAGAAGCGCTGGCGAAGGAGGGGCTCAAGGAGTTCCCGCGCGAGGTCACGAGGCGCGACCTCGCGCGCTTCGAGTTCTTCCGGCGCGGCGAGAGGCAGGCGGGCGTGTGGCTCGTGCGGAGTGGGCCGCTCTACTTCACGCTCCCTTTGACGACGGGGACGAAGCCGGGCGTCGCGGACTATCTTCCGGCGCCGCACGGGCTCGCGGGCTTCGCCGCGCCGGTCGAGCAGGTCTACCCCGCGCTCGTGCCCTTCGTCGAACTCGCGAACGGGCGCACGCTCGTCGCCGCGGACGGCGCGGACGAGATAGAGCCCGCGGCCGACGGCAAGAGCCTGCGCGCCGTCTGGCGGCGCTGGGCGGCGCTCGGCACAAAGTCGGGGCAGTTGGAAGACCCGCACGTCACGAGCGAGGTCGTCTGGCGTCTGGAAGGCGCGACGCTCACGCGCGAGGAGACTTTAAAGTCCTCCGCCGACGTGACGTTTAAGAGTTGGCGGGTCGCCGTGCCGACGACCGCGGCGCGGGGCGAGGTCAACTTCGACGGAGGACTGCGGCGCGACCGTTTCGTCTCGGATGATGGTATTTTGGAAGTCTCGGCGACGGCCGACTGGCCGCTGGCGGTCTCCGTGCAGGCCGCGGGGGGCGGGGCGCTCGGGCGCGGCGCACGCGGCGGGGTGCCGCTGCACCTTGTTTACGAAGCGCGCGACGTACGCCTGAAGGCGGGCGCGTCCGCGCGCTGGCGCATCACGTTGAAAAAGTACTGAGGTCTGAGGATTGAGGACTGGGTGAAGATTAAGACTCTTAACACTCAGTCCTCAGCACTCAGTCCTTAGCCCTCGGTACTGAGGTCAAGAGATGGAAGCGAAGTCGAAAATCGGCCCGCACGCGCAGCACACGGACTGGTCGCGCGTCCCCGTCGAGGTTCTGGACGAAGGGATCGAGCGGCAGATGATCGTGGGCGAGCGGGTCATGGTCTGCCGCCTGCGTTTCGCGCCGCGCGTCGTCACGCCCCCGCACGACCACCCGCACGAGCAGTTCACCTTCGTCGAGCGCGGCCGCGTCCTCTTCACCGTCGGCGACGAGCAGCGCGTGGCCGAGGCGGGCGACGTGCTCCACTTCCCGCCCGGGAGCTGGCACGGCGCCACGATGCTCGACGAGGAGGTCGTCCTGCTAGACATCTTCTCGCCGGTGCGCGAAGACTTCCTCGACAACGACGGGTCGTGAGGGGCGCGGCCCGCTAACGACACCTTCGTCGGGCGGCCGTCGCTCCCGCGCGTCAGCGCGTAGGTGCCTGCGCCGGAACGTCGGGGAGGAGTAGCGCGGCGAAGAGCGAAAACGTCGTGCCCAGTCGGTTCATCTGTCCGCCCTCTCCCGGGCCGGCGTCGCCGTCGGTTTGACGCGCGGCGAAATTAAGACTATCTTTCCGACGCCCTTAAACGGTCGGGCCTTAAGCGAGCCCCGCATAACCACCTGAAGGAGAGAAGGTGGAAGCGACCCGACCTCCATCCTTATCTTAAGGGTCATCCGAACGCAGTCAACTCGTCTCAAGCGGGCGAAAGGTGGGGACGCCTTTCCGCCCGTCGGCCCGCAAGCCCGGCCCCGGATTTCCTGCCGGCGACAGTAGCAGGAGACCGGAGACCGAAGCCGCCCTCTCATTCCCGCACTTGCGTCTGAACCCTCGTAAAGACGGCAAGCACGAAACCCGACGCACACTTGACCCCGGCGGACGCCGGGAGAGGAATCGCATCCCCCATGAAGAGAAAGCTCCACACGACCCCGACGCACGCGCGCACACCCGCGCGCAGAGTTAACCGGACGAAGGCGCCGGCCCGACTCGCCCTGCTGCTCGTCGCGGCACTCGCGGTCGCGTACGCCGCCGTCACGACGAACTCTTCGGCACAGACGCGGAAGAGGCCCGCGCGCACCCAACCGCCGCAGGCGACGCTGCTGCGCGGCGACACCGTGCAGGAGTCGGCCCGCGAGGCGTCGGCCGGCGCCCCGAAGAGGAACGCCCCGGAGAGGCCGTCTGCCGGCAAGGGCGCGGGCCGCCGCGCGCGGCAGCGCGAAGAGGACGGCGACCTGGGCGAGCCGCGCGGACGCGGCAACGGCGGCGGCCGCGGCGACGAACGCGCCGAGGGGCGCGCAAGGGAGATGAGGCTCCGCCGCGGCCGCCCGTTCCGCGGCGACGTGCGCCAGCTCCCGCAGGCGCCGCCCGAGAAGGTCGAGCGCCCGGAGCGCGAAGTGCCGGAGCCGAACCCGACCCTCTACGTCC
This sequence comes from Pyrinomonadaceae bacterium, assembly GCA_036389235.1. Classification (GTDB taxonomy): domain Bacteria; phylum Acidobacteriota; class Blastocatellia; order Pyrinomonadales; family Pyrinomonadaceae; genus QHXN01. Next base: position 3,812 of record DASVQJ010000092.1, on the reverse strand, counting down.
CGCCCGGCGGAAAGGCCCCTGCGGAGGGCGCCAAGTCCGCGCCGGAAGCGGCCGGAGCCGCGGCGCCGTCCGCGCCGGCCGCGCAGGCGCCCGCCCCGAACGTCAGCTTCGAGGGCCTGGACTTTAACAACTGGGGCGCAGGGCACCCGCCCGACACCGTCGGCGACGTGGGGCCGAACCACTACATCCAGTCGATCAACTCCTCGGTCGCCATCTACGACAAGTCCACCGGCGCGCGCATCGCGGCCTTCACCCTCAACAACTTCATGAAGCAGGGGAACCAGGGGAACCTTTGCGACACGAACAACTTCGGCGACCCCGTCGTCCTCTACGACACGTTCGAAGACCGCTGGGTCATCACGGACTTCGCCTTCCAGTTGAGCGGCGGCAACGTCGTCAACCCGCCGGGCGCCTTCCAGTGCTTCGCCGTCTCGCGCACGGGCGACCCCGTCGCGGGCGGCTGGAACTTCTACTCCATCAACACGACGGGCGGCCTGGGCGACTACCCGAAGCTCGGCGTGTGGCCCGACGGGATTTACATGACGGTCAACATGTTCGGCTACCCGGCGGGCGCCCCCTTCCAGGGACCGCGCGTCTTCGCCTTCAACAAGGCGCAGATGTACGCGGGCGCCCCCGCCGCCCAGTCCGTCACGTTCGACGGCCCCGTCGGGGACAACACCATCCTGCCCGGCAACGCGCGCCTCCAGACGGGCACGCCCCCGCCGGGCACGCCGAACTACTTCCTCTCGACGTCGCGTTTCCTGAACGCCGTCACCGTCTACAAGTTCAAGGTCGATTGGGAGCACCCCATGACCTCGACCTTCACGGGGCCGGACGTGCCCGTCGCGGCGTCGAACTGGCCCAACCTGTCCGCCGCCAGCGCGCCGTCGCTGGGCGGCAACAACCTCGAAGTTCTGCCGACCCGCGCGATGATGCAGAACCAGTACACGAACCTCGGCGGCGCCGAGTCGCTGTGGGCCATCCACACCGTCCGCCGCGCCAGCACGACCGGCTTCGCCGCCCCGCGCTTCTACCAGGTGCCGGTCACGGGCGGGACGGTGGGGCCGAACATCACGCAGGCCGCGACCTTCGACCCCGACGGCGCCAACGTCATGCACCGCTTCGTCCCGAGCCTCGCCGTAGACCGCGCGGGCAACATGGCCTTCGGCTACAGCACTTCGAGCGCCACGACGAAGCCCGCGCTCAAGTACGCGGGGCGCCTCGCCACCGACCCCGTCAACACCTTCAGCCAGACCGAGCAGACGCTCATCCAGGGCGCGGGGACGCAGGTGGGCAACTGCGGCGGCGGGCCGTGCACGCGCTGGGGCGACTACGCCGCCATGTCGCTCGACCCGGACGGCTGCACCTTCTGGTTCACGAGCATGTACTACGCGGCCGACGGGCTCGACCACCACACGCGCGTCGGCTCCTTCAGCCTGCCGCAGTGCACGACCGTCGGCAGCGGCGGCGTCCACGGCAACGTGACCTCGACCTCGGGCGGCGGCCCCATCGCGGGCGCGGCGGTCGCCCTCGGCAGCCGCACGACGACGACCGACGCGGCCGGCTTCTACTCCTTCACGAACCTGCCGGCCGGCACCTACCCCTCCGTCACGGCCGGCTTCCCCGGCTACACGTCGGCGGGCGCCGCGAGCCTCGTCGTCAACGAAGGCTCGGTGACCGTGAAGGACTTCGCGCTGAGCCCCGGCGCCGACGGCGCTTGCCTGACCGACACATCGCGGACGGACTTCCAGGCCGGCACGCCGACGAACGTCGATCTGGCGGCCGGCCCCGGCGACGCGACGCTGCTCAACCCGACCCCGGTGGATCAGCAGAACACGACGCTCAGCAACAGCGGCTTCAACGTCACCACCACCCAGTGGATCGGCCAGAGCTTCATGCCCGCCGTCAGCGGCGCGCTGAAGAAGATCGACATCAGCCTCTTCTGCTCGGGCTGCACCGGCACGAACCCGCCCGTGACGATTGAGGTCAGGACGACCGGCGGCGGCCTGCCCGCCGCCACCGTTCTGGCCTCGACGACCGTCCCCGGCTTCGCCCTCGGCTCGACGGCCTACTACACGGCCACCTTCGCCAGCCCGCCCGCGCTGACGGCGGGGACGACCTACGCGCTGGTCGCGCGCCTGACGACGCCGCGCGCCGCGGGCACGGGGAACTACAACGTCACCGCCAGCCCCGCCACCAACCCTTACACGAGGGGCACGCTGGTCTTCACGACCAGCGGCGGGGCGAGTTTCGGCTCGCAGGCGACGACCGACATCGGCTTCAGGACATACATGGACACGGGCTACGCGCCGTCGGGCACCCTCGTCTCGGGCCTGAAGGACGCGAACCCGCACGCGGGCGGCGCCGTCTCCTGGGCGACGCTTTCGTGGAACGCCTCGGCGCCCGCGGGGACTTCCGTGAAGTTCAAGGTCGCGGCCAGCAACAGCCCCTTCGGGCCGTTCAACTTCGTCGGGCCGGACGGCACGGCGGCCACCTTCTTTACGACCAGCGGCGCCTCGCTCTCGCAGTTCAACGGGAGGCGTTATCTGAAGTACCAGGCCACGCTGGCGACGACTAACCCGGCCGTCACGCCGGCGCTCAACGACGTGTCGCTCTGCTTCGACAACACGGTGCCGACGACTTTGACCGTGGGCTCCGCGGCGGGCACCTACGGCGGCACGGTCAACCTTTCGGCCACGCTGACCGACGGCGTCTCGCCGCTCGCGGGCAGGACGGTCAGCTTCACCCTCGACGGCAACGGCGTGGGCAGCGCCGTCACGGACGCCGCGGGCGTCGCGTCGCTCGCGAACGCGAGCCTCGCGGGCATCAACGCGGGCTCATACCCGGCGGGCGTCGGGGCGAGCTTCGCGGCCACGCCCAACTACCTCGCCGGCTCCGCGACGAACGCTCTGACCGTCAGCCCGGCGGGCACGTCGGTCGCGTGGGGCAACCCCGCGGACCTCGTCTACGGGACGGCGCTCGGCGCGGCGCAGTTGAACGCGACCGCGTCCGTGCCCGGCACGTTCGTCTACACGCCGGCCGCGGGCACGGTCTTGAACGCGGGCAACAACCGGCCGCTCCACGTAGACTTCACGCCGGCCGACGCGGTCAACTACACGCCGTCCACGGCCGACGTGACGGTCAACGTCCTGCCGGCGCCTTTGACCGTCAGGGCCGACGACAAGTCGCGCGCGCTCGGCGCGCCCGACCCGCCGTTCACGGCCACGTACACGGGGTTCGTGAACGGCGACGGGCCGGGCTCGCTCTCCGGCGCGCTCGCCTTCAACACGACGGCGACGCCGGCCAGCCCGGTCGGCAACTACCCGATCATCCCGAGCGGCGTGAGTTCGACGAACTACCAGATCACGTTCGCCGACGGCACGCTGAGCGTGGGCTTCGCCGTCTGCGTCGACTACGACCAGGCGCATGAGAGGCAGAGCGGGAGCACGATTCCGGTCAGGCTCCGCCTCTGCGACGCGTCGGGTGCGAACCAGTCGTCGAGTTCGGTCGCCGTCCAGGCGGTCTCGGTCGTCAACGCCGTGACGAGCGCGCCGCAGACGCTCGACGCCGCCGGCAACGCGAACCCGGGTCACTACTTCCGCTTCGACGGCGGCGGTTACATCTACAACCTGAAGACCGCGGGCTACCCTTCGGGGACTTACAACCTCGGCTTCACGGCGGCCGGCGACCCGACGCCGCACGCCGTGCAGTTCGTGATTAAGTAGTCACGCCCTGCCGGGAGCGCGGGCATCCCTGCCCGCCATGAGCGCGACAGCGCGAAAGCCAAGAAGCGCCACCACTCAACCTTGAGT
>DASVQJ010000091.1:0-3703 GCA_036389235.1 Pyrinomonadaceae bacterium | reverse complement strand
GGGCGCGTGTCAAACGACACGCGCCCGCCCCTCTCCGTTGATGAATCTACGCGGGGCTTCACCCCTTGCGCCGCCGGGCGCGCGGCTAAACCCTCCGGCTCTCTGTGCCTGTTCGGGAGTGCGGCCGGCTTATGCGGCGCGGCGCGGGTTGTCGAGGTTTTCGTCGCGCGGCGTTGACTTTCCGGCGGAAGGGCTTATGATGCAGCCGTCACGCCCATGCCCGTCATCTACACCATCGACAGACGCGAGCGCGTCGTCTACCTGACGACGGTCGGCGACCCCTCGTTCGAAGAGTGGCGCGACGTGCTGCTCGGCGTCTTCTCCGACCCGGCCTTCGAGACCGGCTTCCACTTCATCAGCGACCGCCGCCGGGCCGCCGCGCCGAGCGCCGACTTCGTCGAGCGCGAGATCGTCTTCGTCCGCGAGCACGAGAAGGAGCTGGGCCGCTGCCGCTGGGCGGCGGTCGTCCCAGACCCCGCCACCGACGAGGCGGCGCGGGCCGTGACGAGCCGCGCCGGCATGGCCGAAGTCGAGGTCGGGTTCTTCTACGACCTCGCGGCGGCGCGCCGCTGGGTCTTCGGCCCGCGCTGACGGCGCGCGGCGTAAGCGTGCGGAGAGGGGCGGGCCTTCGGAAGGCCCGCCCCTCTCCTTTAGGACTCCTACCTGTCCCCGACTATCGCCACGGCGCGGAGGGGGCCGCCGCTGCCGCCCCTGATCTTCATGGGGAGGGCGACGACGTGGAAGCCTTCGGCGGGGAGCTGTTCGAGGTTGGCGAGGTTCTCGAAGGCGGGGACGTTGCGCTCGAAGAGGGCTCGGTGCGACTCGAAGAGCTTGGACTGGCCGTAGTCGATGCTCGGCGTGTCGAGGCCGACGGCCTTGACCGTGCGCTCGCGCGTGAGCCAGCGCGCGGCGTCGGGGTGGAGGCCGGGGAAGTGCAGCCTGGCGACCGCGTCGGGGCCGCGCTCGTCCGTGCCCATGTAGCCGCGCCGGTCGGGCCAGCGCCGCCCGAAGCCCGTCCGCAGAAAAATGATCGACCCTTCGGGCAGGCGCCCGTGCTCGCGCTCCCACGCGGCGAAGTCTTCCGACGTGACCTGATAGTCGGCGTCGCGCGCGCACTTCTCCGACACGTCCACGACCACCCCGACGCCCATCAACTGTTCGAGCGGAATCTGGTCGGCCGTGTGGCGCCCCTCGGCGAAGTGCACGGGCGCGTCGAGGTGCGTGCCCCCGTGCTCGGCCATCGAGAAGTTGTTGGCGGCGTAGTAGTACCCTCCGGGCGTCACGCCGTCCGCCACCTTCTCCAACTTGAAGCTGTCGGCCGTCGGCCAGAAGACGGTCTGCTCGTCGTACGCGTGCGACAGATCGACCAGCCGCCCCGCGAACGGGTCGGCCCCCTTCGGGCCGCACGAGAGTGACGGGGTCGAGACGAGACACAGTGCGAGGAGTGCGGCCGCCCGTTTCATCGGCGTGAACCTCCAGACGAGTTAACAACGAAAGGCGGCGGGAGAATATCACATCCGCGAGTGGGCCGGGCCGCCGGGCGGCGCGGCGCGGGCGGCGAGAAATATTTCGCACGGGTGCCGGATTTCGTCGCGCGGCCCCGCGTTATCCGGTGAGGGCGGGAGCTGCTGACGAGCGCTTCGTCGGCCCCACGAAATCGAGAAGAGGAGAAACCTTATGTCAGACAGCCAACCGAACGAAGCCCCGGAGTTAGCCCACACCGACCACGCCGAGCGCCGCCGCGAGCTGGCCGCCGCCGGCCCCAGGGCGCACGAGCACCTCGACAAAATCAAGAAGAAGCTCAAGCTGCCCACCCTCGTCGGCGTCGAGACGGAGGCGCAGAGGCTCGTCGAACCCACCCCCTGCCCCGACCGCTTCGTCGTGCGGCGGCTGCTCGCCGGCCCCGACCAGGGCATCCTGAAGGAGGTCTTCGAGCAGTGGTACGACGGCAACACCTGCTACCGCACCACGTACAACTTCGGCATCCAGTTCACGGGCTACGGCTCCTACGGCATGAGCTTCGAGAAGGACCCGAACAACACGAACCTGTTCGGCAACTTCTTCCGCGACCTCTCGAACTACGGCGTGAACTTCCACCGCACGATGCTCTTCGTCAAGGAGCACTGGGAGAACCCGAACCAGGCCAACGTCCACCGCGTCCTGCTCGACGGCAGCCCGACCAACGCCGCGGTCAACACGCAGTACCTCGCGAACCTCAACCGCCTGGTGGCCGCGGCGAAGTCGTACGGCGTCGTCGTGGAAATCTGCCTCTTCGTGCACCACGGCGTGGTGGCCTCCGTCAACGCCGACCTGCCGAAGCCGGTGGTGCTGAGCGGCACGGCGCAAGACCGCTACAGGGCGTTCTGCAACACGGCGAGCCCGTACCTCCAGACGCAGGGCAACTTCATCGACGCCGTGGCCCGGCAGCTCCTCCCCCACTGGAACGTGGTCTACGAGGTCGGCAACGAGCTGCGCGTGCCGAGCCCCGTCGCGGCCTACAACGACTCGCACCTCAAGGCGTGGATCGACTGGGTCGCCGCGCGCGTCCGCAACACCGACGCGGGGCACCTCATCTCCACGAGCACGGGCATCACCAACGAGGCGCTCGTCAACGCCTCGCCGCGCATCCAGTTCTGCTCGTTCCACCAGGGCCAGTGGACGAAGGACATCGGCGCGGCCTGCGACCGCGCCAAGAACTACGGCAACAAGCACCTCGTCGCCGACGACGACGGCGCGCCGCGGCCGCTCGAATCGGTGAGGGCGTGGGCGAAGGCGGCGCTCGACGTGCGCGGCGGCTGCCGCGGCTCGTTCAACCACAAGGGCTTCCAGCCGACCAACGCCTACAACGCGCAGTGGATCAACCAGCCGCCGCCCCCGGATCAGCCGAACATCGGCAAGCCCGTCGATGTGCTCAACGCGCTCAAAGACGCGCGCACCTACTCGACCAGCCCCTGCGCGCGCAACGACTGACCCGGAAACCGACCGCGACCCGCGCTCCCGAGCCTCAACTCCCCGGCCCGAGAGCGCGGGTCGCTTTTTAGCGTTGCCGGGTCGCCCTTTTTTTCGTACTACTGTGGCGGGCGCGTGCGCATCTAATTTGCCGCCGGACAATGGCGTCGCGGCGGTTTGAATGGGGAGGAGTTGCCGATGGCTTTGAGCAAGAGCATTGCGGAGCGCGGGTCGCGCGCGGCGGTGCCGGCGCCGGCCGAGCGCGCGGAGGTGGAGCGGAGCCTCGACCAGTTGAGCCGCGCGATGGACGGGCTCTTCCGCATCCCGGGCACGGGGTGGCGCGTCGGGCTCGACGCGCTGGTCGGGCTCATCCCCGGCGTCGGCGACTTCGCGACGACGGCCGTCTCGTTCTACATCCTCGCGGCCGGCGTGCGCTACCGCGTGCCGAAGGTGACGCTGCTGCGGATGGCCTCGAACATCGCGGTGGACTACCTGCTCGGCGCCGTGCCCGTCGTCGGCGACCTCTTCGACGTGGCGTGGAAGTCGAACCAGATGAACGTCGAGCTGCTGCGCCAGCGCGCCTCCGTCCCCGCCGAAGAGGCCAGGCGCGGGCGCCTGAGCGACTGGCTCTTCCTCGGCGTCATCATGCTCGGCCTGCTCGTGCTCCTCATCGGCTCCGTCGCGCTGAGCCTCTGGCTGCTCGCGAAGTTGGTCGGCCTCTTCATGTAAAATTCATTAACCGCGGAGGCGCCGT
>DASVQJ010000090.1:0-11512 GCA_036389235.1 Pyrinomonadaceae bacterium | reverse complement strand
TCCAGTCGTTCCTCTGGTACAAGGTCTTCGACGTATTCCTGGGCGCGCCGCCGCGCGACTGGAGCGCCGACTACATGGCGCGCACGAAGGCGGCGCGCGAGCGCGAGGCGGCCGAGGCCCGCAGGCTCGAAGACGCGCGCGTCCCCGGTACGAAGCCGTCGCTCCCGCTCTCGTCCTACGCCGGCACCTCCGGCGGCCAGATGTACGGCGACGCGAAGGTGACGGAGGAGCAGGGCCGCCTCGTCGTGCGCCTGCTGCCCTCGCCCGCCTACGTCGGCGACCTCGAGCACTGGCACTTCGACACCTTCCGCATCAAGTGGCGCGAGTCGGTCGTCTACCCCTACCCGCGCGGCTGGGTCACCTTCAACCTCGACGCGCAGGGCAAAGTCTCCGAGATGAAGATCGACGTGCCCAACCCCGATTTCGACTTCAAGGAGCTGGAGTTCAAGCGCCTCGGCAAGTAGGCTTTCGCCGCCGCGCGGCGAGACGGGCCGGAACCGCCCGCGGTAGCGGGTGGTCCTTCGTAACCCGGCGGAGCCGTGTCGCACCGGCCCACCCGCTACCGCGGGTGGTTCCGACCCGTTGGTCACGGTCGCGCTCGTACGCACGCCGCTATAAAAGACCGTTGTCATAAGCCTCCCGGCCTGCAATAATACTTTTGTGCCCGCCGCCGCCCGCCCCCGGGCGGCGAGCCCCGAACCTCCTCTCGACAAACAGGCAATCGGCCGACGCCTCGACATTCGGAGAGGTGCGCCCTGTTCGCCGGCCGTCCGGCGATAAAGTCAGCCCGGCCGCCATTATTCAGGAGCTTCAAAACATGCGGCACCCCCTTCGGCCCTTCGCGGCGCTCGCGCGCCTCGTCTTCCGCGCGGCCCTCCGGGCCGTCGTCACGGGGTTGATCTTCACGACCTGCCTGGCGGCCGCCGCGGCCTATCTGGGCGTCCCTCTGCCGAGTCCGTCCGAACTGCTGGAACGTTTCGAGAGCGTCTCCCAACTGTCCAGGATTCTTTCTTGAGGTAAGACCAAGTGAACGACGAGTTGGATAAATACTACGAGCTGCTGGGCGTCTCCCCGGGCGCCTCCGCGCGGGAGTTGAAGGACGCTTACCGCGACCTCGCCAAAGTCTGGCACCCAGACCGTTTCTCGCACGACCCGCGCCTACAGCAGAAGGCGCAGGAGAAGTTGAAGGAGATAAACGAAGCATACGCCCTGCTGACCTCGGGGAATGCCGGGAGGCGAACGCGCCCCGCCCCCGCGCCGGCCGAGCCTCACGCGCCCGCCCCCGCGGCCGTGCGTCGCAGACGCCCGCGGCCGATTCTAATCACGGCGGCGGTCTTCTGCGCGGTGTTCTTCGCCGCCTTCACCTCACTCGTGCCGCGGGGCACGAGTCCCGCGCCCGACACTACGAAGGCGGCCGTGCGGGAGGAGGCGCAGCCCTCCTTGAAGGGACTGCAGCCCGAGGGCGGGGCTCGCAACGCCGCGGGACAGACGGCGCGCGACAAGGAACGTTCGGGCCGACAGCCCGCCGCGGAGGCATCGTCCGGCGACGCGGGTGCGGGGCCGGGCGCGACACAGTTGCGCCCGATGCCGACGGTGACGGTCAGAATAGACGCGGTGACCGGGCAACTCGCGACGCAGGACTGTCCGATTGTGAGCACGATGACTTTCCCCGCGGGCGGCGAGCCGCGTCAACACTGCACCGCGCAGCACAAGACGAAAGGGGACGCGCAGGGTTCGCGTTTGAAATCCGTCGGGAAGCGTTTGGCCGCGCCGCTCAAGTGGCTCGGGGGTGAGAAGGGCGCGGGGGCCGTTGAGACGCGCGACGCACAGCCGTCGGGCGGAGACGGGTCTCAGAACAGGTAAGGAGCAAAGGCGCGCGGGGCGGCGTCTATCGGCCCGAACGTTTTACACCGGCGTTCGTTCGGGTGCGACCTCACGCCGCGCCGGGAGCGCGGGCATCCCTGCCCGCCATGAGCGCGAAGCGCGAAGACGCAGAGGCTTTAAGTCTCAATGTTGAGAGACTCGGAAGCGTGCTTCTCGCACGCTTCGGCGGGCAGGATGCCCGCGCTCCCGGCGCGGCGCGTCCTTCCGCGGTAGCGGGTGGGCCTGTGTCACACGGCCCGGCCGCGTAGCACCGACCCACCCGCCACCGCGGGCGGTACTGACCCGTCTGCCCCCACGAAGTGTTCGCACCCATTTGCAAATCGCTCTAGCTTGATGCAATAAGACATCAGGCTGGGTCTCCGTGTTGAAATTCCTCCCGCCGGGCGCCGTCTGCTTTAGAAGTCGAAACTCCCCTGCCCCTGCGCCCCGTCGTCCGATTTTTTCGACGGCTCGTCCGAGGTGGGCGAGCGCTCGCCGCGGCGGAGCGCGTTGACGAGGAGGTGCGCGCGGCGCGTGGGCTCGGGCTGCCTGTAGCCGCCGTCGCAGCGCAGCGTCAGGTCTATCGCGCCCTCAAGGTCTATCAGGTGTCCGGGCGAGACGTAGACGGGCTGCACGCGCGTCTTCGTCCGCAGCGCGGCGCCGACCGTCTCGCCCTTATCGACCATCGGCGACCAGGAGCCGCGCTCCTCGCCCGGCTCCTCGAATTTGCCGACGAGGACTGACTTGGCGCACCCGAGCGTCGGGCGCTTGATGATGAGCCCGACGTGGCAGGCGATGCCGACGCGCCGCGGGTGCGCCAAACCCTGCCCGTCGAACATGACTGCGTCCGGCTCGGTCTTCAACTTCGCCCACGCTTCCAGGACGGAAGGCGACTCGCGGAAAGAGAGAAGCCCCGGCACGTACGGGAACTTCGTCTCGCTCACCAGCCCCACCTCCTCGACCACTTCGAGCGTCGGCAGGCGCAGCACGACGATGCCCGTGTAGATCGTCGGGTCGAACTTGTTGAAGCTGATGTCGGCGCCCGCCACCGTCTCGACCTTTTTCTTGAGCGGCGTCACTCGCACGCGCTCCCGCAGACGCTTCTGAAGCTCCACCGCCTCGCGCGGCGTCAACCCCCACTCGTGTAGCTGTTCAAAATGAGCCATCGCAACCCTCGCCGCGTCTTTTACCCGAAGGCACTACCACACACACGATTCAAGCGCGCCGACGCGCGTGTAAGCTGCGCCGACGCCGAATCAACTCCCGACGTCACCATTCTACGCCGGGCCGCCGCCATATTCAGCGCGCCGCCGCCATTTTACTCACGCCGCCGCCCGCGGCCTCCGCCGCCGAGCCTTGAGTAGTTAGATTGCCAACCGGGGCGCGGGCGGATATTCTCATAACCTGTCCGGAGTGAATAATATTTTCCGCAAACGGGGAATGCGATTCCGTCCCCGAATCTGACTCCATGTTCGACCTCCGACTCACGTCCGAGCCCCTCTACTACGACGAGCATCGACAACCCTGTTACGCCGTCAGTCAGGATAAAGGGCTGAGTGAATCGCAGGACAACCGCCTCTTGGAGGGGGCTTTGGCCGAAGGCTACACGGCGGAGGTGGCGGAGACGCTGCTCGGCTGGATTCGGCGGCAGGTCTCCCGCCACTGTGCCGGCGGAACCGCGGACATCCTTGAGATCGGCGGCGGCGACGGCGCCTTCTTCGAGCACGTCAAAGAGTTCACCCGGACATACGTTAATATCGAGCCGGGGCGCCACACACTCTCGGGGGAGGCGTTGGGGAGGGTGGGGGACGGCAGGTACATGTGCGTCAGGTGCTCCGCCGAGGAGATTCCGCTCCCCGACGAGTCGGTGGACGTAATCATCTCGATAGCCTCGCTCGATCACGTCCCCGATTACCGCCGGGCGCTCGCGGAGACCCGCAGGCTCTTAAGGAAGGGCGGCATCTTCATCCTGACGCTGAACAACCGACGCTCCTGGTGGAAGACGCTGCTCTCGCGGACGGCCTACCTTAAGAGGAGGGAGGCGGAGATCGCTAAAGAGCACCACTTCCAATGGTCTTTCGACGAATGCGGGGCGCACCTTTCGGAGTTCATCCCCGTCTCGGAGATGCGCACGACGACGTACATTCCTTTTATACCGAAGGCGTGGAAGTACCTCTTGCCCGCGTCCGACGTTGTGGGCAAGACGCTCCTCCCCGGGCTCGGGGCGAACATCATCGCGGTCTGCGAGAAGCCACGTTGAGCGAGGGGAGGATTGCGAAAGGTATTACAGTACGCAGCTGAGAGAAAGCGGGGGCGAGTTAACACGGAGACACGGAGACACGGAGACACGGCTGGTTGGGTTATTACTCTTCAAGCCGTGTCTCTGTGTCTCCGTGTCTCTGTGTTGAAAGCTCACTTCATCCCCATCCGGATGAAGACCGCTTCAGGTTTCGCGCGATTGCAGCGCGGGGAACTCGACGGCGTCGGCGCGTGTGAGGCCGGCGTCCTTTTGAATGACGGAGTGTGCGCGCCAGCGCCCGTCGTCGCGGCGCGGGAAGTCGAGGCGGTAGTGCGCGCCGCGCGACTCCTCGCGCCAGAGGGCGGAGCGTGCGATGAGCGTCGCGGCCGTCACGAAGTTGCGCGGGCCGGGGAGCAGCGGCGCGGAGGCTATCTGCTCGAACTCCGAGAGGGCGCGCGCGAGCCCTTCGCGCGTGCGGAGGATGCCGACGCGCTCCCACATCAGCCGCCTCACGCGCTTGCGCACGGCCGCGGACGCCGTGCTCACGCGCCGCAGGTCTGCGCGAGGCGGCGCGGCGTCTTCCGACGCGGCGTCACGCGCAGGCGCGCGCCGGCCCTTCAAATCCGACGCGGCCGCCGCCCCCGCGCGCGCGCCGAAGACCAAGCCTTCGAGTAGGGAGTTCGACGCCAGGCGGTTCGCGCCGTGGACGCCCGTGCAGGCCACCTCGCCCGCGGCGTAGAGGCCGGGCAGGGTCGTGCGCCCTTCCAAATCCGTGCGCACGCCGCCCATCACGTAGTGCGCCGCGGGGCTGACGGGGATGGGCTCGCGCGCGAGGTCGAGTCCGTACTCCATGCACGTCCGGTAAATCTTCGGGAAGCGTCGTCGCAGGTGAGCCGCGTCGAAGGCCGTCATGTCGAGGAAGACCGTGCGCGTCGCCGTGCGCCCCATCTCGGCGACGATGGAGCGCGTGACCACGTCGCGCGGCGCTAGCTCCGCCGCGTCGTGGTAGCGCGGCATGAAGCGGCGCCCCGCCGCGTTGCGCAACACGCCGCCCTCGCCGCGCAGCGCCTCCGAGAGCAGGAAGCGCGGCGCGCCCTCGACGTTTAAGGCCGTCGGGTGGAACTGCACGAACTCCATGTCGGACAGCTCCGCGCCCGCTTCGAAGGCCATCGCCATCCCGTCGCCGGTCGCGACCAGAGGGTTGGTCGTGTGCAGGTAGAGCGCGCCCGCGCCGCCCGTCGCCAGCACCACGCCGCGCGCCAGCAGCACTCGCGGCGCGCGCACCAGAGGGTCGAGGTAGCGCACGCCGCCGACGCGGCCTTCCCCGAAGACGAGCGACTCGGTCTCGGCGTGCGCGAGGAAGGAGATGTTGCGCTCGGAGCCGGCGCGCGCGAGCAGCGCGCGGACGATCTCGCGCCCCGTCGCGTCGCCCTGCGCGTGCAGGATGCGCGGGCGCGAGTGCGCGGCCTCGCGCGTGAAGAGCAGGCGCCCGCCCTCCCGGTCGAACTCCGTGCCCCAGTCGATGAGTTCCCGGATGTAGCGGCGGCCCTCGCCGACCAGCACCTCGACGGCGCGCTCGTCGCACAGCCCCGCGCCCGCGGCCAGCGTGTCCTCCTCGTGGAGCGAAGCCTCGTCCTCCTCCGACAGGGCCACGGCCACGCCGCCCTGCGCGTACTCCGTGTTCGACTCCTCGCGCCTGTCCTTCGTCAGCACGGTCACGCGCGCGCCCGCCCGCGCAAGCTCGACCGCCGCGCGCAGGCCCGCGATGCCGCTGCCGACGACGATGAAATCCGTTTCGAGAGTCATCTAACTGAAACCGCCCCCGCCCTCGTCCGAACAGGTCTACTGCTTACCTTGAAAGCCTAACGGTCGTCCTCGTCCCGCTTCTTGTAAATCTTCTTGAGGTCGCGGTGGATGCGCTTGACGCGCGACTTCTCGTCCTGCGCCTTGCGCTGGTCGACGAGGGTGGCGGCGTGGCGCATCTCGGCCTCCATCTTGCGGTAGTTGCGGTAGCGCTCCGGGTCGAGTTCGCCCGCGTCCAGGGCCTCGCGCACGGCGCAGCCGGGCTCGCCCTCGTGGCGGCAGTCGGTGAAGCGGCAGCGCGCGGCCGCCTCCTCGATCTCCTCGAAGGTCTCGCGCAGGCCGTGCTCGCTCACGAGCAGTTGCAGCTCGCGCATCCCCGGCGTGTCGAGGACGAGCCCGCCCTCGGGCAGCACGAACAGCTCGCGGTGCGTCGTCGTGTGCCTGCCGCGCGCGTCCGCGAGCCGCACCTCCTGCGTCCTCTGCACCTCCGCGCCCAGCAGGCGGTTCGTGATGGTGGACTTGCCCGTGCCGGACGAGCCCATCAGCGCGACCGTGCGGCCGCGGCCGACGTAGGGCAACAACTGTTCGACGCCCACGCCGCGCTTCGCGCTCAGCGCCAGCACGGGCACGCCGGGCGCGACGCGCTCGACCTCCTGACGGCGCTCCTCGACCTCTTCGATTAAGTCCGCCTTGTTGAGGACGACGACGGGCTCGGCGCCGCTCTCCCAGGCCATGATGAGGTAGCGCTCGACGCGGCGCGGGTTGTAGTCGTCGTCGAGGCCCGTGACGAGGAAGACCGTGTCCACGTTGGCGGCGACGATCTGCTCAAGCGTCTCGCTGCCCGCCGCGCGGCGCGAGAACTTCGAGCGGCGCGGCAGTATCTCGTGAATCTTGGCCTTGCCCTCGCCGGCCACGCGCCGGAAGGCGACCCAGTCGCCCACGGCCGGCAGGTCTTCGGCCCCGCGCGCGTGGAAGCGCAGGCGCCCCGTCGTCTCCGCCTGCAACTCGCCCCCGGCCGTGTAGAGCATCAGCGCGCGGTTGTGCTGCAAGAAGACGCGCCCCGCCTCGAACCCCTCCGCGGCGTGGGGCTCGAACGCCTCCGCGAAGAAGCCGTCCCAGCCGTAGGTCTCCAGCTCGTGTCTCTCTTCCACAAACAGAACTATCTTAAGCGTGTGCGTTACCGCCGCGGAGCGGCGCTTACCGTTACTTGCTTCCCGCGCCCGGCCGCGGCGGTTTGACTTCCTGCTTCGGCCCGGCGAAGCGGTAGTGCCCCGTGACCTTCCAGTTGAAGAGCACGTCCTCCATCTTCGGCCCGGCGCCGATGTTGTGGACGATCTGCAGGCGTCGCTCGTCCGACTCCGACGGGACGGCCACGACGATGCCGATGTGCGTGAGCCCGCCGCCCAGGTCCCACGTCACCACGTCGCCGGGCCTGTAGTCGCGCGCGTCGTCGGTGACGGGACGGGCGGCGCCCTGCCGCTCGAAGAAGACCATCAGGTTCGGCACGCGCCGGTGGTCGATGTTCGTGTCCGGCTTCTTCAAGCCCCACTTGCGCGGGTAGAGCGCGAAGTTCGACTTCATGTCCTCGTGCACGAGCCGCTGCAAGTCCACGCCCAGCGCGCGGTACGAGCGTATGACCTCGTCGGTGCAGACGCCGACCTCCGGGGGCACGTCGCCGCCCGGGTAGTCGATGACGAAGTAGGTCGGGTCGTAACGCACCTCGTGCCCCGTGCGCTCGACGGCCGCGTCGGAGAGCCTGTCGAGGAACGGCGACCCGCTCGAAGGCCGCGGCCGCGGGTCGGACTGCCTGGCGGTCTGCGGCGTGGCCGCCCGCGCCCCGCCGGCACGCGCCCCGCGCGCGTCCCCGCGCGGGGCCGAACACCCGAAGGCCGCGAGCAGGCCCAGGCCACAAAGGAGCGCGAACGTCTTTCTCATTTCCACACCTTCCGAGCCTCCGTCAATCCCCCGGCGGCATCTAAACCCCGCGAGGATTTACGCCGAACCATCCGGCGCGGGTTCCGAACCCGGCGCGAATTTTTATAGCCTATTCCGGCGCGCCCCGCACGCCCCCGCGCTGTGTGCGCGCCGAGGGGACGTTGTAGAATCGTTTCAAGCCGATGAAGGACAAGACGCATCTGACGGGTCTGACGAAGGCGGAGCTGGAGCGCTTCGTCGTGGGGTTGGGCGAGCCCGCGTACCGCGGCCGCCAGCTCTTCGGCGCGTTGCAGCGCCGCCGCCTGCGCTCGTTCGAAGAGATGACCGACCTGCCGAAGTCCTTCCGCGCGCGTCTGTCCGAGGCGGCGACCGCCTCGACGCTCGCGGTCGAGTCGCGCTACGTCGCGCAGGACGGCACGCGGCGCTACCTTTTGAAGACGCACGACGGCCTGCCCGTCGAGACCGTCTTCATCCCCGAAGAGCGGCGCGACACCATCTGCTTCTCTTCGCAGTCGGGCTGCCCGCTCCAGTGCGACTTCTGCCTGACGGCGAAGCTCGGCCTTCTGCGCACGCTCAACGCGGGCGAGATGGTCGAGCAGATCGTCGTCGCCTTAAACGACGCGTACGGCGTCGGGGGCAGGACGCCGCGCGGCACCAACCTCGTCGCGATGGGCGCGGGCGAGCCCTTCCTCGCCTTCGACCCTCTGATGAAGGCGCTCGGCGTGATGGCAGACCCCGAAGGGCTCTTCATCGTGCCGAACCGCGTGACGGTCTCGACCGCGGGCGTGGTGCCGAAGATTAAAGAGCTGGCGCGCGTCCCGGAGCGCCCGCACCTCGCCATCTCTCTGGCCGCGCCGACCGACGAGCTGCGCGACCGTCTGATGCCCATCAACAAGCGCTGGCCGCTCGCCGAGCTGCTCGCCGCGTGCAAGGAGTTCGAGGAGTCCCTGAAGCCCGGCGAGCGCTTCACCTTCGAGTACGTCCTGCTCGACGGCGTCAACGACACGGACGGGCACGCGCGGCAGTTGGCGAACCTGCTCAACCGGCACGCGCTGCGCGCGAAGGTGAACCTCATCCCGCACAACCCCGCGGAGGAGCTGCCCTACCGCCCGTCCCCGCCCGCGCGCGTCGAGGCGTTCAAGGCGGTACTCGAATCGAAGGGCGTCCACGCCTACGTGCGTCGGCCGCGCGGCCGCGACATCTACGCCGCCTGCGGCCAGCTCGCCGCGCGCCGCGCGGGCGCGCCGCCCGCGCTCTACCAACTCTCCTGAAGCTCGACCCGACCAGGACAAGTAGAGAGTTTACCAGGCATGAAAAGAGACCCCGTCATCCGACTCGCCCTCGCGCTGCTCCTGCTCCCCGCCCTGCTCGCGCCGTCCGGCCCGGCGGACGCGCGCGAGACTACGCCTGAGGAAGTGGCCGCGCCGGAGCCCGGGCCGCAGGCGAGCAACGTCGGCGTCAACGGCTTCTTCTCGGTCGACCGCGCGCAGCAGGGCAGCTCGTTCCAGGCGGCCGTCGTGCTGGACATCCCCGGCGGGCTGCACGTCAACGCGAACAAGCCGCTCGGCAAGTACTCCGTCCCGACCGTCGTCAAGGTGGACGCGCCGCGCGGCTTCCGCGTCACGCCCGTCACCTACCCGCGCGGGAGCGTGCGCACGTTCAGCTTCGGCGGCACGGACGCGGCGCGCATCGCCGTCTACGAGGGGCGCCCCGTCTTCCGCTTCAACGTCAGCGTGCCCGCGAACCAGCCGTTCGGCGTGGAGACCGTGCGCGTCAGCGTCCGCTTCCAGAGTTGCACCGACGAGGTCTGCTACCCGCCCGCGACGCGCAACCTCGACCTGCACATCGGCGTCGTCGGCCGCGACGCGTCGGTGAACCGCATCAACGGCCGGTACTTCGGCGGCGGCGGCCGAAGGAAGCGTTAGAGCCGCGCCGGGAGCGCGGGCATCCCTGCCCGCCATGAGCGCGACGGCGCGAAAGCAGAGAGACTTTATCCCTCGACCTTGAGAAATAGCGCTTGACGGCTAAGCGTGCTTTCGCACGCTTTGGCGGGCAGGGATGCCCGCGCTCCCGGGTTGTATCCCGATGACGGACAGCAGGCGCCCCGTGCGGCCGTAGAGCTTCCTGTCCTGCCGGTAGGAGAAGAAGAGGTCGGGGCGGCACATCGTGCAGAGCGGGAGCGCGTGGACTCTCTCCGGCTTGACCCCCGCTTCGAAGAGCTGCCGGCGGTTGGCTTCGTGCAGGTCGACGAGCGCGTGCCCGTCGCGCGTCTGTTTGAAGAGGGAGTCGGCGTCCGGGAACTTCGCCCGGAAGGGTTCGACGACATCCGCGCCGACTTCGTAGCAGCAGCCGAGCGCGGCCGGGCCGAGGGCGGCGCGCACGTCGGCGGGCTCGGTGCCGAACTCCTCGCGGAGCGCGGCGAGGGCGCGTTTGACGATCTCGGCGAGCGTCCCGCGCCAGCCCGCGTGGACGGCGGCGCAGGCCCGCGCCTTCGGGTCGCCGATGACGACGGGCACGCAGTCGGCCGTCTTGACGCCGAGCAGCAAGCCCTTCAAGTTCGTCGTGAGCGCGTCGCAGCGCTGGTCTTCCGGGCGCGGGTCTTCCGGGTCGCGCACGACGAGCACGTCGCCGCCGTGAACCTGCCAGCAGGCGGCGAGCGCCCACCCGCCGCCGAGCGTGTTGACGAAGCGGCGGCGGTTCTCGCGGATGTTCTCCGCGGAGTCCTGGTCGAAGCCCGCGAGGTTGAGCGAGCCTTCGGGGAAGGGGCTCACGCCGCCGCCGCGCGTCGAGAAGGCGTTGGCGAACCCCTCGCGCTCTAGCGGCTCGCACGCAACCGCGCGCACGCCGCCTTCGCCTTCGAGCCAGCGAAAGCCGGCCGGTTCTATTTCGGTCTCAGCCGTGATCGTCTCCATCGGGATAGACATTATCGAAATCCGCCGCGTGCGTGAAGTGCTGGCGCGCACCCCGCGCTTCCGCGAGCGCGTCTTCACCGAGGAGGAGCGCGCCTACTGCGACTCGCGCGGCGCGAACTCCGTGCAGCACTACGCCGCGCGCTTCGCCGCGAAGGAGGCGGCCTTCAAGGCGCTCCGCACGGGCTGGCGCGACGGCCTCTCCTGGCACCACGTCGAGGTCGCCGCCGACGAACTGGGCGCGCCCCTCCTCCTGCTCTCCGGCCACGCCCGCGACCTCTTCGACCGGATGGGCGCCACCCACGCGCACCTCTCCCTCTCCCACACCGCCGAGCACGCCGTCGCACAAGTCATCTTCGAGAGGCGTTGAAGGGAGCGCCGCGGACTCGCGGCAGCCTTCCGCGAGTCCGCGGAACCGTCTTGCCGCCGGGCGGAATCAATTTGCCGGGCTGGAAAACCGTTCCGCAGCCGGGCGAAATGAGTTTGCACGCCGGCAGAATCAATTTGCAGGCGGGCGGGACGACTCCGCCCGGGCGGAATGAGTTTGCGGCCGGGCGGAAGCAATTTGCACGGCTGCAAACTCATTCCGCCCGGCCGCAAACCGGTTCCGTCAGTCTCGCGTCGTCGCACCGCAAGCCACAGAACGGCCGTAAATCCCTGAATTATTTCTCCGGCCAACCGTCCGCAACCCCGGGAGCGCGGGCATCCCTGCCCGCCAAAGCGTGCGAAAGCACGCTTAGCAGTGAAGCGGCAGACCTCAACG
>DASVQJ010000089.1:0-9525 GCA_036389235.1 Pyrinomonadaceae bacterium | reverse complement strand
AGTTGCCCGTGGCGACGTGCGCGTAGCGTCGCAACTGTTCGCCCTCGCGCCGGACGACGAGCGCGACCTTGCAGTGCGTCTTCAAACCGACGATGCCGTAGACGACGTGGACGCCCGACTCTTCGAGCCGCTTCGCCCACTCGATGTTGTTCTCCTCGTCGAAGCGCGCCTTCAGCTCGACGAGCGCGGTGGCCTGCTTGCCGCTCGCCACGGCCTCGATGAGCGACTCGGGGATGGGCGAGTCCTGCCCGGTGCGGTAGAGGCAGATTTTGATGGAGGCCACGTCGGGGTCGCGCGCCGCGCGGTCGATGAACTCGGTGACGGCTTCGAAGGACTCGTAGGGGTGGTGGAGCAGCACGTCGCGCTCGCGTATGACGTCGAAGTAGTTGTCGGCGCCGCGGAAGGCCGCGGGCGACTTCGGCGCGAAGGGCGCGTCCTTCAGCTCGGGGCGGTCGAGCTTGTAGAGCTGCATCAGCCCGCGCGCCGCGAGCGGGGCGGCGACCTCGTAGACGTCTTCGGGCTCAAGCTCAAGCTCGCGCGTGAGCTTGTCGCGCATCGCGTCCGGCATCCCCGCCGCGACTTCGAGCCGGACGGCGGTGCCGAACCTCCGCTTGCGCAGCGTCTTCTCCATCATGGAGAGGAGGTCGTTGGCCTCCTCCTCGCGCACGTCCACGTCGGCGTCGCGCGTGACGCGGAAGGCGTGGCAGTCCTTGACGCGCATGCGCGGGAAGAGCGATTCGAGGTTGGCCGCGATCAGGTCTTCGAGGAGGACGAACTTCGTGTTCGAGTCGTCCGCCGGCACCAGGCGCGGGACGAGCGAAGGCACCTTGATGCGCGCGAAGCGGGGATCGACCTTGCCCGTCAGCGAGCGCGTGATGCCGTGCTCGGGCAGCGGCTCGACCGTCAGCGCGAGGTTCAGGCTCTGGTTCGAGATGTAGGGGAACGGGTGGCCCTGGTCTACGGCCTGCGGCGTGAGCACCGGGTGCACCTGCCGCTTGTAGAACTCGCGGAGCTGCTGCCGCTCGGGGAGCGAGAGCGTGTTGTACTGGACGACGCGAACCCCCCGCTCGGCGAGGCCGGGCAGGACGTCCTCGCGCAGGCAGCGCATCTGCTCCGCGAAGAGCGGCATCAGCCGCTCGCGTATCTCCCGCAACTGTTCGAGCTGCGCCATCCCGTCGGGCGAGAGCTTCTCGACCTGGCCCGCGAGCGTCTCCTGCAAACCCGAGACGCGGATCATGAAGAACTCGTCAAGGTTCTCCGAGAAGATGGAGAGGAACTTCAGCCGTTCGAGCAGCGGCTGCGTCGGGTCGAGCGCCTCTTCGAGCACGCGCCGGTAGAACTCGATCTGGCTGAACTCGCGGTTGAAAAGGGGCAGCGACTCGGCCTGCGCCTTCCAGGCCCGCGTGTTAGGCCCGTCCGAGCGCTCGCCGTCTGAGGGCTTTGTGTTAGTGAATCTCGTCATTCGTCTCGGCGCGTCGGGCTCGTTCCGCAAAGCCCACGCCGCGCCCGGCCGCGAAAAATTTTTAAGCCGAAAGCTTCACTCTGAGATGCCCGTCGGCGCGCCCGCGATAGCCGAAAGCGCGCCGAAAACTGCCCCACCAAAATCCCGCCGGCATCTCACCCGCCCGGCCTCCTCAGACTGCCTGAGAGAACACACGAATGGGGGACGGGGAGCAGGCGGGCTTAAAGCAAGCACCGTTCCTTACCAGCCGGATGTTCGGGGGTAACTCCGATGAAGTTATTCTACTGCAATATTTAACTTGTGCAAGCACCGGCCGCCGCCGGCCGCGGGCGCCTGTACGGTTTCAACCCTTTAACCCCCTGTCTCTGCCTGCATTTGCGCGGGACGCCGCCCCCTATTTCAGCGTCAGCGCCCCGGCCACGACCGCCGCGTCGAGCAGCCGCACCACGTCTTCGAGCGTGACCGTCCCGTAATACCAACTCCCCGCCGCCGCCGACTCGGCGTAGACGGCCTTGTAGATGTCGTAGTACGAGCGGCGGCCGTCCACGAAGTTGTAGACCTCCGTGCGCATCAGCCCGTGAAGCTGCCCGCCGGCCGCGTTGGGAACCTTGCGGCGGTTGGTCAGGTACGTGTCGAACGGGGCGACGTTCGCCGGCACCTTCCTGCCCGCCGCGCGCTCGGCGTCCGTCAGCGGCGGCGGCTCCGGCGGGTTCGTCCCGTACAGTTGCGCGTAGAACTGCGCAAGCTCGCCCTTCGCGGCGTTGTTGGCGATCATCAGCTTCTTCATGTCGTCGATGGGGCGCTCGGTGTTGTTGCCCGCCCCGAAGACGCGGATCGATTCGAGAGCGCGCGCCTCGCGCAGGACGCCCTGCTCGACGACGGCGCTCGCGAGTTTCCAGCCGCCGTCCCCCTTGCGCCTCTCCGCCACGAGCAGCTCCATCGCCACGCGCAGGTCGTTGGCGAGCCGCCTCGACCCCTGCGCGTACGTCTCGGCGACGAGCAGCGGGATGTCCGCGTCGTCGGCCTTCGAGAGGAAGTAGGCCAGCGAGCCGATGAGGAAGTTGTTGCGGCGCAACTGCGTCTGGTCGATCTGGAAGAGGTCGTCGTCGGAAGAATGGATGTAGGGGTCGTCCCAGTTGATGAGCGCGACGGCCGGGATGCCGACGGCGCCTTCGAGGAAGACGAGGTGGTCGGACGAGCCGAAGTGCGGCACGAAGCGCGCGTTGTAGCCCTGCCGCGTCCCGCGCGTCGAGTAGAGCGGGCGCGTGAAGGGTCGCGGCAGGCCGCCCTGCCGGCTCGCGGCGAGGAAGCCGTTGTTGGTGTTGATGAGGAAGGTGCCGACGCTCTCGAAGACGGCGTCGAGGTATGAGGTGCGCGAGTGCGGCGCGAAGATGAGGTGCTGGACGCGGCTCCCCATCGAGAGGTTCGCGCCCGTCATGTCCTGGTGGACGTTCGCCAGAATCTTCCTCATCTCCTCGGGGTGCTCGCGGAAGAGCTGGTACTCGGAGAAGATTTCGTCCGTCCACCAGAAGCGCAGGTCGCGCTGCGGACGCTTCATCTTCCCTTCCCTGATGAGCTTGCCGAAGACGCGCGCCAGCTCCAACAAGTTTCCGCAGCCGCTCCCGTCGTCGTTGGCCGAGCCCTGCTCCTCCTGCAGGTGCGCGGTCAGGACGATCTGCTGCACGCCGGGGCGCGTGCCGCGGATGACGGCCTCGACGAAGCCCGTCTTGCCGGGGGCCGCGCCGATGTCGGTGTCGACTTTGGCGCGCAGGCGGACGCGCCCGCCGCGCGCGGGCTTGCCCGTGGCGAAGAAGTCCTGCACGTCGTTCGTGTGGAGGATGCGGCGCAGCGTGTCGCCCTTGCGCGGCGGGAGGACGAAGGCGAACGTGCCCTTGCTGCCCGCGGGCGGCGTCGCGTCGATGCGCGACCAGGCGACCTGGTCGGGGAAGTCCATCGGGCTCCTGCTCTCGGAGGTCTGGTAGGTGACGACGCCGACGGCCCCGAGCTTGGCGACGGCGTAATCGACGGCCCGCTGCGGCGGCCCGCTCGTGAGGACGATCTTGCCCTTCACGTTCAGCCCCTTCAGCGCCTCCTCCGTGCCGTCGCCGATGTCTACGAGTTCGGCCGTCACGTCGGCGTCGCGGCTCATGTCGGCGAGGTAGACGGCGTGCTCGCCGATGTCGGCGAGCTTCAGCTCGACGGGCTCGACCATCCACAGCTCGGCCGCGCGCGCCGTGTAGTTCGGCCCTTCGAGCGGCTGCTCGACGAAGCGCACCTCGTCCACGCCGGCCTCGCGCGCGGCCTGCATCACGTAGTCGCGCGCCTTGAAGAAGCCCTCCATGCCGGAGTCGCGGTGCCAGTGCGTGAGCCAGCGGATGTGCTCGAAGGCGCGGTCGCCGGAGATTTCGTTCGAGAGCATCCGAATCTCTTCGTCGGACAGGAAAGGGGTCGTCTGCGCCGCACAGAGGTTCAGCGCGGGCGCCAGCACGAGATTGATGACCAGAAAGACGGAGAGCGCGAGAGTCCTTTTCATCTAAGTCACCTGCGGGATTTGTTCCTACGGGCTGAGGGTCGAGCGCGGCAAGTTTATCAGGAAATCGAAGGGTAAGACAGACCTTGAGCAGTTTTCATTCGGGTGCAGACGGCGTGCGCTTTCAACACGGAGACACGGAGACACAGCCCGGAGCGATATTCCGCATCGGGCTGTGTCTCCGTGTCTCCGTGTTCAACGCCTCCCGGCTACGCGCAACCGCTATAGAACTTAATCCTTCTGCTGCACGAGCACCTGGAAGTGCGAGGCCATGCCGCCGGGCAGGATCATCTCGCGGGCGCCGAGCCGGAGGGCGGCGACCTCGGCCTCGGACGCGGCGTGTGCGCTCTCAAGCTCCAACTGCTCGACGAGGCCGGCCCGGAGGAGGAAGCCGTCGAGGCGTTCGAGCGAGAGCGTCCGCAGCCCCGCGCGTTCTCCGTCGGCGATGACTTGAGTCCAGTTGACCGTCGTCGTCAAGTCCTGCCCGCCCGGGTCGCGCAGCACGTCTTCGATTAACTCGTGCCCGCGGAAGGCGCGGAGCGTGCCCCCGCGCCTGTGCGGCGCGGCGTAGAGCGGCGCGGCCTCGTCGCCGTAATCGACGGTGATGACGAAGCCGCTGTCCATAATCTCAGATACGCGCGCGAGCCAGTCGGCCACTTCGAGATTGACCTCGGCGACCTGCCCCTCTTCGAGATTCGCCTTCAGCCGCTCGAAGTGCCCGGCGAGTCTTGGCGTTGAAAGCTCGGCTTCGACAAAGGCGAAGGCGCCGCCGTCGTTCAGTCCGACGTACGATTCAAGAAGGCGGCCGTCGCGCACGGTCACGCGGTGCACGGGGAAGGCGTCGAGCAGCTCGTTCGAGAAGACGACGGCGTGGTCGAGCCTTTCGTTCAACTCCGAAACACGTCGGAACTCGACGCGCCCGGCGAAAGGCGCGAGGAGTTCGGCGGCGCGTCGGCGTGAGTCTGTGCCCGCCTCGTCGAAGACGTAGCGCACGGATTCGTAGACGTGCGGCGCGTCGCGGCGCAGGGTCGTCAGGACGCCGTGCGCGAAGCGCCCCGCGCCGCCGCCCGCTTCGAGCAGGTGGAAGACGCCCGGACGATTCAGCCCTTCGTGGAGTCTCGTGAAGTGGCGCGCGAAGGTCGCGGCGAAGAGGGCGCTGCTCTCCGGCGCCGTGCGGTAGTCGCCCGCGCGCCCCCAGCGCTCCGCGCCCCGCCGCTGATAATAACCCTCCCGTTCGTCGTAGAGGGCCGCGCTCATCCAATCGCGGAACGTCAACGCCCCGGCTTCTCGGATGCGCGCGCGCAGTCGTGCGGAGAGTGAAGGCCCTGCCTCACCTTTAACGGAATCTTTACTGGCGCGTGGGCTCATCGGGCTGCCTGTCGAGCAGGCGGGTGGGCTCTTCGGGCTGTTTGTCGAGCAGGCGCGTGGTGTGGTCTGTGACGCTGGCGCGCGGGGGCTCGACCAGCTCGCCCGTGTTGTAGCCCTGCGGGCGCGCGGGGATGGGCGCGGCCTGACGCGGCGGCAGTGTGTGGGACTGCGGCGGCGGCGTGCCGAGGTAGTTGGGAATCGCGGGCGGCGGCGTGTACGAGGGCTGCGGGGCCGCGGGAAGGGCCGGCGCGTTATTCTCGAACAGGAGCGCGTACATGATGCGCAGGAAGCCGCCGACGGGCAGGCCGACCGCCGGGAGCGCGACGATCTCGCCGGGGAGGTTGAGCACCGCCACGCCGAAGATTGCGAGGAGCGGCACGACGAGCAGCGTGAGGAGCATAATCATGGCGCCCTGCCTGATGCCCTTCTGCCGCGGCGAGAGTTCCTGCGGGCCTGCCTGCTGCGGCGGGCGCCAGTGCAAACGGCCTCCGCCCGCGAGCAGCTCGCTCACGCCTTCGAGCGGGAAACCGCAGGCGGGGCAGAAGCGCGCCTCGTTCGAAAGCTGTCGCTGGCCGCAGTTGGGGCAGAACATCTTCGGCTCCTGTGAACTTGAAAAGGCTCAGCGCGCCTGCTCGTCGCGCTCGGATTCGAGGAGGCGCGTCGTGCCTTCGGTCACGCTCGGCCTGTAGCCCAGCTCGGCCGTGTCGGGCCGGGGCGGGGCGTAGGCGCGCGCGGGCTGCGACTGCTGCGGCGGCAGCGCCGAGACCTCACGCGGCGGCGCGAACTTCGGCTGCGGCACGTACGCGGGCTGCCGCTGTAGGTGCTGGCGGTAAGGGCCGTCTTCGAAGAGGAGCGCGTAGAGGAGTCGGAAGAGGCCCGCCAGGAACACGATAAGGCCGACCATGGCCAACTCGTCCGGCGTGCCGATTAGCTCGCTCAACATCGCCAGCGCCGGGGCGAGGAACATGCCCGAGAGCATCAGCTTGCCGCCGAACTGCGCGCCC
The DNA here is from genome assembly GCA_036389235.1 of Pyrinomonadaceae bacterium. Classification (GTDB taxonomy): domain Bacteria; phylum Acidobacteriota; class Blastocatellia; order Pyrinomonadales; family Pyrinomonadaceae; genus QHXN01. Next base: position 3,161 of record DASVQJ010000089.1, on the reverse strand, counting down.
TTCCGCTTCGGCGAAGGCGGGGCCGGCACGGCCTCGAAGGCGGGCTCGGGGGCGGCGCCGCGCCCGCCCGTGGCGAGCAGCCCCGACACGGCCTCCAACTGGAAGCCGCAGCGCGAGCAGAAGCGCGCGGCGTCCGACACCTGCTGCTGGCCGCATTGTGGGCAGAACATCTCTCGACCTTCCTTCCGCGGGATGAGGTAAAGCCCCGGCTTCCCTTACGACTATCCCACGAGCGAAGTTCGCGCGCAACCGCAACCTGCCCCGGCGGTTTACACGCGCGGGAGTCTCACGTCGGAGAAGAGGCGCAACGTCGCGTAGGCGCGCCCCTGGTGGTGCGCGGCGCGCGCCAGCGTCTCGACGGCGAGCGAGAAGAGCGTCCGCATCTCGCCCGAAGGCACCGCTATCTCTTTGCCGATCTCTTCGTCCGAGCGCAGGAACTCGAAGGCGCGCAGGCGCGTCGCCTCCGCCTCTTCGAGGTAGCGCTCGACGTCGCCGGGCGTGGGCAGCGCCTCGGGCAGAGTCCACTCGAAGGGGTCGTCCCAGAGGTTGACGGTGATGCCGCCGAAGGTCTGTTCGACGGCGGCGGCCGAGCGCAGGAGGTGTTCGCCGCAGGAGTAGAGGGGGTAGGTGCGCGGGGCCGGCTCGCGCGGGGGCTGCCAGTAGAGGCGCTCGGCGGGCACGGCCCGCACGAGCGCCAGCGAGCGCCCGTGCAGGCGCGCGAACTGTTCGTCGAGGCCGCGGACGATCCTCATCATTCAAACTGTCCGCGCCGCGGCCTCCGGTTAGGACGACTTGAAATCTCAGGTCTGAAATTTCAAGTCACTGAGACTTGACGCGGCGGTCTTCCTCCCTGACGGCCATGCCGACGTTGCGGCCGCGGATGGTCGGGCCGGAGTAGACGCGCCCCTTGACGCCGACGCGCGCGCCGCGCGAGGGCGTGTTGCCGCGCTCGGTGACGACCCAGATGCGCCCCGTCCCGTCGTCCAGCTCGTAGGCGCCGCCGACGAACGGGATGCCGTAGCTGTCCGTGACGCGGCCGACGATGCCGACCTCCTTGTCCATGTAGCGGTCGGGGTCGGCCTTCAGCTTACTGATGCTCGTCTGGCTCGGGCAGGCCGTCAGGGACAGCAGCGCTGCGAGCAGGACGGGCAGTGTGAACAGCTTGCGACGTGAAAGCATGTGCGTCTCCTTAACTTTCTTTGACGATTGTCGGGAGAGCGTTTCGGATGATAGCACGGCGAAATGCCGGCCCGAAAAGTAGTGACGCCGCCGCGGGCCGTTGTGTTAACTTAACCCGGCGCGCCCCCGTCCCTCTTGCGAACGCTCGGCCCCGACCTGTAATTTCGGAGAGAGTTTTGACGCAACCTTTGATTGCCCTCGCCGCGCTGGCGGTTGCTCTCTTTTTGCCGCCTTCGCGCGCGCGGGCGCAGGAGCGAAAGCTGGCTGACGCGCGCCGACCCGGGCGGACGGTCGAATCCATCCTCCGCCTCGAAAAAGAGATCATGGCACACATCCGCGCGAAGGACGCGCGGGCGCTCGAACGCCTGCTGACCGCCGACTTCGTCTACAGGACGCCCGGCGCCGAGTTGGGCCGCGCGGACTTCCTCAAGGGCATCGCCGCGGTGCCCGGCCGGATAACCTCCGTCGAGGGCGAGGGCTTGCGCGTGAGCGTCTACGGCGAGACGGCCGTCCTCACCGGCGTCCAGCGCGCCCGCGTCCGCGCCGACGACGACTCGGAGCGGGAGGGCGCGAGCGCCTTCACGGACGTTTTCGTCAAGCAGAAAGGGCGCTGGCGGCTCGCCCTCGCCTACGGCGTCGAGCTTCCCTCGCCGACAACCCGACAACAGTGAGGCATGAAAATTAAAATCAGAAATTTCAAATTTCAAATTTCAAATTTCAAATTCTTCAGCGCGCTGCTGCTCCTCTGCCTCTTCGCGCCCGCGCAGGCCCGCGACGACTACCCGCGCCAAGCCGGGCTCGACGCGCAACAGTACCGCATCCGCCTGAGCATCGGCGACGCGGGAGACGAGATCAGCGCCGAGACCGAGATCGTCTTCGCGGTCAGGGCCGCGAACCTGCGCGAGGTCGCGCTCGACTTCCCCGGCCTCGACGTCGATGCCGTGAGCGAGCAGGGCCGCCCCGCGAGGTTCACGAGAGGCGGCGGCCGACTCCGCATCGCGCTCGGCGCCGATTACAAACCCGGCGACCTCCTCAACGTCTCGGTCAAGTACCACGGCGCGCCGTCCGACGGCCTCTACTTCAAGCGGAACAAGTTCGGCGACCGCACCGTCTTCGCCGACAACTGGCCCGACCGCGCGCGCCACTGGTTCCCTTCCGTCGATCACCCCTCCGACAAAGCCAGAGTCGAATTCTTCGTCACCGCGCCCGCCCGCTACGACGTGGTCGCCAACGGCGAGCTGGTCGAGACGACGAGCCGGCAGGACGGCACGCGCCTGACGCACTGGCGCGAGTCCGTGCCCGTCCCCGTCTACTGCATGGTCTTCGGCGCGACCGAGTTCGCGGTCGTCAACGCGGGCGCGTCGGGCGGGACGGGCCTCTGGTACTACCTCTACCCGAAAGACCGCGACCGCGGGCTCGCCGACCACGGCCGCGCGCTCCGCATGCTGGAGTTCTACGCGGGCCTCGTCGGCCCCTACCCTTACGAGAAGCTCGCGCTGGTCGAGTCGTCCACGCGCTTCGGCGGGATGGAGAACTCTTCGAACATCTTCTTCGACGAGAACTCCTACGACGGCTCCGGCAAGCTCGAAGGCACCGTCGCGCACGAGATCGCGCACCAGTGGTTCGGCAACAGCGTGACGCTGGCGGTGTGGGAGGAAATCTGGCTCAACGAGGGATTCGCTGCCTACAACGAGTGGCTCTTCGACGAGCCGCGCAACAACGGGCAGACGACCAAACAGCAGTTCGACAACCTCTACGCCGCCCCGCCGCAGGATGATTTCTGGAAGCTCCCTCCAGGCCGGCCGCCGGCCGCCGAGGACCTGTTCGACCCCCGGATCTACGAGCGCGGCGCCATGACGCTCGAAGCGCTCCGGCAGATCGTCGGCGAGACCTTGTTCTACGACATCCTCCGCACGTGGGCGACCGGCCACAAGTTCGGCAACGCCACGACAAGCCAGTTCATCGCCCTCGCCAGCTCCAAG
>DASVQJ010000088.1:0-12093 GCA_036389235.1 Pyrinomonadaceae bacterium | reverse complement strand
TGGTGCGCGCGTTCGCGGAGCACGGCGCCGCGGAGGCCGACTCGTGGGTCTCGCCCGTGAGCACGCGGGGGGCGAGGGTCGTGGGATGAGGTTCCGCAGCACGCGCAGAACTGCGCCCGCGCTCGGGCTGTCGGAGGCGATGCTCGCGGGCCTCGCGCCCGACGGCGGGCTTTACGTGCCCGAGAGCTTTCCGCGGTTCGGCGTCGAAGACTTCGACGGGCTCGACGCGTGGGGCGACATCGCCGGGCGTCTTCTCGCGCCCTTCTTCGACGCCGACGCGCTCGCGCCGCACCTTTCGGAGATCTGCCGCGAGGCTTTCAACTTCCCCGTACGCTTGCGCGACCTCGACGCGGAAACGTCCGTGCTCGAACTCTTCCACGGCCCGACCGGCGCCTTCAAGGACGTGGGCGCGCGCTTCCTCGCCGCCTGCGTCTCGCGCCTGCCGGGACGGCGCACGGTGCTCGTCGCCACCTCGGGCGACACGGGCGGCGCCGTCGCCGCGGCCTTCCACGGGCGCCCCGGCGTGCGTGTAGTCATCCTCTTCCCGGCCGGCAAAGTCTCGCCGCGGCAGCAGCAGCAGTTGACCTGCTGGGGCGACAACGTCCGCGCCTTCGCCGTGCGCGGCGACTTCGACGACTGCCAGCGGGTCGTCAAAGCCGCCTTCGCCGACCGCGAGTTGAAACGCGCGCGCGGCCTGCTCTCGGCCAACAGCATCAACCTCGGGCGTCTGCTGCCGCAGGCCGCCTACCACGCGGCGGCGAGCCTCTGGTACTTGCGCCGCCGCGGCGCGCGCGCCGGGTTCGTCGTCCCGACGGGGAACCTCGGCAACGCCGTCGCGGCCTTCTGGGCGCGCGCCGCGGGGCTGCCCGTGCGCGAGATAGCGCTCGCGGCGAACGCCAACCGCGCCGTGCCCGACTACTTCGACTCGGGCGCGTGGGCCGCGCGCCCCACGGTGCGCACGCTCGCCAACGCGATGGACGTGGGGAACCCGAGTAACATCGAGCGGCTCCTCCACCTGCACACGGACTTCGGCGAGCTCAAACGGTTCGCGCGCGCCTTCGCCGTGCCCGACGAAGAGATCGAGCGCACCATCGTCGGGGAGGCCGCGCGCGGCGGGCGCGTCTTCGACCCGCACACGGCGGCGGCCGTCCGCGCCCGCGCGCTGCTCGCGACGCCGCACTGGGTCGTCGTCGCGACGGCGCACCCGGCGAAGTTCGAGTCGATAGTCGAGCCCCTGGTGGGGAGGGAGGTGGAGGCGCCGCCGGCGCTGGCGGAACTGCTCGACAAGGAGTCGGCGTGTGAAGAGATAGAGCCGTCGCCGGAGGCTTTTACTAAAGCCCTCGCATGAGGGTTGTGTGAAGGGCGGTTAACCACGGAGGCACGGAGGGCACGGAGGGGGCACAGAGTCTTGTAAAATCTGTGCCCCCTCCGTGCCCTCCGTGCCTCCGTGGTTAACCGATGTCTCGCTACGTTCGAGTAAAGAGCTACCCGACCTTAACCTCCGCCGGCTCCTCCCTCCTCCCGGCCGCGCGGGCGGCGAGGGCGACGCGCTTCTCGTAGGTCTCGCGGACGAGCGCCACGTCTTCGAGGAAGTGCGGCAGCTCCCTCAGCGTGAGCGCCTGCGGGCCGTCCACCAGCGCGCGCGCCGGGTCGGGGTGGAAGTCCACGAGGATCATGTTGGCGCCGGCGATGACGCCCTGCGCCGTGACGTGGAGGATGTCGAGCAGCCGGTCGGGCGCCTGCGTGCGCGCGCCGACCGAGTGCGAAGGGTCGATGCAGACCGGCATCCGCGTCAGGCGCTTGACGACGGGGACGTGCGCGAAGTCCACGAAGTTGCGGTGGGGGTCGCCGATGCTCGTCTTCATCCCGCGCAGGCCGAAGACGACCTTGCGGTTGCCCTCGCTGGCGAGGTACTCGGCGGCGTTCAGAGACTCGTCGAGCGTGATGCCGAAGCCGCGCTTGAGGAGCACGGGGAAGTCGCGCTGGCGGCCGACGAACTTGAGCAGCTCGAAGTTCTGCGTGTTGCGGGTGCCGATCTGGAGCATGACGCCCGCGGGGCTCCCCGTCTCTTCGAGCGCCGCGCGTATCTCGTCGATGTGCGACTCGTGCGTCACCTCCATCGCGATGACGCGGATGTCGTACTTGCCCGCCAGCTCGAAGACGTAGGGCAGGCAACTGCGGCCGTGGCCCTGGAACGAGTAGGGCGACGTGCGCGGCTTGTACGCCCCCATGCGCGTGCAGACCTGCCCGTGGTCGCGCAGCGCCTTCATCATCCGCTCGACGTGCTCGCGCGTGTCCACGGCGCAGAGCCCGGCGAAGACGTGCAGGGTGTCCTGGCCGAAGCGCACGCCCTTGTAGTCGAAGGAGGTCGGCCGCTCGTCGTCCCTGTGCCGGCCGACGACGCGGTACTCCTCCGAGACGCGGACGACGTGCTCGACGCCGGGCAGCGCCCGCATGTCTTCGACCGAGAGCGCGGCCGTGTTGCCGATGAGATAGATTTCGGTCAGCGACTTCTCGGCTCCCTGCTCGTGGTGGACGCGCAGCTCGATGTTGGGCAGCCGCGAGAGGTGGGCCATCAACTGGCCGTAGGTCTCGCCGCCCGCGGCGACTTTCGGGTCGAGGATGAGAATCATGTCTTTGACAGCCTTCAGCATATGGGTTAACTCGGCCTGACCCGGCCGAACAGGGAGCGCGCCGCGGCGAGCCCTTCGCCCCCGCGCGCGCCTTCGGGGTCTTCGCACAGTTGTCGGGAGTGTCCGCGCAGCCCGTCGCGCGCGGCGGAGAGTTTGCCGATGAGGGCGTCGAGCGCGTCGGCGACTTCCCGCGAGTTCGTGGCGAAGATGTCTCGCCAGATGCCCCAGGGGCTCGCCGCGAGCCGCGTCATGTCGCGGTAGCCGGGGCCGGCCAGCGCCGAGAGTTCGACCCCGCCCGCGCCTTCCGTGACGGCCGCCGCCAGCGCGCACGAGACGAGCTGCGGCAGGTGGCTCAGCCTCGCCAGCGCGCGGTCGTGTTCCGCCGCGGGCATCACGCGCACGCGCGCGCCGATGAGGCCCAGAGTCTCTGCGAGCGCTGCGAGCGCCGCCGGGTCGCTCCCGTCTTCGGGCGGCGTCAGGACGTAGGGCGCGCCCTCGAAGAGTTCCGCGCGCGCGTGCGCCGGCCCGCGCAGGTGGCTGCCCGCGACGGGGTGACCGCCGACGAACCCCCAGCCCTTCTGCGTGCACGCGCGCGCCGCGCGGCAGACCTCCGCCTTCGTGCTCCCCGCGTCGGTCACGACCGCGCCCGGCCTGACGTGCGGCGCGCACGCGCGCAGGAACTCGACGATCTGCCCGACGGGGGTCGCGAGGTAGACGAGGTCTGAGCGGGAGACGCCGCCGCCTTCGAAGGCTTCGTCAACCTCGTCAACCGCGCCGAGGCGCAGGGCTTCGTCGAGCGCGGCGGGGTCTGCGTCCCAGCCCGCGACCGTGGCGCACGCGCCCGCGCGCCTGAGCGCCAGCGCGAACGACGCGCCCACGAGCCCGCACCCGACCACCGTAACCCTGTCCCAACGCTTTGTCATAAAAATGATGAACTCGGAACGACGAACGACGAACGGAGGAGGGGTGTCGGGTGTCAGGTGATGGGTTCTGGTTAAAGCCAACACCCGGCGCCTAACCCCCGACACCCTCCTTCCCGTTCATACTTCATACTTACTTCCCGCCGAGGCGTAGTGGCCGAGCACGCGCACGCTGGCGGCGCGTGCTCGCAGCTCGTCGAGCGCGGCCGACAGCTCCGGGTCGCGGGGCGGCGCGCGCAGGTCGAGGTAGAAGTGGTACTCCCAGGGCCGGCCGCGCAGCGGGCGGCTCTCGATCTTGAGGAGGTCGATGCCGCGCCGCGCGAAGGGCTCCAAAGCGTGGTGGAGCGCGCCGGGGCGGTGCGCGAGTCTGACGACGAGCGAGAGCTTGTCGGCCTCCCCCACGCCGGAAGGCTCGGGCGCGAGCAGGACGAAGCGCGTGTAGTTCTCCCGGTGGTCTTCGAGCCCCTCGCGCAGGATGTGTCCGCCGTAGATGTCGGCGGCGCGGCGGCCCGCGACGGCCGCGCACGAAGGGTCTCTGCGGCGCAGGACGGCGGCGACGCTCCCGGCGGTGTCGTCGGCGGCGACGCGGCGTATGTCCGGGCGCGAGGCGAAGAAGCGCTCGCACTGCGCGAGGGCGACCGGGTGCGACTCGACCGTCTTCACGCCCTCCGCCGTCGAGCCGTGCAGTCCGATGAGGAAGTGCCGGATGGGGATGACGACCTCGGCCGTGATGTGGAGCGGGCTGTCGAGGAGCAGGTCGTAGACGCGGTGGACGGAGCCGGCGAGCGTGTTCTCGACGGGCGCGAGCGCGAGGTCTGCCGCTCCCTCCCCGACGGCCTCGAAGAGTGACTCGAAGGTCGGGCGCGGGACGAGGTGCGCCCCCTCGCCCAGGAGCTTCACGGCCGCCTCCTCGCTGAAGGCCCCGCGCTCGCCCTGGAAGGCGACGCGCGGCGGCTCGGCACCGTTGCTCATCTCGCGGCCTCCTGCGGTCGCCCGGCGAGCTGGGTCTGGAGCCGGCGCGACTCGCGTATGACGGCGCGGAAGAGGCGCTCGACCGCCTCGCCGTCGAGCGGCCCGCGGTTGTTCGCGCAGGCGCGGTCGATCACCTCGCGCTCGCGCCCGCGGTCGCAGACCGAGAGCCCCGCGACGCGCTTCGACTCGCCCACGCGCACGGCGATCTCGGCGCGCGCGTTCAAAAGCCGCAGCAGCTCTTCGTCAATCTTGTCTATCTCGACCCGCCAGTCTTCGATGGTCATCTGTAAAGCTCCGTTGAGACATCCCGTCAGTACCGCCCGCGGTGGCGGGCGGGCCTTTGTCACCCGACAGCGCCGTATCTCCGCGACCCGCCCGCCACCGCGGGCGGTACTGACCTGTATTCCTGCGCAAAAAGAGCCGGCCGCGACCCCGAAGAGGAGGTCGCGGCCGGCTCGGTTCGAATCTTTTTGTGCGGCGTCTCTAAGTCTCTCTCGCCCACCCACGCGCGCACGAAGTCCGCCCGGCCCGCCGCCCCCCGTAGAGGTAGCGGTAGGTAAAGGCGAAGTAATAAAAGCGCGCGTCGTAATTCATGTCGAAAGTCCGCCCGGCGTGGACGCCCCGCGGGCGGGGCTCCTTAAGGATAGTAAGGAAGCCGGCCGCGGGCTGTCAACAGATACTTCGGAAAAAATTTTTATGGGCCGGTAGGCGCGGCTTATGGGAGGGCCTTCGCGTGCTGGCGCAGCACCGCGAGGAAGGCGGCGGCGGCGTGCGAGTGCGTCGCGTTGCGGCGGTGCGTCGCCCAGAGCGTGCGGACGTAGGTCAACCCCTTCACGGGCACGGTGGCGAGCGTCCCGCGCTCCAGCTCCTCGCGCACGCACATGTGCGGGACGAAGGCGAGGCCGACGTTGAGCTGGACGAAGCGCTTGATGGTCTCGACCGTCGCCAGCTCCAGCGTGATGTTGAGCGGCGTGTGGTGCTCGGCGAAGACCTCGATGACCTTGTTGCGCGAGGCCGTCCTGACGTTGTGCGCGAGGAAGGACTCGCGCCCGAGCTCTTCGACCGTCACCTCCCCGCGCTTGGCGAGCGGGTGCCCGGGGTTGAGGATGAGGGAGAGTTCGTCGCGCAGCACGCAGAAGGATTCGAGGTCGCGGTCGGCGGGCTCGAAGGCGAGGACGGCGAAGTCCACGTTGCGCCCTAAGACCTCGCGCGGCAGGTGCTCGGAGACGTGTCGGTAGATTTCGACTTTGACGTCCGGGTGCTTTTCGCGGAAGGAGAGGATGACCTGCGGCAGGAGGTAGAGCGAGGTGCTCTCGTTGGCGCCGACGCGGACGAGGCCGCGCTTCAGCTCGCGCAGCTCGGCGACGGCGCCGCGCGCCTGGTCGCGCAGGGCGAGGATGCGTTTCGCGTAGTCCTGGATGGCGAGGCCCGCCTCGGTCAGCACCGGCGTCTTCTGCGAGCGGTCGAAGAGCGGGGCGCCGACCTCCTCTTCGAGCCGCCGGATGGCGATGCTCACCGCGGGCTGCGTGCGGCCGACGGTGTCCGCCGCCTTCGAGAAGCTGCCCTCGGTGATGACCTGGAGGAAGAATTCGAGCTGCGTCATTTCCATGTGCGTCAAGTCACCTCAGCGAGAAAACTCCGGTGACAATAGCCACACCAGTCCGCGGTTAGTCAAGCGACCCCGCGTGCGCCGGCGACCTCGCCGGAAGGGAAACGAAAGGGTCGGCGTGCTCACCTCGCGGCGTCACGCGGGGGGGCGCCGACCCAGACGGCGCGCTCGGTGCGGCGCGCCTCCTCGGCCAGCTCGGCCAGCTCCCGGGCGCTCAGGCGGACGCCGTTGACGAGCACGGGGTGACGTGAGGCGAGCTTCGAGAGCCCCGCGAGGATGCTCGCGCCGAGCGGGTCGGCCGAGATGAATTCTTTGCCGCTCAAGATCAGTGACACGAGCCTTAAAACCTCCGTCCGTGTTCGCAGCCTTCGTGGCCGGACTCACATGGCAAGGCCCGTACCGCCGCGCCCCGCTATGCTCAGGCGCTGAATTTTTCAGCGTTAAGCCTGTTCGACGGGTTCAGACGGGGTGGATGGGCGTGACAATCTCGTCGCTCGCGCATTCGGCGCCTGCAAAAATGTCGCGGTGGGAGAGTTGATGACGGCCCGTCGGTTGTTAATGTGAGTTGCAGCCGGTGTTTGGGGCGGATAACCACAGAGGCACAGAGGGCTCGGAGGGGGCACAGAGAGATGCAACCCCCTGTGCCCCCTCCGAGTCCTCTGTGCCTCTGTGGTTATCCGCCCTTCTCATGACTCTCAAGCAACTGATGGGTGCCGACGTTTTTGTCGCCGCGCCCCGGAGTTTCGACGAATGTGTCTCGTCGCGGAGGCCGCTTGTTATTTATGGGCTTGTAAAAATTATCAATTATACAAATGGGCGCGAAGGTTGTAGCATCCGCCCCCACAGTGGGGAGAGAAGCGCCGGCCGGTGGTGCCAATCCGGAGGGCGCGTCTCTCCAGTCTCCGGGTGTGTGGAATGTCTGATCTGCGTCCAGCAACTTCCGTCGAGTCGCACTTCCGGCGCCGGAAGGCTTCGGCCAACGCCCCCGCCGGGCGCGTGCCCGCAGTCGTCCACGCGCGTAAGCGCGTAACCTGACGGCTTGTCCTGCAACCTAAGTGTCTGCGGCAGGCCATCAACGTCCGAAGGTTGATGGCCTCTTTTTTCCCCGACCCTCTTGCGACGAACTGATGTCTGAGGCGGCCCACAGAGTCGGCGATTCTTTCGCGCGCGCAAGCGCGCGGGGCGCCGCCGACCGCCCGAGCCGCTGGCGCCACGACGAGTCGGAGCGCGACGCCTGCGCCATCATCGCCAACGTCAAGAAGGACGGGCGCCCTTCGCACGGCAACGTCAAGCGCACGCTCGAAGCCCTCGCGCGGATGGGGCACCGCACGGGCGAGGTCGAGGGCGAGGGCGACGGCGCGGGCCTCCAGACCGACATCCCGCGCGAGCGCTGGGCCAGGCGGCTTGAGGCGGCGGGATTGCGCGGCACGCTCGTCAACCGCGCGCAGTTCACCGTCGCGCACATCATGATCCCGCACGAGCACCGCGCCGACGCGGGGGAGATCAAGCGGCGCGCGCTCGAACTGTTCGAGGACTCCGTCTTCGAGGTGCTCGTCTCGGAGCAGGCGCGCGTACGCACCGAGGCCCTGGGGCCGCAGGCGCGCGCCATGGAGCCCGAGTTCTGGCAGGTGGCCGCTCTGCCGCGCACGGCGCGCGGCGTCGAAGACCGCGACATCTTCCACATCACCCTGCGGCTCGAACGGGAGCTGCCCGTCCACGTCGCCTCCTTGAGCCCGAACAGCGTCATCTACAAGGTGCGCGGCGACGCGGACACCCTGCGCCGCTACTTCCCGGAGCTTTCGCACCCCGACTTCAAGTCGGCCATCTCGCTCGGCCACGGCCGCTACTCGACCAACACCGACTCGCGCCCCGAGCGCGCGCAGATGTTCTCGACGCTCGGCCACAACGGCGAGATCAACTCGGTAGACCGTCTCGGGCGCGAGGCGCTCGCGCTCGGCTTCCAGCTCCCGCCGCGCGCCAGCGACTCGCAGGTCTTAGACCGCGTCGTCGAGAGCTTCATGTTCGAGTACGGCCTGAGCCTGATGAACGCTTTGGAGATAGCCTTCCCGCCCGTGTGGAGCGAGATCGAGCGCTTCCCCGCCGAGGTGCGCGAGCTGTACCGCTACTGGCGCCGCGCCTTCGGCGCGCACGCGCAGGGGCCGGCGGCCATCATCGCGCGGCAGGCCGACGAGATCGTTTTCAGCTCCGACGCGCTCGGCTTGAGGCCCTTGTGGTGCGGCGAGACGGAGAAGGAGTTCTTCGCCTCTTCGGAGAAGGGCGTCGTGCCTTTAGAGAACATGGTGCGCGACCCGCGCCCGCTCGCGCCGGGCGAGAAGATGGGCTTCCTGCTCAAGCGCGGCGTGGGCGTCGAGGTCTTCGAGTACCACGAGCTGCAAAGGCGCGCGCTCGAAGACGTGGGCGCGCGCTTCCACCCCGCCGGCCTCAACGCCCGCGTGAGGTGGGCCGACGACGAGACGGCACAATCCCCCGGCGGCGCCGACGCGCCCCCGGCCCCCGACGGCGCGGCGTCGGGGCTCGACGAGCGTCGGCTCGCCGCGTTCGGCTGGGGGCGTATCGAAGAGTCGGAAGTCCGCGAGATGGCCGAGACCGGCAAGGAGCCCATCAGCGGGCTGGGCTGGGACGGGCCGCTCGCCGCGCTCTCGCAGAAGCGCCGCAACGTCTCGGACTACTTCCACGAGCGCGTGGCCGTGGTGACGAACCCGGCCATCGACCGCGAGCGCGAGGCCGACCACTTCTCGACGCGCGTCTTCCTCGGCGCGCGCCCCACGCCCGCAGGGTCGGCGGAGGTTGAGCAGATAGAGCTGAGCGCGCCGCTGCTCTTCGGCGGGCTCGGCGCGGAGGACGAAGCGTCCCACGCCGCGGCGGCGCGTTTTGCGCGCCAGCGCACGCTCGCGGAAGTCCTCGCGCTGTGCGAGGCGTCGGTTGAGAGTGTTGCTGACGGAACGTCAGAGGGCGTTCTCCGGGCGGCGACGGTGGACACGACATTCGGTGAGGACGAGACGCTCGAACAAGGGCTGGCGCGAATCTGCGAAGAGGCCGCGCGGCTGGTTCGGGAATCCAAGTCGTCCGTCCTCATCCTCGACGACGCGCGCTCTCACAGCGGCGCGCGTCTAGGGATTGACGCGCACCTCGCGCTCGCGGCCGTGGACGCGCGCCTGCGCGACGAGCGCGACGGCGAGGGCTTGAGCCTGCGGCGTCGCGCCAGTCTCGTCCTGCGCGCCGGGGCCTTGCGCAACGTCCATGACCTCGTCTTCGCGCTGGGCTGCGGCGCCGACGCCGTCAACCCTTACGCGCTCTTCGACGTGGCCGCGCGCGGCGCGGCGTCCGACGAAGAGCGCGTGAGGCGTCTCGTCCGCATCGCCTCGGCGCTCTCGGTCGGGATTGAAAAAGTTCTCTCGACGATGGGCATCCACGAGCTGGACGGCTACGGGCGGCTCTTCGCTTCGGTGGGCCTGGCGCCCGACGTGGAGGAGTTCTTCGGCGTTGCCAACTACTGCGGCTCGGCGTTCGCCGGCCTCTCGCTCACAGACCTTGAGCGCGAGGCGCGCGCGCGTCTGGCGCTCGCGCGCGGCCAGTCGGAAGAGGAGTCGAAGAAGAGGCGGCCGGTCGCCCTGCCCGGCGAGTTCCGCGAGCAGCCCTCGCTCTGGAACGTCGCGGGCCGCGTCGCGCGCGGCGAGAAGCCTTACGCGGAGTTCGCCGCGCGCCTGCGAGAGATAGAGGAGACGAAGCCGGTCGCGCTCCGGCAGTTGCTCGACATACGCGCGCCCGAGTCGGACGGGTTAAGCTCTCCCCGGGGCGGAGAGGTGGACACGCGCGCCGGCCGACACGCCGCGCCGTTCTACTTCTCCGCGATGAGCTTCGGCTCGCAGGGCGAGACCTCGTTCCGCGCCTACGCCGAAGGGGCCAAACAGCTCGACATCGTCTGCGTCAACGGCGAGGGGGGCGAGATACCCGACATGCTCGGGCGCTACCGCGGGCACCGCGGGCAGCAGGTCGCGTCCGGAAGGTTCGGCGTCAACGCGCGGCTGCTCAACTCTTGCGACCTGCTCGAAATCAAGATCGGCCAGGGCGCGAAGCCCGGCGAGGGCGGGCTCCTCCCCGGCTTCAAGGTGACGGCGCGCATCGCCGAGACGCGACACACGCCGGCCGGCATCGACCTCATCTCGCCTTCGAACAACCACGACATCTACTCCATCGAAGACCTCGCGCAGGTCGTCGAGGAGTTGAAGACGATCAACCCGCGCGCGCAAATCTCCGTCAAGATTCCGGCCATCCCGCACCTCGGCCCCATCGCGACGGGGATAGCGAAGGCGCGCGCCGACGTCATCGCCATCTCCGGCTACGACGGCGGCACGGGCGCCGCGCGCAAACACTCCCTGCGCCACACGGGGCTGCCGGTCGAGATAGGCTTGCGCGAGGCGCACCGCGCGCTCATCCGCGCCGGCCTGCGGGGTCGCGTCGAGCTTTGGGCCGACGGCGGCGTGAAGTCCGGGCGCGACGTGGTGCGGCTTCTGATGCTGGGCGCCGACCGCGTGGGCTTCGCGACGATGGCGATGGCGGCGATAGGGTGCACGAGCTGCCGCGAGTGCAACACGGGCACCTGCCACGTCGGCATCACGAGCCAGTTGAAGGACGCCCGGGAGGCGCTCGCCGCCGGGCAGAAGCACTTCAAGCCGCGCGAGTACGAGCTGGCGGTCGGGCACCTCGTCCGCTTCTTCTCCGAGGTCAGAGAGGAGGTCGCGCGCGAGACTGCGCGGGCGGGGCTTTCGTCAACGCGTGAGCTGGTGGGGCGTGTTGACTTGCTCGAACAGGTGCGCGGGCGCGGGCGGCTCGACCTCGCGTGGCTGTTGGAGCCGGAGGAGCCGTGCGCGCTCTGCGCGTCGTCGCAGGAGCCGACGGTCGGCCGCGCGCGCCGCTCGCTCACGTCTTTGACGCGCGTCATCTCGACCTCCGTGACGGAGCTGGCCGAGGCCGGCAAGGAGGTCGTCTACTACGACGACTCGAACGTCTCCAGCGGCGACCGCGCGCTGGGGACGCACCTCGCCGGCAGGCTGACCCGCGCGCGCCTGAGCCATTCCTTCGACGGCAACGGCAACGGGACGACCGCCGGCGCGGCGGGGCTCAAGCGCGCCGTGCTCAAGTTCCTCGAAGGCTCGGTGCCGGGCAACGGGCTCGGCGCGTTCAACTCGGACGGCGTGGACATCGTCGTCCACGGCGGCGTGCAGGACGGCGGGGCGAAGGGCGCTTCGGGCGGGCGCATACGGATTCTCAAAGGCATCAACCACGACGGCGTGCCGGTGGACGGCTCGGTCGGGAAGTGCTTCGCCTACGGCGCGCAGGCCGGCCTGCTCGTCGTGCAGGGCGACGCCGACTCGCGCGCCGGCATACGCCTGTCGGGCGCCGACCTCATCTTCGGCGGCCGGCTGCGCGCGCCTTTGCGCGACGGGCTGGGCAACATCGCCGCGCGCGCCAACCTCAAGGGCTTCGCCTTCGAGTACATGACCTCCGGGCGGGGCCTCGTGCTCGGCGACCCGGGCCCCTGGCTCTGCTCCGGCATGACGGGCGGCGTCGTCTACCTTCTGTTGGAGAGGGAACTGGGGCTCGACGAGGAGGCCGTCCGCCGCCGCCTCGCCGCGGGCGCCCGCGTCGGCGTCGAGCCGGTCGGGGAGGCGGACGAGGCCCCCCTCCGCGAGCTGCTCGGCCACTACCGCGAGGCCCTCGCCGAGAGCTTGCAGCACGCGGAGGCCGAAGAGGTCGCGCGCCTCGCCGAAGACTGGCGCGCGAGATTCGTCAAGGTCGTTCCGGTCAAGTAGGCGCCGGAGCCGGGAGCGCGGGCATCCTGCCCGCCGTGAGCGCCGCAGGCGCGAAGGCCGTCAGACTTTAAATCTCCAGGTCGAGGGAGAGCGCTGCACGGTGAAGCGTGCTTCAGCACGCTTCG
>DASVQJ010000087.1:0-45709 GCA_036389235.1 Pyrinomonadaceae bacterium | reverse complement strand
GTCGGGAGATAGCGCTTCACTGCTAAGCGTGCTGGCGCACGCTTCGGCGGGCAGGATGCCCGCGCTCCCGGCGCGGCCGTCGCGTCCGTGTGAACGCCGCTATAAAACAACAAGCCGTGTCTCCGTGTCTCTGTGGCTCTGTGTTAACTCGCCCCCGTTGGCCACGAGGGGCGAAGAGTTCATGGCGGCTCTGGCTGCTGTTACGGAACGTTCCGGGACATCTAACGACGGCGCGCACCCGACGCCCCGCCGGCGTGCCCCTCAATGATTGTTGTAAGGAGCCGCGGGTGAGGCGCGGGTGATGCCGTGCGTTGTGCGGTTTTGGAAGTAGGGTTGTTGAAGGGTGTCAGATCAACACCCGGCCCCGCCGTCGCACAGCACGGGCTCGATGACCGTCACCCCGACGACCACCGCCGCGACCGCCGCCGCCCCGATAATCACCCACGACCGCGTCGAGAGGCCGCCCCCGGGCTTTTTCACACTCGCCACGTCGGCGTAAGCCACCGTCCGGGCCGCGCCGGTCTTCGAGTCCGTGATGGTGAAGGTGTCCTCCCCGGCCGCGCTGACGGAGCCTTTCAGCTTGGTGCCGTCCTGTAGTTTCACCTCGGCGCGGCGCTGTGTGCCCGCGCCTAACTTCTGTACTTCGGCCCGCGCCTTCTCGGCGGAACGGCCGTCCTCCTGTGCCTGCGCGCGCGCCGGCCGGTAGCCGAGCGCCGAAGCCAGGAGTAATCCCGAAACCATTATTGCGAGTGCCCTTCTGAACATTTGACGAATCTCCTTCTGTGCCGAAAATCAATGTAGAACCCGTTGAAGGCTCTATCACGTACTATGCCATTCCCCGGCGGGCATTAAACGGGGGAATTTCGAAGACGTTCGGCGCGGGCGGAGTCGTCTATCTCGAAGGCGGAAGATATACTGCTCCCACAGTCAGGTTTATATTGCACCTCGCCGCCTCATAAGCAGATGAACCGGACTCGCGGCACGGCTCTGTTATCATTACAGCGGGGTGCGTTCGGGTGCGACCGCCGCGCGTCGGGACAGGTCAGTGCCACCCGCCGTAGCGGGTGGGCCTGTGCCAGACGGTGCGTCCGCATCACACCGGCCCACCCGCGGTAGCGGGTGGTACTGACCGTTATGGCAGTCGCGCCCGTCTGAACGCCGCTCTAACTTTGCGGGCTCGCCAGTCATCCGCGGCGTCAGGCGCCCGCGAGGTAAGGGACGGGTTTTGGAAGGCGGAACTGTTTACGAGACGATTAAAGTCTGAATTACGGGGCGCGCCCGCGGGCGGCGCGCGAACGGGAGGGCGTATAGTCATAGCGATGAAGACCTTTGCCACAGTCCATTTGCTGTTCGCCGCGTGCGCGATGACGTTGGCGCAGTCCCCCAAGCCGTCCGCGGACGCGGCGCACGCTTTAGTGACGCCGCGCGCCTCCGCGCCGAACGTCCGCCCCGGCATCGAGACCTTCCTCGCCGACGTGCCGCGCGCGCTCCGCGGCAAGCGGGTCGGTCTCATCACCAACCACACAGGCATCGACAGTTCCGCAACCTCCGACATCGACCTGATTGCGAAGCACAGGGATTTGAAGCTGGTCGCGCTGCTCGCCCCGGAGCACGGCATCAGGGGCACGGCCGAGGCGGGTGAGATGGTCGTTGACGAGACCGACCCGAAGACCGGCGTCCCCGTCTACTCCCTCTACCTGTCAGAGGATAGAGGCCCCACGCCGGAGATGCTCAAGGACGTGGACGTTCTGGTCTACGACCTACAGGAGGTCGGGGGGCGTACGTGGACGTACGTCTCCACCATGGCCCTTTCGATGCAGGCGGCGGCGAAGAAGGGTATCCCGTTCGTCGTCCTGGATCGCCTCAACCCCATCGGCGGGGAGATCGTCGAAGGCGCGCTGCTCGACCCCAGGTTCAAATCGTTCGTCGGGATGTACCCCATACCTGCGCGCCACGGGATGACGGTCGGCGAGCTCGCCACACTCTTCAACCGGAAGTACGGCATCGGCGCCGACCTCATCGTAGCGCGTGTGGCGAACTGGCGGCGCTCGCAGTGGTTCGACCAGACGGGTCTGCCCTGGGTGAACCCGTCTCCGAACCTGCGCTCGCTGGCCGCGCTGACGAGCTACCCCGGGTCGGTCTACTTCGAGGGCACAACCCTGACCGAGGGCCGCGGCACCGACCGGCCTTTCGAGCAGATCGGCGCCCCCTGGCTCGACGCGCGGGAGGTCGCGCGGGTGATGAACGAGAGGCGCCTCCCGGGCGTCCGGTTCGAGGCCGTCACGGTGTCGGTCGCGCCCACGGCGGCCAAGCACAAGGGACTGACAATCCCCGCGATACGCTTCGCCGTCACAGACCGGCGGGCGTACCGGCCGGTTCGGACGTCGCTCCTGCTCATCGACGAGATACGCAGGCGGCACCCGAGAGATTTTGCATGGACGGCGACCATCGACCGCCTCACCGGGTCGGACAAAGTGAGGCTCGCCGTCGAGGGCGGCCGGCTCCAACAACTTCTGTCGGAGTGGGAACGAGAGGCCGCGGAGTTCCGCGAGAGCCGCAAACCATATCTGCTCTACCGCTGAGCGGCCGGGCCTGTGCCGCGCGAGCCGGGCCGGGGCGTAAAGAGTGATAACGGATTGCAAATGTGTGCGGACGAGACCGGGTCAGAACCACCCGCGGTAGCGGGTGGGCCGGTGCTAATCGGCAGCGCCGTGTGGCAAAGGCCCACCCGCTACCGCGGGTGGTTCTGACCTGTGTGCTCCCGACGGAGTGCTCCCACTCATCTGCAATCCGCTATAATTCGTGAGGAGTTAAAGATGAAGGCATACAAATTAATTTTAGTCACTCTTGTGCTCGTGTCGAGTGCCGCTTTTCAGGTGTCGGCACAGGAGACGAAGGTGAAGTGGTTCGGGCACGCGGCGTTCTCGATTACGACGCCCGGGGGCAAGGTAATATTGATCGACCCGTGGTTAACAAACCCTTCAAACCCCGAAGCGAAGGACGGTAGAGACCCTTTAGCCTCCGTCCCCAAAGTCGACTACATTCTTCTGACACACGGACACCGCGACCACGTCGGCGACGCGGTCGCGATAGCCGGGAAGACGGGGGCGGTGCTTATCTGCAACCCCGAGCTGGCAGGAAATCTCGTCAAGCTGGCCGGGTTCCCGGGCAAGCAGGCAGAGACGGACGCGATTATGGGAATCGGCGGCGAGATTCAGATCGCCGACGGCGAGGTCACCGTCGCCATGACGCCCGCCGTCCATTCGAGCAGCGTCTTTAATCCGAAGGCGGGCGCGACCGAAGCCGAAAGGGCGTACGGGGGAAACCCTGCGGGGTTCGTCCTCGTCGTCAGGAACGGGCCGAACATTTATCACTCGGGTGACACGGCATATTTCAAAGACATGGAGACCGTGGGCGAGGAGTACGAGATTGATTTAGCTCTGCTCAACATCGGCGGTCATTTCGGAATGGAACCGCGCATGGCCGCGAAGGCGGCAAAATCCGTGCGCGCAAAACTCGCAGTCCCGCACCACTACGCCACGTTCCCGGGCATCTCACGGAACGCGGACGGCTTTGCCGCCGAGCTGAAGAGATTGGGCATACCTTTTTATGAGATGAAGCCCGGCGAAACCATTACGTTTCGCGGGAAACAGATGTTGAAGAGATGAAGACGCGACTCGGGCAGGATATTTTTTCTTGACACGGAGGACGGACGGGCATAAAGTCTCGCGCGTCTTGCAGAAGCTTTGGTAGGTTTGAGGCGTTGATTTATTGCCGGCGTAAACCTCGCGCCACGTCGGCCTCACGTTGACGTTTTAATTTAGTCGACGGAAACGGGCTCCCAGAGGTGCCCTCCGCCTTCCGTCGAAGCTCACGTTCACTATAAACAGGCTGCCCTAAGAGGCTTGCGGCCGTCGAGAAGGCCGCAGGCAATCCGCGTCCGTCCGCGGCGATGCGCCGGGGCGTCGCCGTCCCCGCGCGGGTGGGTTTCAAGACCTCCCTGCCCGCGGGCTTCGGCCCGACGTGCGCGCGTAACCGTCCGGCCGCCGCGTTTAAGCGTCCCCGGCTGGTCACTAACTGTTCGTCGGCGAGATTTAAATGTTCCCCGAGTGCTTCTGAGGACTCGACGGACGTGTTTAAGTGTTCGTCAATCGTATCTAATCGGTCGGCGGACGCTTTTATCCACTCGGCGAACGCTTTTATTCATTCGGCGAACACTTTTATCTATTCAACTGACGCTTTTAATTACTCATCGGCCCGAAAAAATCGCTCATCGGGTTGTAATAATCGCTTATCGGGGGCGTCCGAACATTCACCGGTCATGAAGAAGTATCCGCGCGGCGTAACGAAGTATTTATTCGAGATGGAGAAAGACTCATCGGTCGTGTCTGAAGACTGATTCGGCATGTCCGAAGACCTATCGGACGCATCGGAAGACTAATTTTGCCGAGCGGGTTAGTGATTCCGTGCGTCTGAAGACAGATTTGGGTGTGCAAACCGCTCAAATTGTCAGCATGAACATCCGAGGGGCGCGTTTAGTCTTCGATTTGGGCCGACGAGTTAATTACCAGACGGGTAGGGTTCGTTACAGGGGCCTCGCGTGACGTGCGAAGGGACAGTTGAATGTGCGATGGGGGGCGTGTGGACGCTCCGGCGGGCGTCCGTCGGCTGTAACTTACGGGGAAAGACCTTTTCCCTCACGATATAAGAGAGAGGAGAGTTTTGTTATGGACAATAAGGGCAGACGCATCTCGGAGATGGCGACGCGCATGGACGGTTTCGGAATGCTGAGCGCGGACGATTTTCCGGCGCTCAGCGTCGGCGGGCAGAGGTTCAGTACTCTGCGCGATCTGAACACAAAACTCGACCTGTACGGAAGCAGATGGGCGCAGGAGAAAAATGCGGCGAGGGCGGCGACACAAGCGAAGTCCACATGGCTGCTGAGCGTACGTCGGCAGATGAAGAGATACAGGGAGACGGCACTCTCCTGCGAGGGTCAACAGCCCGGCATCTCTCAGAACTTTAAGATGCCGGCCTCGAACAGCGCCGAGTCGATCATCGAAACCGCTCGCGCTTTCGTCGCGGCCGCCACGCCCCTGAAGCCGCTCTTCCTGGGCCGCGAAATGCCGGAGACTTTTCTTGAGGACTTAACGGACACCATCCAGATGTACGAGGATACCGTGAACAGCTACAACTTACACAGCGCGAACGCCTCCGCCGCGAAGACCATGTTTGAAAGCATGTGCTCACAAGCCCTCACGCTGAGGCGCGAACTCAACGCGATGGTGCGTAACAAGTACAGGGACGACCCGGAAAAGCTGTCGCTCTGGGAGACGGCGAGCCATCTCGAAAGGCAGGCGCAAAGGGGCGCCTCCGCCGAGCCGGGCGACGGGAACGAACCGCCGGAGAACGGGAACGAGCCCCCGGCGGGCGGACAGGGTTAATCAAGCGGGGAGGTTAAATCGCTGTGAGGCGGGGGCGAGGCTTTGTCCGTCGCCGTCAGAGTCACGCCCCCCTCCTTACAACGGTTCAACCCTCGCGCGGGCGGCCCCTTCCGTGCGCGCGGAGATGGAAAATATCTTGCGGGCTCGAAGGGCGATTCATATACTTCCGCCCCCGACGCCTCGGCCGAGGAACCCGTCAAGATTATGTTTGAAGCTGTTAAGAAGTTACTCTCAAAAAACGAGGAGCCGAAGGATCGGCTGCGTCCGATTCGCCGCAGGCTCATCTTAAGAGGACTCCGGTTCACGTTCTGGCATTACCTCCCGTCGCCTTATCTCGACCTGCGGACGCGGTTCATCTGGGGCGTCCTCAACAGTTTTGTTTTCTGGCTGATCGTTTCCTTGCTGATAGGGTTCGGGCCTGTAAAAATCTTATCGGCCGGGGCGATGCTGGCGATTTTACAGGCAATCCCGTTCTTGCTAAATATCTTCGCGCAGTCCGTCATCTTTGACAAAAGACTCGCCGACTTCATCTCGCGCCATCTGTTCAATCCAGTAGACTGGGTGTTGCTCACGAACGTTTTCGCGGTGCTGTCCTCCTACTTTTTCGACTTTGTGGTGACGCTGGCAGGGCTTTCCTTCTACATCGGACGGCAAGATGTTTTCGCCGTCGGGTCGTCGGTGGTGGGCGTCGTCGAAAATTCTCTTATTAACCACCCGCACGTCGGCGTGTCCTTCGTCCTCGCCGGCACGGCGCTAATTATTCTGGACATCTTCGCGTCTATCGACAGGCCCACGGCCCCCCTTAAAAAGTTCCGGCGCGCGGCGGGGTATTCTTTATTCACCATCCTGCCGATCATATTCCTCATCTCTTTCGGCATATCTTTTTTTAAAGACAAACCCTCCCTCGCGGCCCTCACGTTGCTGCTGATGGGCTTGCAGGGACTTGTCGGGTCGCCCTTGCTCTTCGTCGTCTGGTTGATGCTCTCCGGCCTCGCGGCGACGTTCACCATGATGTTGAACCTGATTCAAGTCCGCGCCAACGTCCTCGCGCTGACGACGCTGGCGGCCACGATTCCGTTCCTCAACTCGGACAGTTGGCAGCTCGTCAGCAGGCTGGAATGGCCCCGGCTGGCGGGCGTAGCGTTCCTCGTATACGTCCTTCCTATTTTATTGCTCGTCGTCTCGAAGTGGGACGTCATCAAGGAGGAGATGTATACGAAAGGGTGGGTGCAGGGGGAAGAGTTTACCGAGGAGGGGCTCGTCGGACGGTCGGAGGCCGCGGGCTTGGAGCTAGACGACGCGACGAGAGAGGCGGTGAGAGCGGGACTCTCGGAGGCCGAGCCTCTCGCGCCGCTGGACTTCCCCGTCGTGATGCTGAAGGGCGTCGCCAAGTGGGTCGTCTTCGTCGTCTTAACCCCGGCCACGGTCTTCCTCTTCATACTGATGCTCTTCAACATGATTATGGGGGACGAGCTGTTGACGAACTGGCTGGCGAACCCTTCGACGCCTGCGCCTCTGACGGTCATGGGAGTCGTCATCGGCCCTTACACGGACGTCAGGGTGAAGGCTGCCATCTTTCTCGCGCTCCTGAGCGCCGGCTCGACTATCGTGACACTTTTTAATTCGAGGGAGGAGCTGGCGGCCTTCATCAGAGAGGAGTTCGTCAAAGACATCAAACTGGACAAGCATCTGCTCGCGCTTTACAGGAGTGCCGAACATGGGTTCGAGATAATCTCGAAAAAGCGCGCCGACGACAAAGGGGTGGCGGCGGCGGCAACCGACTGAAACAGGTTATTCAACTCGCGCCCCCGTCTCCGCGTGATGAATTTATGTTTTATACCGGCATGCAAATCAGCATCAGGCCGCGCGCCGGGAGCGCGGGCATCCTGCCCGCCGAAGCGTGCTGAAGCACGCTTAGCAGTGAAGCGTTCTCTCTCGACGTTGAGGTTTAAAGTCTGACGGCCTTCGCGCTTTCGCGCTCATGGCGGGCAGGATGCCCGCGCTCCCGGCGCGGCGCGTCCTTATCTCTTCCCGCAAGGTGGTATTACTTCCCTAACCCGTCGATGATGAGTTCCGAGAGGCGCGACATGAGGAGGTAGGCGGGGTTATCGGGCGTCCATTCGGGCTCGGGCATGTCGTCGCAGGTGACGGCGAGCGCGATGCGTCCGCGCGGGTGATAGATGAGGCCGACGTTAGAGCGCAGGGCGTCGAGCGCGCCCGACTTGGTCGCCTTCGGCACGCGCCAGAGGTTGCGCCAGATGCCGTCCGTGCCCTGCTCGCGCTTCAGGAGGTCTATCATCTCCTTCGAGACGGCGGGGCTCACTATCTCCCCGCGCTCCAACTTCTCCATTATCGTCGCCATCTCGCGTGGCGTCGTGCGCCCGAGGCCGAAGCGCTTGTTAGACTCGGCCTGACCCTCGCGGCTCACGCCGCCGCCGCCCACGCGGCGCATGATGCGCGTCTGCCTGAAGCCGAGCGACTCCATCCGGGCGTTGACGGCGTCGGTCGAGAGGTGGTCGAGCACCATGTTGGTGGCGGTGTTGTCGCTCACGGTCATCATCAGCGTCACGGCGTCGCGCAAAGTCAGGCGCAGGCCGTCGGTCAAGTCCTGCAAGACGCCGGAGCCCGCGTACCGAGCCTCCCTGCCCAGCACCAGCTCGTCCGACCACTTCGCCTTCCCTTCGGCCACGCGCGCGAACGCCTCGACCATCACGGCGACCTTGATGGTGCTGGCCGTACGCACCGGCTCGTCGCCGCCGAGGTCGTACACGGCGCCCGTGTCGAGGTTCTTCGCGTAGAGGTAGACGTTCCCTTTGAACCCCGCCACCTCCGCGCGCACGCGCCGGTCGAGCCAGGCGGGCACGGGCTTCGGCTGCTGCGGCGCAGGCACGGGCGTCGGCGTCGGAGTGGGCGCGGGGGGCGTCTGTGCTCGCGCCGCCGCGCATGTGACGAGTGCAAGCGCGAGTGTGATGATTGATTTCATCGGGTCAATTCCTCTTTAGCCCTTATTAAGGGTTGAAGGCCACGCGCGAATCCGCCGCTCCGCGGCGGAATCGACGTACTACAGCGGCGTCCGTGCGGGTGTGACCTCTGAGCCGGGAGCGCGGGCATCCTGCCCGCCATGAGCGCGAAAGCGCGAAAGCCGTCAGACTTTAAATCTCCACGTCGGGAGAGAGCGCCTCACTGCTAAGCGTGCTGGCGCACGCTTCGGCGGGCAGGATGCCCGCGCTCCCGGCGCGGCGGTCGCGTTCGTGTGAACGCCGCTGTAATTCCTTTAGTCGGCGTGGCGGACGAAGTCGCGCGTGCGCGGGTCTTGCGGGTCGTTGAGGATTTGGGCGGTGACGCCCAGCTCGACGGCCTCGCCGGCCTCCATGTAGAGGACGCGGTCGGCCACGTCTTCGAGGAACTTCATCGAGTGCGTGACGATGACCATCGTCTGCCCGCGTTCGACGAGGCCGCGCAGGGTTCCGGCCAGCTCGTTGCTGCGGCGCGGGTCGAGCGCGCTCGTCGGCTCGTCGAAGAGGAGGACTTCGGGACGCATCGCCAGCGCGCGCACGATGGCGACGCGCTGCAGCTCGCCGCCCGAGAGCGACTCGGGGTAACGCGCCGCCGATTTTCCTAAGCCCACCGTCTCCAAAAGGCCGCGCGCCTCCGCCTCGACCTCCGCGCGCGGGCGCTTCAGGACGTGGACGGGCGCCTCCGAGATGTTCCCCAGCACGGACAGGTGCGGGAAGAGGTAGAAGTGCTGGAAGACCATCCCGACCCGCCGGCGCAGGAGTTTTACACGCCGCTGGTACTCTTTCTCACCCAACCCCGCTTCGAGCCGCACGCCGCCCGCTTCGAGCGCGCCCTCTGTGATCCGCTCGAAGCCGTTCATGCAGCGCAGCAGCGTCGTCTTCCCCGAACCCGAAGGGCCGATGATGCCGAGCACCGTGCGCGGCTCGACTTCCAGACTGACGCCGCGCAGTATCCGCGTCTCGCCGGCCACTTTCCCCAGGCCCTCGATGCGTATCATCCCGCCACCTCCGACTCGACCGCGCGCAACGCCTGCCTTCTTTGCAGCCTCAACTCCAAACGGCGCGCGAGGTGCGCCAGCGGCAGACTCATCAAAAGGTAGAAGGCGGAGACGATGACGCCCAACAGCATGAACTCGCCCGACGCGTTAGCCAACTCTCTGTACGCGGTAGCCAATTCCCACACGGAGATGGCAAACGCGACGGACGTGTCCTTGAAGAGCGAGACGAAGTCGTTCGTCATCGGCGGCAGGGCGATGCGGAGCGCCTGCGGCAGAACGATGCGCCGGAACGCGAGCAGCGGCGACATCCCCAGGGCGTAAGCCGCCTCGTGCTGACCCTTCGGGACGGCTTCGAGCGCGGCGCGGTAGACCTGCGACTCGTAAGCCGCGTAGTTCAAGCCCAGCCCGACGAGCGCCGTCAGCCACCCGGGCATCGCCAACCCCACGAGCGGCAGGCCGAAGTAGAGGAAGAGTAGCTGCACGAGCACGGGCGTCCCGCGGAAGAACTCGACGTAGACGGTGCAGAAGAGGCGGACGACCGAAGGCCCGCGCGACTGCCCGACCGCGAGCCCGAGCCCCAGCGTGACGGCAATGACCATCGCGCCCAGAGAGAGCAGGACTGTGACCGACGCGGCGCGGGTCAGGCGCCAGAGCGCTTCAGACCAGTTGAAAGAGGTCGAGGTGACTTCGTACTTCACCTCCTCCGGTCTCTTTTCGCCCACGGCCACGTCGGTGCGCGCCGAAGCCTGTAGCTCGGCCTGCGCGTCGTTCCAGAGGTTCCACCTGCGCAGGATTCGTTCGAGCGTCCCGTCCCGAACGATCTTATCTATCCCCGCGTCCACCTCCGCCTTCAAGGCGTCGTCGCCCTTGCGCAGGCCGATGACGTACGCGCCGCGCATGAAGGGCTCGCCCGCCGGCTTAAGGCGCGGGTTCAGCCGCGCGTAGAACGCCTCCATCGGCACGTCCATCAGTACGGCGTCCACGCGCCCCAACTCTAAGTCGCGGTACGCGCCGACCGGGTCCGCATAACCTTTGAACGGGATGCCCTCCTTCTCCATCAACCTTGAGGCCGCCGTGTTGCCGAGCGTGCCGACGACGCGCGTGCGGCAGTCTTCGAGCTTGCCGATGCGGGACTCGTCCTTCCGGACGGTGAGCTGTAGCTGGAATATGTAGTACGGCCTGCTGAAGAGGATGACGCGCGCGCGGTCTTCCGTCGGTTCGAGCCCGTTGACGACCACGTCGAACTCGCCGCGCTGGAGCGAGGTGACGATGGTCTCCCAGTCGGTCGGGACGAACTCGGGCCGCCGGCCCATCGCGGCCGCAAGGGCCTCGACCATCTCAAGCTCGTAGCCGACGTACTTGTCCGGGTGCGCCGGGTCGGAGAAGACGTAGGGCGCGCCGCCGCTCGGGTCGGCGCCCCAGCGGAGGACTGCCTGTGCGTGCGCGCCGACCGGGAGAAGAAGGAGGCAGAGAAGAACCAGCAGGGACTTAATCATCGTTCGGGTCGAATCGACAGGCGCAGGAATTCGGCGAGCGTGTCAATATACTTCTCGCCGCCGACGTTGAAAAGGTCGTTGTGGCCGGCGCCCTCGATAATTATCAGGCGCTTCGGCCCGGGCGCGGCTTCGAAGAGCCTGCGCCCCTGTGAGGCGGGGATGATTTCGTCGCGGTCGCCGTGGACGACGAGCACGGGGCAGCGGACGCGCGGGAGCTTCGAGACGCTGTCGAGCTTGTTCTTCGTCAGGCCCCGCACGAAGCGCGGCAGCCACGGCATGACGACCGCGGCCATGTCGGCGGCACTGCTCAGGCCCGATTCGAGGACGAGCGCCCCGCACTCGCGCCGCGCCGCCACGTCCGACGCCGCCGCCGTACCCAACGACTGGCCGTAGAGGACGACCTGCCCCGCCGGCACGCCGCGCGACTTCGTCAAAAAGTCATACGCGGCCTCCGCGTCCGCGTAGAGCCCGCCCTCGCCCGCGGCCTCGCCCTCGCTCCGCCCGTACCCGCGGTAGTCGAAGAGCAGCACGTCGAAACCGCGCGCGGCCAACTCCTCGCCGACCCAACCGCAATAGCTCACGTTCCCGCCGTTCCCGTGGGCGTACAAGACCGTCGCGCGGGCGGGCCGCCCCGGAGAGTGAAAGAGCCAGCCGTAGAGCTTCATCCCTTCGGCATTTTTAAACCAGACCTCTTCCGCCCCCCGCGGCACGCGCCACACCCCGCCGAGCGCCGCGCGCTCCGGGTGAAAGATGACCGACGCCTCGAACCGACGCAGCATAAAGAACCCGACGGGCAACCCGACGAGCGCGATGACCAGTACGGAGGTCACGAAGCGCCGGACGGCCAGCGCCCGCTCGCCGCGCCTGAGCGCCCGGTAAGAGTCTGTGAAGAACATAAGGGAAGTAGACAGTAGCCGGTAGCCGGTAGCCGGTAGAAACCCTTTCTCGCTACGAACCGTCCGGCTCTCATCCTCAGGGTTCGACCGGCGCATCCCTACCGCCTGCCGTCTACTTCCCTCTCACACGAACACCTCCGTCCGCCGGTTCCCGAAGTGGTGCCCGTTGACGAGCCGGATGATAGCGTCGGCAATCTTCGCGCCCCCGGCCTCGGAGGGCTCGATAGGGTTGGCGTAGTCGGCGTCTTCGTTGCAGATGAGGCGGAGGTCGAGGAGCGGCACGCCGGCCCCGAAGGCGGCGCGGATGATGGCGTCGTTGAAGACGGTGAGCGCCGTCACCGCGAGCCTCTGCGCGCGCGCGTCGGGGAAGCGCGGGTAGTAGACGGTGCAGACCGCCGTCGGCTTTCCAACCCCGACGGCGGCCCGGAGCATGCGCCCGTAGCCCGCTTCAAACTGTTCGGCCACGTCCGCGAGTCGCGTCAAGACCTCCGCGGTCGAGCCGGCGCGCTCTTCGAGGATGTGGGCGGTCTGCAACGCGTCGTTGCCGCCCGCGCTGACGACGAGGTGCGTCGCGTCCCCCGGCACGCGCCGTAGTTGCCCGTGCACGCCCTCGACGACGCTCCCGTCCACGGCCAGCATGGTCGCGTCCCAGCCCTCCGGGGCGCGCCGGCGCAGGTGTGTCAGCACGTCGGCGCCGCCCGCGACGTACGCGCCGTTGTCGAAGACCGAGTCGCCGAGTAGTACGACGTGAGTCATCGCCCGCCCGCCTTAGCCCCTCCGGCCGAATGGCGCTCCATGTAATCCAGCACGACGTTCGACATCACCTTGACGCCGACGACGAGACTCTCTTCGTCAACGTCGTAGTCGGCGGTGTGCCAGCCGGCGGTGATGCCCTTCGCGCGGTTGCCGACGCCGAGGAAGTAGAAGAAGCCCGGGACGATCTTCTGGTAGGCGGAGAAGTCTTCGGCCGGCATGAAGGGCTTGATGGCGAGCGTGTTCTGCGCGCCCACGACGCGGCGCATGGTCGGCAGAGTCTCTTCGACCAGCGCGGGCTCGTTGTAGGTGACGGCGTTGCCGTCGCCGAACTGAAGCTCGACGGTCGCGCCGTAGGCGGCCCCGACGTTCTGTAGCGTCTCGCGCATCAGCGCGATGGCGCGCTCACGCACCGCGTCGTTGAAGGTGCGCATCGTGCCCGACATCTTCACCTCCCCGGCGATGACGTTGAAGCGGTCGCCGCCGTTGATGGTTCCCACGGTGATGACGAGGGGCTCCAGGGGGTCTATGCGCCGGCTCCGAATGTTCTGGAGCGCGAGCACGCACTGCGAGGCGACGACCACCGAGTCCACGCCGTTCTGCGGCTGCGCGCCGTGGGCGGCCTTGCCCCTCACCGTAATATAAAAGGTGTCGGCCGAAGCCATCGCCGGCCCGGAGTGGTAACCGACCTGGCCCGCCTGTAGGTTCGGCTCGGTGTGGAGGCCGAAGACCGCCTGCGGGCGCGGGTTGTCGAACGCGCCCTCTTTAATCATCAGCTTCGCGCCGCCCTCCTCGCCCGCGGGGGCGCCCTCCTCGGCCGGCTGGAAGATGAACTTGACGGTGCCGCGGACTTCGTCCTTCATCTTCGAGAGGACTTCGGCGACGCCCAGCCCGACGGTCGTGTGCACGTCGTGACCGCAGGCGTGTTTGACGCCGGGCGTCTGCGACTTGTAGGGCACGTCGTTGACTTCCTGAATGGGGAGCGCGTCCATGTCGGCGCGCACGGCGACCACGGGGCCGGGCTTCCCGCCGACTAAGAGCGCCGTCACGCCGTGCCGCGCGACGCCGGTCTTGATGTCCGTCAGCCCCAGCGCGCGCAGACGCTCGGCGACGACGCGCGAGGTGCGCTCCTCGCGGTTGGAAAGCTCCGGGTGCATGTGGAAGTCGCGCCGCTGCGCGACGAGCTGCCCGCGCAGGGCCTCGGCCGCCGCCGCCACACGTTGGTCTCGCGGCCCCGCGTCGAAGGAGGCCAAACCGCGCGGCGCAAACACCGCCGGGGCGAGCAGGACGGCCGAAATCAGGAAGGCGATTATCAGTCTCAAGGTTTTTCTCCGTCGCCAAACGTTAAGACAATTCACGTGGGCGGACTGGATGAGCAGGGTAAGGGTTTAAGATTTCAAACTTGAAATTTCAAATCTCCAAATCCTGTCAACCCTGTCCGCCCACGTGAATTCATTCAGTCGGCGTATTGCCGCTGCGTGCGCCGGTAGAGCGTGAGGCCGAACCACAGCTCCCAGAAGACCGCGAGGACGACGAGCGCCGAGACGACCGAGACGAGCTGCGATTCCGAGACCTTCTGGACGACCACGTACACGTCGCCGGCGAGCGCCAGCGCGAGCGGGACGAGCGCCGCGACGAGTATCTTCGACGCGAAGCGGTGGAAGTGCTCCGTCTCCTCGCCCTCCTCGACCAGGCGGTGGTAGGCGGCCGGGGTGATGAGCAGCACGATGGCGACGGCGTTCAGCCCGAGGCCGGCGAGGTGTATGTACTTCGACAGCGGGGGCAGCTTGTCGAAGCTCTCCGTCAGGACGCAGATGAACTGGAAGCCGAGGAGCGCCTGCGAGCCCGGCAGCACGACGCGGCACTCGGTCAGGACGTGCTTGATCTTGTCGGTCAGCTTCGCCTTCTCGTCCTGCTTCCCGCCCCCGCCTTCCGACTTCCCTTCCGACATCTCGCTCTCCCCCTTCGCCGCTTTGATCTCGCCCGCGCGCTCGCGCCGCATGTAGAATTCGAGCAGATACCAGAACGAGGCCGCCAGCAAAGTCCCGAAGAGCCCCGCCGCCGCGCCCGCCTTCCGCCCGAAGACCTTCTCCGCCGCCACGTAGAAGTCGATGCCCAGCCCCAGCGAGAAGGGCAGCAACGCCCACGTCATCAGCTTCGAAGTGTAGCGGTGTATCTCGTGCGTGTCCTCGCCCCGCTCGACCAGCCGGTGGTAGGCCGCCGGCGAGATGATGAGCGCGACCGTCAGGAGCAGCAGCCCGAGCCCCGCCATCTTCAACAACTGCGACGGCAGCGGCAGCTTGTCGAACCCCTGCTCGAAGACCGAGCGGAACTGGAACCCGACGAGCACCTGCGCGCCCAACACGAGCATCCGCGCCTCGTTGAGCGCGTTCTCCACCTTGTCTTTTATCTTCGCCATATGTCAGTAGGCAGTAGGCAGATGGCTAGGCAGTTCGAATTGTTTGGAAAGCCCCGGGGGGGCTTCATGTTTATAGCCCCGGCGCATTAATTTGTCCGGAGCCCCGTCAGGGGCGACATGTGATACGCCGCTCCTGCGGAGCTTGGAAACAGAAGATAACTTGTAACTATAAACATCCCGCTCCTACGGAGCGAAAACCTTGTGAATTGCCTACAGCCTACTGCATTTCCCGCCAAAGCGCTTGCAGCTCGCGCTTGAGCACCTTGCCCGTCGGCCCCTTCGGGAGCGCGGCGACGACGCGCACGGACTTGGGGCACTTGTAGTCGGCGAGGTGCTCGCGGCAGTAGGCCGCGATCTCTTCGCCCGAAGCCTCGCGCCCTTCCTTGAGGACGACGAAGGCGGCCACGTCCTCGCCGTAGAGCGGGTCGGGGACGCCGAAGGCGGCGGCCTCCGCGACCGCGGGGTGCCTGTAGAGCAGCTCGTCTATCTCGCGCGGGTAGATGTTCTCGCCGCCGCGGATGACCATGTCGGACTTGCGGTCGATAATGTGGTAGAAGCCCTCGGCGTCGCGGAAGCCCACGTCGCCCGTGTGGAACCAGCCGCCGCGGAAGGCGCGCGCCGTCGCCTCCTCGTTCTTGAAGTAGCCTTTGAAGACGTTCTCGCCGCGCATGACGATCTCGCCGGCCTCGCCGTCGGGCAGCTCGTTGTCGTCTTCGTCCACGACGCGCATCTCGTTGCCGATGGGGATGCCGCAGGAGCCGGGCCGCCGGCGCTTATCCGGCGGGTTGAAGGTCGAGCGGCAGGTGGACTCCGACAGGCCGTAGCCCTCGACGACGAGGCAGTCGAAAGTCTCCTCGAAGCGGCGCATGACCTCGGCCGGCACGGGCGCCGAGCCGCACATGGCGAAGCGGAGCTGTTCCGTGCTCAGCCCCTCGGGCACGCCGTCGGGGTAGGTCTTGAGCAGCATCGAGAGCATCGTCGCGACCGAGCCGAAGGAGGTGACCCGGTAGTCGCCGACGATCTGCCAGAAGCGCGAGGCCGAGAAGCGCTCGCACGTCACCGTCGAGCCGCCCGCGTAGAGAGCGCTCACGGTCGTCACGGAGACGGCGTTCATGTGGAAGAGCGGCATGACGGTCAAAAGCCTGTCGTCCTCGCCGAAGCCCAGCCACCCGACGATCTGCCGCGCGTTGGCGAGCAGGTTGCCGTGCGTGAGCAGACACCCTTTAGGCTTCCCCGTCGTCCCCGACGTGTAGATGATGACGGCCTCGTCGTCCCCCGTCAGTCCGGTCCCGCCCCACGCGCCCGGCCCGTCCTTCTGACCTTCTGTCGCCGCGCGCTCGTCGTCAAAGACGACGGCTTCGCGTAGTGACGACACCTCTCGTTTTAGCTCCGAGACCTGCTCGCCGAACCGCGTGCTGTAAAGGATGAGCTTCGTTTCGGAGTTGCCGACGACGTAGGCCATCTCCTCCGGCTTGAGGAGCGAGTTGACCGGCCCCGCCAGCGCGCCGAGCTTGAAGCAGGCGAAATAAGAGACCACGTACTCGGCGCTGTTCGGCAAGAGCAGGCTGACAACGTCCCCCTTCCCCACCCCGCGCGCCGAGAGCATGTTCGCCGCGCGGTTCACGGCCGCGTCGAACTCGCGGTAGGTGAAGCGGCGGCCGTCGGCCTCCGAGAAGAGGAAGACCTTCTCGGGCGAGGCGTCGGCGCGCGCCTCCAGCAGCTCGCGTAGGTTTTTAATGTTTTCCGTCTTAGAGGCCATTCTTATCGTAAGTTAGCGGGAAAGCAGGTCAGTGCCACCCGCGGTAGCGGGCGGGCCTTCCGACAACGGCGTGCGCCGAATCACAAAGACCCACCCGCTGCCGCGTGTGGTACTGACCGCTATGCAAACGACGCCGAACATCATAGCGGAGGATTGCAAAAAATGGCTAAGCCTTTCCTCATTTTTCGCCCCCGCGCGCCCGGCGTGTGGTATATTTTCGCGGTCTCCGGCAGCCGCGCCTGTATGACGGCCGCTTCCATACCGGGCGCCGAAAATTCAAATTAACAAGCCAACGCATGGACACCTACCGCAACTTCGTCAAAGGTGAGTGGGTCGAGTCTTCGTCGCAGAAGACCGCCGACAACGTCAACCCCGCGAACACGGAAGACGTTTTAGGAACGGTGCGGCTCTCGACGCGCGAGGAGGCGCGGCGCGCGGTCGAGGCGGCGGCGGAAGCCTTCCGCGGCTGGCGCGCGACGCCCGCCCCCGCGCGCGGACGCGTCGTCGCCCGCTTCGCCCGCCTGCTCGAAGAGCACAAGGAGACGCTGGCCGCGCTGCTCACGCGCGAGGAGGGCAAGACCGTCTCGGAGGCGCGCGGCGAGTTGCAGCGCGCCATCAACGTCGCGGACTTCTGCGCCGGCGAGTCGCGCCGCATGAACGGCGAGACCATCCCTTCGGAGCTGCCCTCGAACTTCGCATACACCCTCAGGCAGCCGCACGGCGTCGTCGCCGTCGTCACGCCCTGGAACTTCCCCGTCGCCATCCCCGTCTGGAAGCTCGCGCCGGCGCTCGTCGCGGGCAACACGGTCGTCTTCAAGCCCGCGACGAACACGCCCGCGACGGCCGTCCGCATCGTCGAGCTGCTGGCGGAGGCGGGCGTGCCGGCGGGCGTCATCAACCTCGTCCTCGGCTCGGGGTCGGAGGCCGGCGACGAGATCGTCGGCCACCCGGCCGTGCGCGCCATCTCCTTCACCGGCTCGAACGGGGTCGGCGTCAAGCTCTACGAGCAGGCCGCGCGGCGCGGCGTACGCGTGCAGTGCGAGATGGGCGGCAAGAACCCCGTCGTCGTGCTCGAAGACGCGGACATGTCGCTCGCGGTCGAATCGACCGCGCAGGGGGCGTTCGGCTCGGCGGGGCAGCGCTGCACGGCGACGAGCCGCGCGGTCGTCGTCGAGTCCGTCGCCGACGAGTTCGTCAGGCGCATCGGCGCGCGCGCGAAGGCCCTCCGGCTCGGCGACGGGATGAGCCCGGAGACGGAGGTCGGCCCCATCGTGGACGCGAGCCAGTTCAAGTCCGTCCTCTCCTACATGGACGTGGCGCGCGAGGACGGCGCGGAGCTGGTCTGCGGCGGGGGGCCGGCGGACGGCGCGGGCCTGCGTAAAGGCTTCTTCGTCCAGCCCACCGTCTTCGACCGCGTCACGCCCGACATGCGCATCGCGCGCGAGGAGGTCTTCGGCCCCGTGCTCTCCGTCCTGCGCGTGAAGGACTTCGACGAAGCCTTGCAGGTCGCCAACGACAGCGAGTTCGGGCTCTCCTCCTCCATCTTCACCCAGGACGCGACGAGCGTCTTCCGCTTCGTGGACGAGATCGAGACCGGCATGACGCACATCAACTCGCCCACCACGGGCGGCGAGGCGCACGTCCCCTTCGGCGGCATCAAGTCCACGGGCGTCGGCGCCTTCGAGCAGGGCTCGACCGCGCTCGACTTCTACACCGAGCTGAAGGTGGTCTACGTCGACTACACCGGCCGCAAGCGCGAGGGGAACCTCTACTAGCGCCGCCCCTTTACGACACAGATGAGCACGAGCACCGAAGCCAGGCGGGTCGCGGTCAACTGCCCCTCCTGTCGGGCGTCGAACCCCGACGCCGACGTTAACTCGAAGTGTTCGAGCTGCGGCGAGCCGCTCGGGGCCGCCGTCTTCCAGCACGGCCTCGACGAGATTAAGAAGCTCACCGAGCGCGTGAAGGAGACGACCGCGCCGTCCTTCAACACCTTCAACGGGTTCGGCACGACGCTGCTCGACTACCGCGAGCGCGAAGACGGCACCTGGGAGGCGACGCGCTGGGTGGTCGCCGCGATGTTCCCCGTCGCGCCGCTCGGCTCTTACGTCATCAACCCGAAGCGGCAGCAGAACAGCTACGGCCGCACGGAGTCCTACTTCGAAATCCTCGGCCGCACGCCCATCTCGCCCCTGCGCGTGCTGCGCGTCTACGCGCTGTTGATCCTCGGACTCGCGCCCGTCGTGCTCGGCTTCTTGAACTCCTCACGGATCGACAGCACGATTAAAGGCGCGCTCGGCGCCAAGCTCGGCGGCATTGTGGCCGCGCTGGCGATGGTCGCCTCCGTCGCGTGGGGCGCGTACGTCATCTTCTACCGCATCAAGAACGACTCCAAAGCCTACAAGGCCCCGAAGACGAAGTCGGCCTGAGGCGCACTTAACTTCCAGACACCTCCGGAGAGACGAAACATGAGCACCGCCGAACCCCAACTGAACGCGGCCGAGACCAGGCCGACCGGCTCCGAGATCGTCGAGAAGCACAAGCAGTACCTCTTCCCCGCGGTCGCGATGTACTACCAGGAGCCGCTCGCGCTCGTCCGCGGCGAGGGGCAGTACGTGTGGGACGACAAGGGCGACCGCTACCTCGACTGCTTCGGCGGCGTGCTCACCGTCAGCGTCGGCCACGCCCACCCGAAGGTGACCGAGGCGGTCGTCGAGCAGGCGCGCGCCATCCAGCACACCTCGACGCTCTACGCCAACAAGCCGCAGTCCGACCTCGCCGAGAAGCTCTACCAGATCACGCCCGGCCGCCTGAAGAAATCCTTCTTCACCAACAGCGGCACGGAGGCCGACGACACCGCCATCCACGCCGCCAAGACCGCCACGGGCCGGCACGAGATCGTCGTCCTGCGCCACAGCTACTCGGGGCGCTCGGCGACGGCCCTGTCAGCGGTCGGCCATTCGACGTGGCGCCCGCTGCCGCCGCAGGTCGCGGGGATCGTTCACGCGCGCGCGCCCTACTGCTACCGCTGCCCCTTCAAGCTCTCGCCGGAGAACTGCGGCCTCGCGTGCGCGGAGGACGTGGAAGAGTTGATCATGACCTCGACGACGGGCGAGATCGCGGCCTTCATGGCCGAGCCCGTCCTCGGCGTCGGCGGCTTCATCGTCCCCCCGCCCGGCTACTTCGAGCGCGTGGCCGAGATCACGCGCAAGCACGGCGGCCTCTTCATCGCCGACGAGGTGCAGACCGCCTGGGGGCGCACCGGCGACAAGTGGTTCGGCATCGAGCACTGGAACGTCGAGCCCGACATCATCACCTCCGCCAAGGGCCTCGGCAACGGCGTCCCCGTCGGCATCACCGTCGCCACGCCCGAGGTCGCCGACAAGTTTCCGGGGCTGACCTTCTCCACCTTCGGCGGCAACCCCGTCTCGATGACGGCCGCGCTGGCCGTGATTAAGGTCATCGAGGAGGAAGACCTCCGCCGCAACGCCGCCGAAGTCGGCGCGTACTTCCGCCAGCGCCTCGAAGAACTCAAAGAGAAGTACGCCGTCGTCGGGGACGTGCGCGGCCTCGGCCTCATGCAGGCGCTCGAACTGGTCAAAGACCGCGAGACCAAAGAGCCCGACCCGCAGTCCGTCCTCAAAGTCTTCGAGGAGACCAAGCGCCGCGGCGTCCTCATCGGCAAAGGCGGCCTCTACGGCAACGTCATCCGCACCGGCGTCATGCTCAACTCGACGAAGGACACGATTGACGAACTGACCGGCGCGCTCGACGCGGCGCTAGGTACAATATGACTATGACCGCGTGATTTGTTCCACCGGGAGTAAAAGTATGAGCGCCGAAACGTTTGAAGGGGTCGTCGAGCAGGGGCAAATCAAACTCAGCTCCGACGTCCGCCTGCCCGAAGGGACTAAAGTGTACATCGTCGTTCCCGGCGTCGAAGTTCAGGCCCAGGGTGTACGCCTCCCGAGCCCGCGCCTCGCTCGCCCCGAACAGGCGGCCGACTTCGAGATGGAGGTCACAGAGCCTTAAAGAGATGCCTGATTACGACTCGGCCCGATTTACACCGCCGGCCCCCGTCGCGGTTGTGACACTCCGCAACCCGGAAAGCGGCGTCACGAGAGACGGCGTCGCGATGCTGCTCGACACGGGCGCTGACGTGACGCTCTTACCGCAAGCCGTCGCCGGCGAAATTGGGTTGAGTCAATCAGGAGGCGGTTACGCACTCGAAGGTTTCGGAGGCGGCTCAAGCGTCGCGCGCGCCGTTCGCGCAGAGATGGTCTTCCTCGGTCTGACGTTCCGCGGCCAGTTCCTGCTCGCCGAACAGGACTGGGGCATTATCGGGCGGAACATTCTCAACGTAGTCTCGCTCACCTACAACGGGCCAAAACTGTTATGGGAGAGATCATAAGTTGATGAGAACTCTGATTCGTAACGGGCGAGTGGTGACGGCGGTTGACGATTACAGGGCCGACGTTCTGATTGAGGGCGAGACGGTCTCGACCATCGGGGCGAAGCTCGACGTGGAGGCCGACCGCGTGATTGACGCGGCGGGCAAGCTCGTCATCCCGGGCGGCATCGACCCGCACACGCACATGGAGTTGCCGTTCGGGGGGACGGAGGCGTCGGACGACTTCCGGACGGGGACGATTGCGGCGGCCCACGGCGGGACGACGACGATCATCGACTTCGCCGTGCAGTACAAGGGTCAGGCGCTCATCGAGGGCGTGGACAACTGGCACAGGAAGGCCGAGGGGAAGTGCGTGATCGACTACGGCTTCCACCTCATCACGACGGAGCTTGAGGACAACCAGACCGAAGAGCTGCACACGGTGATGGACGAGGGCGTGACGAGCTTCAAGCTGTTCATGGCCTACCCGGGCGTCTTCCTCGCCGACGACGCGACCATCTTCCGCGCGATGTCGGCGGCGGGCGAGCGCGGCGGGCTCGTCTGCATGCACGCCGAGAACGGCATCGTCATCAACGAGATCATCAAGCGCGCGCTGGCGGAAGGGCGCACGGCGCCGAAGTACCACGCGCTGACCCGGCCCACCATCGCCGAGGCCGAGGGCGTCCACCGCGCCATCCGGCTCGCAGAGATGGCCGAGTCGCCCGTCTACATCGTCCACCTCTCCTGCGCCGACGCGCTCAACCAAGTCCGCGAGGCGCGCGACCGCGGCCTGCCCGCCTTCGCCGAGACCTGCCCGCAGTACCTCTTCCTCTCGATAGAGGATTACGGCGAGGGCTTCGAGGGCGCGAAGTACGTGATGACGCCGCCGCTGCGCGAGCGCTGGAACCAGGACGAGCTGTGGAAGGGCCTGAAGACCGACGACCTGCAAGTCATCTCCACCGACCACTGCCCCTTCTGCATGAAGGAGCAGAAGGAGCTGGGCCGCGACGACTTCTCGAAAATCCCGAACGGCGCGCCCGGCGTCGAGCACCGCATGTCGCTCATCTACGACGGCGGCGTCGCGCAGGGCCGCGTGTCGCTCAACCGCTTCGTCGAGCTGACCTCGACGGCCGCGGCCAAGATGTTCGGCCTCTTCCCGCGCAAGGGCACCATCGCCGTCGGCTCCGACGCCGACATCGTCGTCTTCGACCCCGACGCCGTGCAGACCATCTCGGCGGCGACGCACCACATGAACGTCGACTACTCGGCCTACGAGGGGCGCAAGGTGCGGGGCGTCGTCGAGACGGTGCTGTCGCGCGGCCGGATAGTCGTCGAGGGCGGCGAGTTCAAGGGCAAGCCGGGCGCGGGCCAGTTCCTCAAGCGCGGCACCTGCGTGACGATGTGACGCGACTCCCCCCGTCCCCGAAAACCCTGGAGGAAAGATGAGGCAAGCCCAGCGCGCGTTCGCGATTCTCCTCATGCTCCTGTCTTCCGCCGCCCCCGCTTCGGCCCAGGGGAGGCCCGAGCCGCCCCACGTCACCGTCGCGGGCGAGGCCGAGATGAACATCGCGCCCGACGAGGTCAGGTTCGACGTGACCTTGCAGCACTTCGGCAAAGAGCTGAAGGCGGCGAAGGCGCAGACGGACGAGCGGCTGAAGGGGCTCATCGCGCTGGCGAAGAAGCACGGCGTGGCGGAGTCCGACACGCAGACCGACTACGTCAAGGTCGAGCCCCGCTTCAAGGGCAACGACGACTCGAAGGCGTTCCTCGGCTACTGGGTGCGCAAAGACCTCGTCTTCACCCTGCGCGACGTGACGCGCGCGGAGGGGCTGCTCTCGGAAGTGCTCGACTTCGGCGTCTGGCGCATCAACAGCATCAGCTTCTCGACCTCGCAGATGCGCAAGTACCGCGACCAGGCGCACGCGATGGCGATGAAGGCCGCGCAGGAGAAGGCCGCCGCGCTCGCCGGCGCCGTCGGCCAGAAGATCGGCAGGGCCATCACCATCGAGGAGGAGACGCCCGCCCGCGGCGGCGGGCCGAACTACCTCTCGAACGCGGTCTCCACCGACCGCGAAGGCGCCACCGACTCCGAGGGCACGCTCGCGCTCGGGCTCATAAAGGTCAGCGCACGCGTCACGGTCAGGTTCGAGCTGGAGTAGACGGCCCCCGGGGCGCGGCACGAAAGGTTGAAGCCATCATGCAGACGGCGACGGACGCGGAAGTCATCCGGCACGAGGACGGGCGCGTCGAGTTGAGGGGGGGCGCGGAGGCGGAGATTCGCCGCAGCCCGCTCTACAACGAAGACCTCGCGCCCGTGCCCGTGGAGCGCCGGACGTGGACGACCTACAACTACGCGGCGCTGTGGATCAGCATGGCCCACTGCATCCCGACCTACATGATGGCCTCGGGGCTCATCAGCGCGGGGATGAACTGGTGGCAGGCGCTCGTCACCATCCTGCTCGGCAACACCATCGTGCTCGCGCCGATCCTGTTGAACTCGCACCCGGGCACGAAGTACGGCATCCCCTTCCCCGTCTTCGCGCGCGCCGCCTACGGCACGGTCGGCTCGAACCTGCCGGCCATCATGCGCGCCATCGTCGCGTGCGGCTGGTTCGGCATCCAGGCGTGGATCGGCGGGCAGGCCATTGACGTGCTGATGAAGGCGCTCGTGCCCGGCTGGCACACGCTGCTCGGCCCGGGTGCGGGCGGCCACACGACGACCGAGTGGCTCTCGTTCCTCCTCTTCTGGGGGATGAACATCTACATCATCTACCGCGGGATGGACCTGTTGCGCCACGTCGAGAACTGGGCCGCGCCCTTCGTGCTGGTGATGACGGCGCTGCTGGTGGCGTGGGCGCTCTGGCGCGCGGGCGGCCTCGGCCACATCCTGACGCAGCCCACGCGCTTCAGGACGCTCGGCGAGTTCTGGCCCATCTTCATCCCCTCCCTGACGGCGATGATCGGCTTCTGGGCCACGCTCTCCCTGAACATGCCCGACTTCACGCGCTTCGGCCGGAGCCAGCGCGAGCAGGCCGTCGGGCAGGTCGTCGCCCTGCCCTCGACGATGACGGTCTTCGCCGCGATGGGCGTGCTCATCACCTCGGCCGCGATGGTGATCTACCCGGACATGGCCGCGGGCGACGTGTGGGACCCCGTGAAGCTGGTCGGGCGCTTCGAGCACCCGGTCGTCGTCGCCGTCTCGATGTTCACGGTCGTGGTGGCGACGCTCTCGGTCAACATCGCGGCCAACGTCGTCTCGCCCGCGAACGACTTCGCCAACGCCTTCCCGCGGCTGATCTCGTTCCGCCTCGGCGGGCTCATCACGGGCGTCA
This sequence comes from Pyrinomonadaceae bacterium, assembly GCA_036389235.1. Lineage (GTDB taxonomy): Bacteria > Acidobacteriota > Blastocatellia > Pyrinomonadales > Pyrinomonadaceae > QHXN01. The sequence goes on along the minus strand of DASVQJ010000087.1, from coordinate 21,205 downwards.
TCGGCATCCTGATGCAGCCGTGGCGGCTTTTGGCCGACCCTTCGGGCTACATCTTCTCCTGGCTGCTCGGGTACTCGGGCGGGCTGGGCTCCATCGCCGGGGTGCTCATCGCGGACTACTGGCTCGTGCGCCGCAAGCGCCTCGCGCTCGCAGACCTCTACCGCCGGCGGGGCGTCTACACGTACACTGCCGGGTGGAACTGGCGCGCCGTCGCGGCGACGCTGCTGGGCTGCCTCTTCGCGTGGGTCGGGCTGCTGGTGCCGTCGCTCAGGGTGCTCTACGATTACGCGTGGTTCGTGGGCTTCGGCGTCGCCTTCGCGGCACATTACGGGTTGACGAAGTTGGCGCCGCCGAGCGCCGCCGGGGCCGCCCGGGCTCACGCCGGGGTCGCCGTGACGGGCGAATGAATTTCTGCATGGAGGTTTCCGTATGAGGAGGGGGCTCTGCGTGAAGTGCGGGACGCCGACCGTCTACCGCAAGGTGAACGGCATCAGCCACGGCGGCGACGGGGGCGGCGGCGTCTACGTCCGCACGGGCTGGCTGACCGCGGCCAGCCCGGTCGAGCACCTCATCTGCACGCGCTGCGGCTACTTCGAGTCGTACGTCGTCGACGAGCGGAAGATGTCCGAGATCACCAAGACCTGGGAGAAGCTCGGCTGAAGGCCGTGCGCGCGAAGGTCAGCGCGTTAACGATAATCTTAAAGAGAGAGGCACGGAGGTTTTAATGGCACGCACCGTCAAATGCGGACTGATACAGGCGACCACGGCCGCCCCGGCCGACGCCCCCATCGAGGAGATCAAGCGGCTCAACCTTGAGAAGCACCTCAAGCTCATCGAAGAGGCCGGCGCGCAGGGCGTGCAGATACTCTGCATGCAGGAGGTCTTCACCACGCCCTACTTCTGCGCCGAGCAGCAGACGCGCTGGTACGAGGCCGTCGAGCGCATCCCCGACGGCCCGACCGTCAAGCTCATGCAGGAGGTGGCGAAGAAGCACTCGATGGTCATCGTCGTGCCCATCTACGAGGAGGAGATCGCGGGCGTCTACTACAACACCGCGGCCGTCGTGGACGCCGACGGCAAGTACCTCGGCAAGTACCGCAAGAACCACATCCCGCACGTCAACCCGGGCTTCTGGGAGAAGTTCTACTTCCGCCCGGGCAACCTCGGCTACCCGACTTTCGAGACGGCCTACGCGCGCGTCGGCGTCTACATCTGCTACGACCGCCACTTCCCGGAGGGCGCGCGCGCTTTAGGTTTGAACGGCGCCGAGATCGTCTTCAACCCCTCGGCCACGGTCGCGGGACTCTCCGAATACCTTTGGAAGCTGGAACAGCCGGCGCACGCCGTCGCCAACGGTTACTTCGTGGGCGCCATCAACCGCGTCGGCCACGAGCAGCCGTGGGACATCGGCGAGTTCTACGGCCAGAGCTACTTCTGCGACCCCCGGGGCCAGATCATCGCCGAGGCGCCGCGCGACCGGGACGCCCTCGTCGTCGCCGACCTCGACCTGGACAAGATTCGCGAAGTCCGCAACACCTGGCAGTTCTACCGCGACCGCCGGCCCGACACTTACCAGGCGTTGGTCGCCGACTAAGAGGCCGTTTCAATCGCCACCTTGCAGGTCATGCGAGTTGAGTTAACCACAGAGGCGCGGAGGGCACGGAGGAAGCACAGAGAATTCAAGACTCTGTGCCCCCTCCGCGCACTCTGTGCCTCTGTGGTTAACCGCCCTTTACTCAACTTGCCTGTTTGAACTGAAAAGGATATGTCCAACACTCTGACCCCTGCCATTCCACCCGAGGAGATCGAGCGGAACTTCCGCGAGATCGCGCCGCCTCTGACGGACGCCGAGGCGCTGTTCGAGGCGAACCGGTGCGTCTACTGCTTCGACGCGCCGTGCACGCGCGCGTGCCCGACGCACATCGACGTGCCGGCCTTCATCAAGAAGATCGCGAGCGGGAACCTCGTGGGCTCGGCGCGCGTCATCTTCGACGCCAACCCCATCGGCGCCACCTGCGCGCGCGTCTGCCCGGTCGAGGTCCTGTGCGAGGGCGCGTGCGTCGAGAACACGCTGATGCAGCGGCCCATCGAGATCGGGCGGCTCCAGCGCTACGCCACCGACTACGCTTTCGGGACGGGGCGCGAGGTCTTGAAGGCGGGCGCGCCGAACGGCAAGTCGGTCGGCGTGGTCGGCTCCGGCCCGGCGGGCCTCTCGTGCGCGACGTACCTCGCGCGGCTCGGCTACGACGTGACGGTCTACGAGCGCAAGGCGCTGCCGGGCGGCCTCGACACCTACGGCATGGCCGAGTACAAGATGACGCAGCGCGTCTCGACCGAAGAGGCGCGGCAGGTCGAGCGGCTCGGCGTCAACTTCCGCCTCTCGACGGAGGTCGGCCGCGACGTAACCGTCGGGGAGCTTGAGTCGAAACACGACGGGGTCTTCCTCGGCGTGGGGCTCGGCGAGACCGGGCGCCTGAACATACCCGGCGAGGAGTTGGAGGGCGTCTACGACGCGCTCTACGTCATCGAGCGCATCAAGTCGCGGCGCTGGGAGACGGTGCCGCTCGGCCGCACGGTCGCCGTCGTCGGCGCGGGCAACACGGCCATCGACGCCGTGACGCAGGCGCGCCGGCTCGGCGCCGAGCGCGTCCTGCTCGTCTACCGGCGCGGCCAGGCCGAGATGCCCGCCTACGAGTACGAGTACACGCTCGCCAAGCAGGACGCCGTCGAGTTCCTCTGGCACACGGCGCCGGTCGAGGTCGTCGCCGACGAGTCGGGCGCGCGCGCCGCCGGTCTGCGCTGCGTCCGCACGGAGCCGGGCGAGCCCGACTCGTCGGGCCGCCGCTCGGCCGTCGTCGTCGAGGGCTCCGAGTTCGTCGTCGAGGTCGACACGGTCATCAAGGCGACGGGGCAGCAGAAGATGCGCGAGTTCTTCTCTTCCATCCCCGGCGTCGAGTTGGACAAGGCCGGCCGCGTCGTCGTCGAGCCCGGGACGATGCGCACCGGCAACCCCAAGTTCTTCGCCGGCGGCGACTGCGTCAACGGCGGGCGCGAGGCCGTGGACGCCTCGCAGATGGGCAAGCTCGCCGCGCAGGGCATACACCTCGCCCTCTCCGGCGAGCGCGTCGAGTTCGCGGGCGCGCGCGTGCCTCTGCCCGAGGAGACGCAGGACGTCAAGGCGCACTGACGCGGCCGTGCCCGCGTCACTCCTCCCTTCACAAGGAGCACCCTTATGATTTTCGCCGCGTGCGTCGGGTTCCCCGGGCGGGGCGCCGACGCCCTCCTTGAGACCCACCAGCGCCTCTGCGAAGAGGGGGAGTTGGTCGAGACCGGCGGGTATCAATACCTGAGGTGGGAGGTCGGCGAGCGCGTCGAGTTGTGGGCGGACGTGAAGGACGGCAAGCCCGAGATGATCTTCAAGACGTTCTACGCGGGCGAGGCGCGCATGAAGGTCGCGCTCATCGAGAAGACGCCGCGCCGGGACGAGATGATCTCGGACGGCGCGTTCCTCTGCCGCGGCAGGGCGTGCGAGGGCGCCGGCTGGGTCGCGGGGCGCAACCCCTTCATCTTCGACGCCGTCGACTTCCACCGCTACGACTCGCTGAGCCTGCCGCGCGTGGGCACCATCCAGCTCACGGCCTTCTCGTTCAGCATGACCGGGTTCGAGGACGAGGGGGCGTACGAGAAGGCGTACCCGGCCAACGACGAGGGCTACGGTTGGGGCTACAAGCATTTCATCCCGGCGCTCATCTACGACCGACAGCGCGGCGAGGGCGGCGAGTTGCAGTCGGCGCACGCGGAGGTCTCCGGCTACGTCAACGACACGGACATCATTACCAACACGGCCACCGGCCGGGACTTCTCCTGGGCGAGGCTCCACACCATCGGCGGCGAGGTGGACGTGGTCTGCTCGCTCGACAGGCTGGGCGGCTACCTCGTCAAGGGCGGCCTCGCCGTCTCGCGCTGCTACTTGTACGGGCGCCCCGTGCCGGACGACAGCAACTGATCTTCAAAGACAAGGACGTGAGAAAAGATGGCAGACCTGAGTGTTGATTTCGCGGGCATCAAGTCGCCCAACCCGTTCTGGCTGGCGTCGGCGCCGCCGACGAACATGGGCTCGATGGTCGAGCGCGCGTTCGACGCGGGCTGGGGCGGCGCGGTGTGGAAGACCCTGGGCGAGCCCATCCGCAACGTCTGCTCGCGCCTCGCCGCGGTCGATTACGGCCCGCAGCGCATGATGGGCCTGAACAACATCGAGCTGATTACCGACCGCCCGCTCGAAGTCAACCTGCGCGAGATACGCGAGTGCAAGCGCAAGTACCCGAAGCACGCCGTCATCGTCTCGCTCATGGTCGAGTCGAAGCGCGAGGCGTGGCACGAGATCGTCAAGCGCGCCGAGGACACGGGCTGCGACGGCTTCGAGCTGAACTTCGGCTGCCCGCACGGGATGAGCGAGCGCGGGATGGGCGCGGCGATGGGGCAGGTGCCCGACTACACCTGCATGGTGACGGAGTGGGTGAAGGAGGCGGCGAGCATCCCCGTCATCGTCAAGCTCACGCCCAACGTGACGAGCATCAACCCGCCCGCGCGCGCGGCCGTGCGCGGCGGCGCCGACGCCCTCTCGCTCATCAACACCATCAACTCGGTGATGGGCGTCAACCTCGACACGCTCGTCCCGCACCCGAACGTCAACGGCATGGCCGCGCACGGCGGCTACTGCGGCCCCGCGGTCAAGCCCATCGCGCTCAACATGGTCTCGGAGCTGGCGCGCGACCCCGAAGTTACCGTGCCCATCTCCGGCATCGGCGGCATCTCGACGTGGCGCGACGCGGCGGAGTTCCTCGCGCTCGGCGCGACGAACGTGCAGGTCTGCACGGCCGTCATGCACTACGGCTACCGCATCGTCGAGGACTTGATCGACGGGCTCTCGAACTACCTCGACGACAAGGGCTTCGCCTCGGTCAACGAGCTCATCGGCGCGAGCGCGCCGCGCGTCACGGACTGGGGGAACCTCGACCTCAACTACAAGACGGTCGCGCGCATCGACCACGCCAAGTGCATCCAGTGCAACCTCTGCCACATCGCCTGCGAGGACGGCGCGCACCAGTGCATCCCGCTCGTGCAGTTGGAGGCCGGGCGCTACCCCGTCGTGGACGAGCACGAGTGCGTCGGCTGCAACCTCTGCTACCTCGTCTGCCCCGTCCCCGGCTGCATCTCGATGGTGAGACTCGACGACGGCTCGCAGCCGCTCACGTGGCGCGAGTTCTCTTCCCGCCAGCCCGAGACGATGACCGGCGACTGAAGGCTTAAAGGGGGGGCTTGCGGGGGATGGAGACGCCGTTCAATCCGGGGCAGACGCCGGGCGGGCTTGTGTCGAGCGAGCCCTTCGTCTCCGCGCACACGCGCGCGTCGGTCGTGGTCGCGCTCTTCGTCGCGTACATCGTCGTGGCGGCCTCGTCCTTCCTCGCGAACCTGGCGCAGCTCGCGCTGCCGCCGCTCGTCCTGGCCGCCGCCGAGGGCGAACAGGAGCAGCTCACGCTCGGCGACCTGGCGAACTTCTTCGTCGCGCTGGCGACGTTCTTCGTCTTCCTCGCGCTGGTCGTCGCCTTCCTCGTCTGGCTCCACCGCGTCGTGAAGAACCTCCCGGCGCTCGGCAATCCGAAGGCGAAAATCGAGCACACGCCGGGCTGGGCCGTGGCCACCTTCTTCATCCCGATAGCCAGCCTCTTTCTCCCTTACAAGGCCGTCAAGGAGGTCTGGGTCAAGAGCGACCCGTCCGTCCACAGCGAGGCGGACTTGTTCTATTCGACGGCGGGCTCTGCGCCGCCGCTGCTGCTCGGCTGGTGGCTCACGTGGGTCGCGTCGAACATCCTCGACAACTTCACATGGCAGTTCGGCTCCCGCGCCGACGGCATGGAGGGCTTCCTCACGGGCGTCGAACTGGTCTCCGACGTGGTCGGCATCGTCTCGGCCGCGCTCGCCATCATGGTCGTGCGCGGCATCGACCGGCGGCAGGCCGAGCGCGCGCGCCACGTCACCTGCATCCCCAACATACCCCCGCCCCCGCCCGACTTCAGGCCCGCGACGCACGAAGCCCGCGACGCGGCGCCCCGGCAGACGCCCCCTCCGTTCGGCGGGAGTTAGAGCGGCGTTCAAACGGATGCGACTGCCAGAGAGGTCAGGACCACCCGCGGTAGCGGGTGGTCCTTTGTTATGTGGGTGCTGCGATAAGTTTATTCGGAGGGGGGCTCGCCGCCGGCGCAGAGCAGCGTTTCGAGGCGCTGCTCGCGGATGCCGTAGAACTCTTTGAGGGCGCGGAACTCCGCGAGCGCGGCCTCCCCGTTCGGCGCGTCGTCGCGGCGGACGGCGGCGATCATGGTGTTCTTGCGCGTGTGTTCGGTGGAGACGAACTCGAAGACCTTGACGCGGTAGCCGGCCGATTCGAGCAGGAGTGCGCGCAGAGAGTCCGTGACCGACTCGGCCTCGCGTTCGAGCAGGTGGCCGTGGCGCAGCACGCCGCGGAGCTGTGCGGGGACGACGATCTGCGGCCGCACCTCCTTGTGGCAGCACGGCGCCGTGACGATGAGGGCGGCCCCGGCCCCGACGCCTTTATGGATGGCGTCGTCGGTCGCCGTGTCGCACGCGTGGAGCGCGATGAGCACGTCGGCGCGCGGCAGCTCGAAGTCGTCGATGAGGCCCGCGCGGAATTCGAGCCTGCGGAAGCCCGCGCGCCGCGCGACCTCGTTGCAAAACTCGACCAGCTCCGCGCGCGCCTCGACGCCCGTGACCGCGGCGCGCACGCCGCGCACGTTATTTAAGTAGTCGTAGAGCGCGAACGTCAGATAGCCCTTCCCCGAGCCCACGTCCGCGACCGACAACTCCTCCCTCCCCTTGAGCGGCGAAGTGTCGTAGAGCCCCGCGACTATCTCGACGAACCTGTTTATCTGGCGGAGCTTGTCGCCCATCGCCGGGCGCACCTCGCCGCGCTCGTTCGTCACGCCGAGCTCGCGCAGGTAGACGCTGCCCGCCGTGTCGATGGGGCGGCGCTTCCGCCGCTCGTGCCCGGACGCGGAAGGGGTGGATAACGTCGGCGCGTGTGAGGTGAGACGCGCCTCGCCCTTCCGGCTTATCTCAAGCCGCAGGTCTTCCCCCGGGGTGAAGAGGTGGCCGCTCGAAAACTGCGCGCCGAGCAGCTCGCGCAGGAGCCGCGCGCCCTCTTCGTAGGTGTGGTTCCTGACCGCGTCGCGCGTCCGGTAGCGGTAGAGGAAGGAGAGCCGCCGGCCGCCCTTCAGTTCGACGGGCCGGACGTAGACGTTCCTCAACCCTTCCTCGACGCCGCGGTACTTCGCGAGCGTGAGCTTGATGAAAGTGCCGCCGTCCAGACTCTCGTCCAGCGCGTTGAAGAACTTCTCGCGGTCGTCAACTGACATGGCTCACCCGGACGCCTTCGTTATACCGGCCTTGCAGAGTTAACGGGCCGCGGGCGGTTCTGACCTGCTTCCACCCGCGGCCGCCCGTTCTCATGTCTCGACAGACGGCATCAGCTCCGCCATGAGCGGCGGGATTTCGGCCGGCAGCTCGCGCGCGAGGAAGCCGAGCGGCCCGACCTTGCGCGCCAGTCGCTCGCCCGCCAGCGCGTGCAGGTGGACGCCCCACGACGCCGCGCGCGCAGGCTCGGCGCCGCGCGCGACGAGCCCCGCGATGACGCCCGCGAGCACGTCGCCCGAGCCGGAGGTGGCGAGGCCGACGCTCCCCGCGCGGTTGACGAAAATCTCGCCGCCGGGCGAGGCGATGAACGTCTCGCGCCCCTTGAGCACGACGACCGCGCGGAACTCTTCCGCCGCGCGCCGGGCCGCCGCCGCGCCGCCGCGCTCCGCGAACTCTCCGCCGTAAATCTCTCCCAGCTCGTCCGCGTTCGGCGTCACGACGGCGCGCCCGCCGAGCGCGTGCAGCAAGTCCCGCACGACGCTCAGGCACGCGACCGCGCCCGCGTCGAGCACGACCGGCACGTCGCACATCCGCAGAGTCGCCTCGACGAAGCGCGCGACCGACTCGTCCTCGATCATGCCGGGGCCGACGCAGACGCACTGCGCCTTCCCCAGGTGCTCTTCGAGCCGCGCGCACGCGGCCTTCGAGAGCTTCCCCGCGCGCGTCTCGGGCAGCGCGAAGACGCGCGCCTCGGGCAGGCTCGCCGCGACGAGCGCCGCGTTCGACGCGCCCGTCGCGACCTGCAACTTGCCCGCGCCCGCGCGCAGCGCCGCCGTCCCCGCGAGCACGACCGCGCCCGGCGTCTCGCGCCCGCCGCCCACGACCAGCACGCGCCCGCGCTCCTCCTTGTCGCCGCCCTCGTCGGGCCACGGCAGGGGCATCGTGCGCAGGAGTTCCGGCGTGATGAGGGTCGGTCTTTTCTTCATGCCCTCGGAATTATCGAACCGGATTCCAACACGGAGACACGGAGACACGGAGACACGGCTAAAACAAAATCCGCTCCGAGCTGTGTCTCCGTGTCGCCGTGTCTCCGTGTTGGAATGGCTTTCACCTGACCCGCCCTGCCGAATCAACTAAGCCGACTCAAGCTCACGCAGCTCGTTGTTGCGGCGCGCGGCCGACTCGGTCAGCGCCGTGAGGACGGAGGGCGCGAGCGCCGACTCGCTCTCCTTCCCCTTCGCGCGCGCGCGGCCGATGCCGCCCGGGCCGGGCAGAAGTTTGTTGACGGCGGCGAGGATGTCCGCCGCCGCTTCGGGGAAGAGCGCGCGGAACTTGACGGCCGCCTGCGCCTGCGTGGTGATGACCAGCTCGGCGCGTCCGCGCCGGCACGCGTCGATGATCTGCGCGGCGGCGCGCTCGGCGCCGATGGAGGTGAGGGGGAGCGAGTCGCTGATGGCGAACCAGGCGTACTCCGCGCGGTGCCGCCCCTTGAAGGTCGCGTTGCGCGGGCTGCCCGTGCGCATCAGGCCGGGGAAGACCGACGTGACGACGACGCCGTCCTTCGCCAGCTCCGCGCGCAGCCCGTCGGAGAGTCCGGCCAGCGCGAACTTGCTCGCGCTGTAAGGGACGAGGTGCGGGACGGAGACTTTCCCGCCGATGGACGAGACGTTGACGACGCGCCCCTCCCGCCGCCGCCGCATCTGCGGCAGCACGGCGAGCGTCGCGTAGAGCGGCCCCCAGAAGTGGACAGCCATCGCCTGCTCGAAGTCTTCGAGCGTCATCACCTCCAGCGGCCCGACCTGTATCACGCCCGCGTTGTTGACGAGCACGTCGATGCGGCCGAAGTGGAGCGTGACGACGTCGACCAGCTCTCTGACCTGCGCGCGGTCGGTCACGTCGCACGGGAAGGCGAGGACGCGCGCGCCGCGCGCGGCGAGGTCGGCGCGGGCGCGCTCAAGCTCCTTCGGGTCGCGCGCGCAGACGGCGACGTTCGCCCCCTCGGCCGCGAACCCGCGCGCGAGCACGAGCCCCAGCCCGCGCGAGCCGCCCGTAATCAACACGGTCTTGCCTTCGAAGTCGTAACCGCCGAAACGCCTGTAGACCGCGCGCGCCGCGAGGTACGCGCCCGCCCCCGCCGCCGCGAGCTTCAAAGCGTCCTTCAAACCCTCGTTCATTACCGCCCCCTTTAGCACGAGACAGGTCAGTACCGCCCGCGGTAGCGGGCGGGCGTAACGCCGACGGCTTGACGGTTGACGAGAGCGCCGCCGTTATCAATCGTCAAGCGCTCGCCGCAAGACCCGCCCGCTGCCGCGGCTGGTTCTGACCTTAATTCATGTCAGCCCTTCGTGAACTCGGCGACGACCGGCGTGTGGTCGCTCGGGCGCTCCCAGCCGCGCGGCTCGCGGTCGATCCACGAGCGCTTGCAGCGCGCGGCCAGGGGCTCCGAGACCCAGACGTGGTCGATGCGCAGGCCCGTGTTGCGCCGGAACGAGCCCTGCCGGTAGTCCCACCAGGAGAAATGCCCGCCCCCCGGGTTGTGCAGGCGGAACGCGTCCGTAAAGCCCCACGCCCTCACCTCTTCGATTGCCGCGCGCTCGGGCTTGCTGAAGAGGATGCGGCCGCGCCACAGCTCCGGGTCGTGCACGTCGCGGTCTTCGGGCGCGACGTTGAAGTCGCCGCAGAGCAGCACGTCGTCGTCGGCCCAGAACTCTTCGTCGAGGTGCGCGCGCAGGCGCGCGAGCCATTCGAGCTTGAACCTGTACTTGTCCGTCCCGACCGACTGGCCGTTGGGCACGTAGACGTTGACGACGTTGACGCCCTTGACCCGCGCCGCGACGACGCGCGCGTGCGCGCCCTCCTCGTCGCCCGTCATGCCCCGCCGCACGTCTTCGAGCGCGTGGCGCGCGAGGATCGCCACGCCGTTGTAGGTCGGCTGGCCGTTGACGGCCGCGCGGTAGCCGGCCGCCTCGAACTCCGCCGCCGGGAAGCGCTCGTCGGCGCACTTTATCTCCTGAAGGCAGAGCACGTCCGGCCGCGCCGCCTCCAGCCAGCGCAGGACGAGCGGCAGCCTTGCCAACACCGAGTTAACGTTCCACGTCGCGATTATCACCGTGGCCGTATCATACCCATTACCGGGCCGGATTTGTAGCCGCTCGGCGGAAGCGTGTTATAAATTCAACATATGTCGGACGAGTTGAAGAAAGATTTCGGGGGAGGGCTTGACGGGTCGGGCGGCCCGAACGCGGGGCGCCGCGTGCTCATCGTGGAGGACGACGAGACGCGCTGCGCGTGGTTCCGCGAGCGGCTGAGCGGGAGCCAGCTCGACGTGACCTGCGACGTGCGCGCCGCCATCCGCTGGCTCGGCGAGAGGGACTACGGCGCCGTGCTGCTCGACCACGACCTGACGGACGAGCACTACTTCTCGAACGAGCCCGACGACGAGCGCACCGGCTACGCCGTCGCGCGCTGGCTCGCCGACAACCCGACGGCGCAGCGCGACGCCCTCATCCTCATCCACTCGCTCAACTACGCCGGCGCAGCGCGCATGCTCGGCGTCCTCCGCGCCGCCGGGCGCGAAGCCGAGCACATCCCGTTTCACTACCTACAGGCGGGGTTGAAATTTTAAGTAGGCGGTAGGCAGTCGAGAGCGCCGCGGGGCGGCGTTTGAATTTAGCCCGGCCTTTCAAGGCCGGGTGAGCGTCGTATTAAAAGCCGCCGCGTCGCGTCAGCGACGCCTGAACGGATCGGCCGGCTCAGGCGTCGCTGACGCGACGCGGCATTCGGGTCATCGCCATTCCCGGCCTTGAAAGGCCGGGCTAAACTCACGCGCCGCTGACGCGGCGACGGTCTACCGCCTACTGCTTTGCGGGCGGCGCCGCGGGCGTAATGAACAGCGCGTTGAGCACCCCGGCGAGGCGGTAGCCGGCAAGGGCGAGGCGCTTGCGCGTGAGTTTCTGCGCCGCGTCGGTGTACGCCTTCGAGGGCTCGCCGCCCTCCGTGATGTTCTTGTAGACGACCTCGCGCGCGAGCGTGTTGCTCTCGACGACCCAGGTGTGCGGGTCGAGGTCTTTCCACTCCGACATCGACTCGGCGGGGAACTCCTTCATCGCCGCCTCGGCCAGCGAGAGGATGCGCGCCTTGCCGGCCTCGTCGAGCGGGCGCTTCGGGCTCACGTGGCCGTACTGCACCCCGGCCGAGTCCCAGAACGAGTGCAGGTTCGAGATGCGCATCTCCGCGGGCATCTGAATCTTGAAGCCGTTGCCGCCCGCGTCGCCGTTCGGGTTCGACGCCGAGTAGCGCGTCGCCGCGTGCAGGGGCTGGTGCACGTCGCCGACGAGGTGGTAGAGGAAGCCGAGCGTCTCCGCGTCCGCCTTGTTCGAGCCCGTCCCCTTCCTCAGAGTGTTGACCGCCCAGTTGATGCGCGAGAGGACGTTCTCGGGTTCGGGGCCGACGTTGGTGCGCTCGGGGATGCCGTCCCAGATGGGGCGGAAGTCGATGTAGTGCCAGGTGTCGTAAGTGGAGTTGAGCGTGTCGCCGCGGAAGTCGTCCATCCAGACGGCGATCTGGACGGGGTCGTAGGTCTTCTCGCACGTCTCGGGCGTGTAGTAGCCGGCGCAGAGGTGTATGAGGGGCCGGCGGTTCGGCGGCGGGATGAGCAGGCCGTCAACCCTCGCCTTCGCCGCGGGCGTCAGGCGCAGGTAGGCGACCTGCGCCACGATCATGTGCCCCGTGTCGTGCCACGCCAGCGCGCCGGTCGGTGTCGCCAGCAGCAGCGCAAGGATGATGAAGCCCCTACAGATTAAGCGCATCGTTCTTCTCCTCAGGAAGTATTCGGGCAGACTTCGAATCGTAACCGGCGGCTCGTGGAAGAATTATTCACCACAGAGGCATAGAGGGCACGGAGGGGGCACGGAGGCTTGAACTCTGTGCCCCCTCTGAGTCCTCTGTGCCTCTGTGGTTAACCGCCCGCGACATAACGCTCAAGGCTAACGGTAAAGAAGTGCCCGCGCGCGCGCGCGGCGGAACTCGGCGAGCGCGGGCTGCCACGCGCGCTCGATTGACTCGGGCTCGTCGGCGCGCCGGACGCGCTCAAGGGTGTCTTCGTTGACGAGGAGGCGCCCGTAGCCCTCGACCTTCCAGTCGTTCGGGTAGAGCCGACGCAGCGCGACGGCCATCTCCAGCCCCGTGCGCACGGGCCGGAAGCGCGTGCGGTCTGTGACGACGAGGTTGACGCCGCCGCACTCCTGCTCCCTGTGGACGGAGGCGCGCGGCGTGAACCTGACGGGGACGAAGCGCACGCCCGGCAGCCCACGGCCGTTGAGATACGCCGCGAGCTTGCGGCCGTCGAGCCACGGCGCCCCGACGACCTCGAACGGCGTGTCCGTCCCGCGCCCGACGGAGACGTTCGTCGTCTCAAGCAGCCCGACGCCCGGGTACAGCGTCGCCTCCGTCAGGCTCCGCATGTTCGGCGAGGGGTTGACCCACGTCTGCCCCGTCGCGTCGAGCCACATCCCGCGCCGCCAGTTCTCCATCTTGATGACGCGCAGGTCGCAGCCGAGCTTCCGCTGCTCGTTGAAGAGGCGGGCCAGCTCGCCCACGGTCATCCCGTGGCGCACGGGCATCTGGTGGTAGGCGATGGTGGAGAGCTTGTCGGCGTCCGCCACGGGGCCGTCCACATCAAGGCCCCCGATAGGGTTCGGCCGGTCGAGCACGAAGAACGGGAGGCGCGCCTTCGCGGCCTCCTCCATCGCGTAGCCCATCGTGGACGCGTAGGTGTAGAAGCGCGCGCCCACGTCCTGTATGTCGAAGACGAGCGCGTCCACCTCCTTCAACTGCTCCGGCTTCGGCCGCCGCGTCTCGCCGTAGAGCGAGTAGACGGGGAGCCCCGTCTTCTCGTCCTTCGAGTCGTTGATCTTCTCGTCCGACTGCCCGCGGATGCCGTGCTCGGGCGAGAAGAGCGCGGTGAGCTTCACGCCCGGCGCCTCGCGCAGCAAGTCGATGGTCGGGCGGCCGGCGCGGTCGCGCCCCGTGTGGTTCGTGATGAGCCCGACGCGCAAACCCTGCAACTCCTTGAAGCCGTCGCGCGCGAGCACGTCGATGCCGTTGAGCACTTCGGCCTGCTCGGGCGTGAGCGCGCCGCCCTCCTCGGACTTGCGCGCCTCGCTCACGCCGGAGGTGAATCGCGCGAGCCCCGAGAGCATGTCCTGCGCGTACTGCGACTGCTCCGCGTGTGCGCGGGCGGCGACGGCCGTGTCGGTGACGGCGCCCGCGACGACGTTAGCCACGCGGCCGCGCAGAGGCCCCACGTCCCCCTTGCCGTCCGGGTGGACGCGGTTCGAGAGGAAGACGACGAACGTCTCGCTCGCGGGGTCTATCCAGAGGGAGGTGCCCGTAAAGCCCGTGTGCCCGAAGGAGCCCGCCGGGAAAAGCTCGCCGCGGTTGGTCGAGAAGGTCGTGTTCACGTCCCAGCCGAGGCCGCGCGCGCCGCCGTCTTCGGTCACCTGCCGCGGCCGAGTCATCTCGGCGACGCCGAGCGGCGAGAGGATGCGCGCGCCGTTGTACTCGCCGCCGTTCATAATCATCTGGCAGAAGACGGCGAGGTCGTCGGCGGTCGAGAAGAGTCCGGCGTGTCCGGCGACGCCGCCCATGCGGTTGGCCGTCGGGTCGTGCACCTGCCCGCGCAGCATCGTCTCGCCCGAAGCGCCCGCGTCGCCCGTGCCGCCGAGGTAGCTACGCATCCCGCGCACGGACTCGGTCGGCGCGATGCGCCCGGCGGCGACGCCCGACGCGTTGCCGGCGCCGATGCGGCGGAAGCCCGTGTCCTTCATCCCGAGCGGCTCGAAGATGTTCCTGCGCGCGAAGTCGTCGAGCGGCTCGCCCGACACGCGCCGGATGATCTCGCCCATCACGATCATGCCGATGTCGCTGTAGACGAAGCGCGCGCCGGGCGCCGAGCGCAGGGGCTCCGCGTAGAGCCGCTTAAGCATCTCCTCGTGCCCCTCCCAGCGGTCGCCCAGGTCGAAGTCGGGCGCGTAGCCCGAGCGGTGCGTGAGCAGGTGCTCGACCGTGATGCGTTCCCTGCCCTCGCCCTTGAGCTCGGGGATGTAGCGCGAGACGGGGTCGCCCAGCCGGAGCTTCCCGCGCTCCAGAAGAATCATCGCGCTCGTCGAGGTCGCGACGACCTTCGTCAGGCTCGCCAGGTCGAAGACGGTGTCGGCCGTCATCTCCTCGCGCGCGGGGACGAGCGCGCGCGCGCCGTATGCCTTTCGCCAGACGACGCCGCCGCGGCGCGCGACGAGCACGACGGCGCCGGGCAGCTCCTTCCTCTGTATCGACTCGGCCACCGCGCCGTCGATGTAGGCCAGACGTTCGGCCGCCATCGAGACCTTCGCGGGCGCGACCGTCGGCAGCGGCGCGGCGGAAGCGTTCGCGACGAGGGCGAAGGTCAAAATCGCCGCCGCCGTCAGCCGAAAAACCTCCGCGACCTCCGCGCCTACTCCGCGCCCTCCGCGTTTAAGCCCGGCAGACTTTAAACGCGGAGGGCGCGGAGTAGGCGCGGAGGTCGCGGAGAGATTCTCTATCCTCGGAGTTTGTATGCTCATTGACTGGACACCGCCGCGGGCGGCGCGGCCTTCAACTGGATGCCCGTGCCGCGCGGGTAGAGGCCGGGGAGCGAGATGGGCAGGCGGCCGGTGAAGTCGCCGCGCCCCAGCAGTGCGCGCGCGGCGGCGCGTTGCAGGCTCGGCATGTCGCCGTAGGCGACGACGTACGTGCCGAGCCCCTTGAAGCTTTGCAGGAGGTACGGGTTGCCGAAGCTGATGCCGACCACGGGCACCTTCTTCTCGATCAGCGCGTTGAGGACGCGCGCGCCCTGCTCCGGGAGCCCGACGCTGTTCGTGGCGCCCGAGCGCACGCGCCCGTACATCGACGCCAGCACCACGTCCGCCTTCTGCGCGCGTTCGAGCGCGTCGCCGACCTCCGCCTCGGTCGAGCGCGAGTCGAGCACGACCGTCTCGGCTTTGACCCCGAGCCGCGCCAACTGCGACGCGAACGGGTTCGCGATCCAGAGGCGGTCTTCGCCGTTCGTGACGGCGAGGTTGAAGACGCGCGCCCCGGGCTTCAGCCCGAAGCCTTCGGCGCGGTTGACGAGCTTCGCGTCGTCGCGCACCAGTGTGACCGCGCGCGCGGCCAGGTCGTCAGCGAACTTCATGGCGTCGGGGCCTGCGACGACGGTGTCGATCTCTTCGAGCGGAGCGAGGCGGCTGCCCGCGAGGCCGAGGTCGTACTTGGCGGCGAGAATCCTGCGCGCCGACTCCTCGACGCGCTTCTCTGTGAGGCGCCCCCCGCGCACCGCCTCGACCAGCCCGCGCAGGATGGCGTCCGGGTCGGCGGGCTTCAGGAGCATGTCGGCGCCCGCGAGCACGGCGCGCACGCCGGCCTCGTCCTGCTTGAAGTAGATGGTCAGGCCGCTCATGTCGAGCGCGTCGGTGACGACGAGGCCGTCGAAGCCGAGGTCGTTCCGCAGCAGCTTCGTCGTCACGACGGGCGAGAGCGTGCCGGGCAGCACGGCGTTCTCCGCGAAGACCTCGCGCTCGGCGTAGGTCGGCCGCACGATGGCCTCGCGCGGGAGCGGCGTGATTTGCGTCGGGTCGACCTGCGGGAGCCCTATGTGCGCCGTCATCACCGAGCCGACGCCCGCCTTGATGGCCGCGCGGAACGGGACCAGCTCGACCGCGTCGAGCCGTGCGCGCGCCACGTCGATGACGGGCAGGCCGCGGTGCGAGTCCACGGCCGTGTCGCCGTGGCCGGGGAAGTGCTTGGCGGTGGCGATGACGCCCGCGCCCTGCGCGCCCTCGACGAAGGCGGCGACGAAGCGCGCGACCTCCGCGGGGTCTTCGCCGAAACTGCGGACGTTGATGACGGGGTTGCCGGCGTTGTTGTTCACGTCGGCGACGGGCGCGAAGACGTGCCGGACGCCGAGCGCGCGCGCCTCGCGCGCGGTCAGCTCGCCGTGGCGGCGGGCGAAGGCGGGGTCGCCGGTCGCGCCGACGGCCATGTTCCACGGCAGGTTCGTCGTGTCCTCGAAGCGCATGCCGCTGCCGGCTTCGAGGTCGGCCGAGATGAGCAGCGGCAGCCGTGCGAGCCGCTGCATGCGGTTGACGAGGTGGACGGACTCGTAGACGGGGCCGCGGAAGAGGATGATGCCGCCGACGTGGTTCTGCTCGACCTGACGGCGCAGCTCCCTGAACTCTTCGCTCGACTGGTTGAGGAAGCGCGCGTTGACGCCGACCGAGATGAGCTGCCCCGCCTTCTCTTCGAGCGTCATCGCCTTCAACTGCTCGTCGGCCCACCTGAGCGCGTCCTTGCTAGGCGCGCGCCGGTACGAAGGCGTCACCTCCGCCGTGAGCACGACCGTGGGCACGCCCTGCGCGCGCCCCACACCGGCCGGCGTGACCACGAGCGAGGCCGCGGCGGCGACCGCCAGTAATACACGGACTATCAACTTCATCTTAGGTCTCATTTCGCGTCAGACATCTCTAACAGGCGAATTTAACAGAAGCCTGTGCGTACTGCGCCGCGGAGCGGCGGCCGAGTTTAGCCCGGCCTTGAAAGGCCGGGCTACATTCAATCGCCGCTCCGCGGCGCGACTCGCGGACTTCGGATTACTAATCCGCGGCGTTCGCCGGGGCCAGCTCGTCCTGCCGCTCGACCGGCGCGGGCGGGAAGGCGAAGCTCGCGAGCCACGCGACGAGGAGCGTGACGCCGCTCCCGAGGAGCACGTACCACGTCCAGGCGAGCGGCGTGTAGAAGCGGACGTAGAGCATGACGACGATGCTCGCCACCATCCCGACGAGCGCGGGCGGCTCGCTCACGCGCCGCAGGAAGGTGCCGACGAGGAAGACGCCGAGCACCGGCCCGTTGATGAGCGACGCGATGGACAGCGCCTTGTCGAGCGCCGAACTCGGGTACGACATCGCCACGACGGCCACGCCGATCTGCACGACGCCCCACACGAGCGTCAGCACGTGTGAAACGCGCAGGTAGTGCCTGTCCTCGCGCTTCGGCCGGAAGGGCTTGTAGAGGTCGTTGACGGCCGTCGCCGCGATGGAGTTGAGCGAGGACGAGAGCGCCGCGGCGAAGATGGCCGCGACGACGAGCCCCGACAGGCCCGTCGGCATGTGCTTCGTGATGAAGTCCGGGAAGACGCGGTCGCCGCCCGCGAAGGGGAAGGTCGCGCTCGCGGCCTTCGCGAACGCGGGGTCGGACAGGCAGCGCCCCGCGGCCTCGGTCGGGTTCACCTGCGCGCAGGTGGCGGCGAAGTCGCCGTAGAGGGGCGAGGCGTGCGGGCCGTAGAAGGCGAAGAGCAGCACGCCGATGAAGAGGAAGCCGATGAACTGCGCGAAGACGACCGCGCCGCTCGACAGGAGCGCCGCCGCCGCCCGGCGCGGCCGGTCGGTGCAGAGGTAGCGCTGCACGAGGTACTGATCCGTCCCGTGCGTGCTCATCGTCAGGAAGCAGCCGCCGACGAGCCCCGCCCAGAACGTGTAGCTCTTCGTCAAATCAATCGGCAGCGAGAACGTGTACGTCGCCTCCGTGAACGGGAACGAGAGCGTGTAGGGCGTCTGCCGCCAGGCGAAGTCCACCACGTCGAACTTGGCGAACTGGCCCCCGAGTTCCACCGCGCCGCCGAAGCCGCCCTTGACGGCCGACGCGATGACGACGGCCGCGGCGAGCGCGCCCGCGAGGTAGATGCCGAGCTGCACCACCTCGACCCAGATGACCGCCTCCATCCCGCCGTAGTACGTGAAGACGATCATCACCGCGCCTAAGAGGACGATGGAGCCGATGGTCACCGTCGTCACGTTCGCCTGCGGCTGGAAGGCCGTGTAGACGGCGGCGAGCACGATGGCCGTCAGCAGGAGACGTATGCCGTCCGCGATGTTGCGCATGACGACGAAGAGCGCCGCCGCCAGCATCTTGATGCGCCCGCCGAAGCGGCGCTCCAAAAGTTGGTAGACCGTCAGAAGCTCGCCGCGGAAGTAGGACGGGATGAAGAGGAGCGAGATGACGACGCGCCCGAGCATGTAGCCGACGACCAGTTGGAGGAACTGGAAGTTGCCGCCGCGCGAGAAGGCGACGCCGGGGACGCTGATGAAGGTGATGGTCGAGGTCTCGGTGGCGACGATGGAGGCGGCGATGGCCCACCAGGGCACGCTACGGTCGCCGACGAAGTAGTCCTCGGTCGTCTCCTGCTTGCCCGCGAACCAGATGCCGAACAGAGTGATGCCGACGAGGTAGCCGAAGACGATGATCAGGTCGAGCAGTCCCATTTAAAGGTTGGCGGCCGGGCTTCAGGCTTTGACGAGCGGGAGTGACGCGCAGATTCTATTTTCAAACCTCCCGCGGAAGCAAATCGCCCAGGCGCCGTATGCGCGGGCAGGCGGCCTCGGGGTGGAGGTCTAGGGGGTCGAGCAGCACGGCCGCGAGCCCCGCGGCGCGCGCCGCCAGCGCGTCGTGCGCGTACGAGTCGCCGACGAAGACGGCCTCGCCGGGCTCGACGCCGAGCAGTCCGAGCGCGTGGCGGAAGATGGCCGGGTCGGGCTTCTTGAAGCCGACGAGGTGCGAGTCCACGATCACGTCGAAGCGTTCGGCCAGCCCCGCCGCTTCCAGGGCGTCGCGCGCGCGGCCGTCCTCTGTGTTCGAGATGACGGCGACGAGGAGCCCCCGACGCTTTAACCCGTCGAGCACGCGCGGCGCGTCGGGGTCGCACCCGCACCAGATGTGCCGCACGGCGTGCGCCGCGTCGATGCGCCCGACGAGCGACTCGCACGCCGCCGCTTCGAGCCCGAGCCCTTCGTACATCGCGCGGAAAGTCCAGTGGCGCCCGTCCTGTTTAATCACGCGCCCGCCCGGCGCCGGCTCGTTAACGCACTTCAGCATCTCGCCGAACGCGCGCCGCATCTCCTCCGCCGCGAACCTGCGCCCGGCGCACTCCTCCGCCAGCGCCGCCAGCCGCGGCCAGTCCGGGTGAATCAGCGTCCCGCCCGCGTCGAAGACGCACGCGCGCGCGCCGCGCAGGGACGGGTGGAGTTCGTCTGAAGGCATGGCGCCCTGGATTGTGCCTTAAGGGCTTGAAATTTCAAATTCGAAATTTGAGGTTCTTAGTCGCGCTCGCCCATGAGGAGTTCTTGCAGGCGCTCGCGGCGCGCGCGGCTGAGCTTGAGCTCGGTGCCGTCGCGGAGGACGACGACGTATTCGCCGTTCGGGTGCTGGTGGAGTTCTTTCACGCGGTCGAGGTTGATGATGGCGGAGCGGTGTATGCGCCAGAAGGTCTTGGGGTCGAGCCTCCCCTCCAGCTCCTTCATGCTCAGCCGGAGCAGGTGCGCCTTCCCCCCGACGTGGAGCTTGATGTAGTAGTTGTCGGCCTCGACCCAGTCCACGTCCGAAGGGTTGACGAAGATGACGCGGCCGCCGACCTTGACCATGAAGCGCGTCAGGTAGCCCGCCCTGCGGCCCGACGCGGCGGCGGCCGTCTCGTCCTCCGCGCCCGCGCGGCCGCGCAGGAAGGCGCGGAGGCTCTCGGCCAGCCCCCTCGCCTCGCGCAGCTCGACGTGCGACTTGGCGCGCGCGAGCGCCTCCCTGAACCTCTCGTCGGTGAAGGGCTTGAGGAGGTAGTCGAGCGCGTGCACCTCGAACGCCTTGAGCGCGTAGGCGTCGTAGGCGGTGACGAAGATGACGGCCGAGATGCGCTCCAGCTCGACGGCCGAGAGCACGTCGAAGCCGTCCATGCCGGGCATCTGTATGTCGAGGAAGAGGAGGTCGGGCGGGCGTTGGCGGATGCTCTCGACGGCCTCGGCGCCGCCGCCGCACTCGCCGACGACCTCGACGTCCGCGTCTTCGGCCAGGAGGTCTCTGATCGTGCGGCGGGCCAGGGGCTCGTCGTCCACGATGAGCGTCCGAATCTTTTTGGCCTCCGCGCTCACGCGGCCGCCCCGCGCCCTTCGCGGAAGGGGATGACGACCGACGCCGTGACGCCGCTGCCCGCGCCCACGACGTTGCGCAGCTCGAAGCGGTGGTCGGGGCCGTAGAGCCGCCTGAGGCGCTCGACCGTGTTGCCGAGCCCGATGCCGCCGCTCTCCTCGATGCGCCAGCCGGACTGGAGGCCCGGCCCGTCGTCGGAGACTTCGACGTGGAGCATCCGGCCGGCGCGGTAGGCGCTGATGGAGATGGTGCCCGGCGACTCGCAGGGCGAGACGCCGTGGCGGATGGCGTTCTCGACGAGCGGCTGGAGGATGAGGTTGGGCACGAGCGCGGCGAGCGTCTGCGGCTCGATGTCGGTCTCGACGCTGAGGCGGTCGTGACGGATGATTTCGATCTCAAGGTAGCAACGCAGGAAGGCTATCTCCTGTTCGAGCGTCACCTCCTGATCGCCTGAGTTCTCCAGCGTGAGCCGCAGAAAATCTCCGAGGCGCGCCACCATCTGGTCGGCGGCTTCCGCGTCGCGGTGCAGGAGCGCGGAGATGGAGTTGAGCGTGTTGAAGAGGAAGTGCGGGTGGAGTTGCATCTTGAGCGCGCGCAGTTGCGCCTGCGCGAGTTGGACGCGAAGCTCCGAGGCTTTCACCTCGGCGATGAGGAAGCTGTGGTAGTAGTCTATGGCGTTGATGGCGATGAGCACGAGCCAGTAGATCGAGACCTTCATCGGGAGGTTGGCGAAAAGTTGATAGGTGAAGAGCGAGATGAAGGTCGGGTATTCTTTGGTGAGCATGCCGCCCGTGAG
>DASVQJ010000086.1:0-22971 GCA_036389235.1 Pyrinomonadaceae bacterium | reverse complement strand
GGCGAGACGCGCGTCGGGCAGGTTGACCTGACCACGGTTGACCTGAAGGGGAACCTCTACAACTACAGCGACATGACCGGCAGCACGCTCTCGGGCGCGCCGGCTTCGGGCACCTGGACGCGGGTCTTCGACAGCGGCATCGATGGTGCCGAGTGGGGCGTCATCGGGTGGACGGGCAGCGTCTGCGGCGACTCGGCGCTGCTCGTCGGCGTGTCGAGCAGCGCCGACGGCGTCACTTTCTCGGCGCCCTCGGCGGTGGCGAACGGCGCGAGCTTCACGGCCCCGCGCGGCCGCTACCTGAAAGTCAGCGTCACCTTCAAGCGCGCCAGCAGCGGCGAGAGCCCATTCCTCTATGACCTCACGGTCGGCACGAAGGGCTTCAAACTTCCCGCCGCCGCCGAGCTGCCCCCGACCGTTGACGCGGGGCCGGACCAGACGGTCACCATGCCGAACGCCGCCAACCTCGTCGGCACCGCCTGCGACGCGGGGCGCGTGTCGGGCCTCAACGTCTCGTGGGAGAAGGTGAGCGGCCCCGGGTCGGTCAACTTCGCCAACGCGCGCGTGCCTGCCACCTCGGCCACCTTCGGCGAGGCGGGCGAGTACACGCTGCGGCTGACCGCCGGGGACGCGAGCCTCCCGGCCGGCGACGAGATGACCGTGCTCGTGCTGCCCTTCAACGACCCACCGGCCGTCAACGCCGGGCCCGACCAAACCGTGGTCCTCCCCGCCTCCGCGACCCTCGCGGGGACGGTCACCGACGACGCCCTCCCCCGCAACAGCTCCGTCGCGATCTCCTGGAGCAAGCTGAGCGGCCCCGGCGAAGTCACCTTCGCCAACGCCGCCGCGGCCGCCACCACCGCCACCTTCAGCGAGCCCGGCGACTACGTGCTGCGGCTCTTCGGCGACGACTCCCAACTCGCCAACGTTGACGAGGTCAAGGTTAAAGTCTACCCGCCGAACAACGCGCCCGCCGTCAGTGCGGGCGACGACCGGACGATCCGCCTGCCGGACAAGGCGGCCCTCGACGCCACGGTCACGGACGACGGCCTCCCGCTCGGCAAGACGGTCGCCGTCACATGGAGCAAGGTGAGCGGGCCGGGCAACGTCACCTTCGCGAACTCGAAGGCGGCCGACACGACCGCCGCCTTCTCGACGGCGGGCACATACGTCTTGCGCCTGACGGCCACAGACACGCAGTTGAGCGCCGCCGACGAGTTGACCGTCACGGCGCTGCCCGCCAACCGGCCGCCCTCGGTCAACGCGGGCCCCGACCTCGAAATCACCCTGCCCGACGCGGCCCAACTGAGCGGCACCGTCGCGGACGACGACCTGCCCGAAGGGCGCACCGTCACGACGACCTGGACTGAGGTTAGCGGCCCCGGCACCGTCGTCTTCGGCGCGCCGGGCGCAACGGCGACGACCGCCACGTTCAGCGAGGCGGGTACGTACGTGCTGCGACTGACGGCCAGCGACTCCGCGCTCACGCGCAGCGACGACGTGGCCGTCAACGTCAGGCCGAGCCCCGTCAACCTGCCGCCCAACGTCAACGCGGGGTCCGACCAGACGATAACTCTGCCCGCCAAGGCGAGCCTCGCCGCCCTCGCCGCCGACGACAGGCAGCCCGCGAGCGCGGCCCTGACCGTCGCGTGGAGCAAGGTGAGCGGCCCCGGCAACGTCACCTTCGCCAACGCCGCCGCCGCCACGACGACCGCCACCTTCTCGACGGCGGGCGTCTACGTGCTGCGCCTCACGGCCAACGACACCGAGCTGACGGCCGCCGACGAGTTGACCGTCACGGTGTACCCCGTCAACCAGCCGCCGGTCGTTAAGGCCGGGGCCGACCAGATCATCTCCTTCCCGGCGGCCGCGACCTTGAGCGGCACGGCCACGGACGACGGCCAGCCCGTGGGCGGGGTGCTTTCGGTGACGTGGAGCGTGGTCAGCGGGCCGGGTGAAGTTTCTTTCGCGGACGCGCGCGCCCTTTCGACGACGGCCACCTTCGGCACCAACGGCAAGTACGTCCTGCGCCTGACGGCCAGCGACTCCGCGCTCAGCCGCACGGACGACTTGAACGTGACGGTCAACCGAGCCCCCGCGGTGGACGCCGGGGCCGACCAGTCGATCCACCTGCCCAACGCCGCCGCCCTCCGAGGCACGGTCACCGACGACGCCCTCCCGGCCGGCAAGGCCATCGTCGTGACGTGGTCGAAGGTCAGCGGGCCCGGCGCGGTCAGTTTCAGCCAGCCCGCCGCCGCCACGACCAACGCCACCTTCACCGAGGCCGGCACCTACGTCCTGCGGCTCACCGCCAACGACTCGCTGCTACAGGACTCCGACGAGTTGGCCATCACGGTCAACCCGCCTCTGCCGCCGCCGCCCTCCGTCGCCATCGGCAGCCCCGCCGACGGGGCCGAAGTCACGTCGCGCACAGGCGTAACCGGGAGCGTCAGCCACGGCCGCTGGCGGCTCGAATACAGTCTCGGCCCCGACCCCGCCGTGCCGGGCAGCGGCGTCTGGACGACCATCGCCAACGGCGAGGGTGCCGTCGCGGGAGCCGCCCTCGGGGTCTTCGACCCGACGCTGCTCTTGAACGGCACGTACGCCATCCGCCTCACCGCCGCCGACGCCTACGGGCAGACGGCCTCCGCCACCCGCAACGTCGTCGTCGCGGGCGAGCAGAAGGTCGGCCACTTCTCCATCTCGTTCGAAGACCTCAACGTCCCCGTCACCGGGGTGCCGATTCAACTCATCAGAACCTACGACAGCCGCGACAAGCGCGTGGGCGATTTCGGCGTCGGCTGGACGTTGGATATTAAGACCATCCGGCTTGAGAAAAGCGTCGAGCTCGGGCGTCACTGGCGCGGCATCATCTCCGCCGGCACGCTCCCGCAGTACTGCCTACAGCCGACCCGGCCCAACATCGTCACCATCACCTTCCCCAACAACCGCGTCTATAAATTCCAGGCGACGACGAGCAAGCAGTGTCAGGCCATCGCGCCCCTCGAATTCGCCCGGTTCGGCTTCACGCCGATGCCCGGCACGCGCGGGACGCTCGTGCCCGAGGCCCCCGTTGACGTGTTGGTGGACGGCGGGTTCCCCGGCCCCGTCGAGCTGCTCGACGCCTCCGACCCGCGGCTGAACACCTACGACCCGACCGTCTTCAGGTTCACCGACGAGAACGGCAACGTCTACGTCATCGACCAGGAGCTCGGGGTCAGGAGCATCTCCGACCTTTCGGGGAATAAGCTGACCATCACCCGCGACGGCATCACGCACTCCGGCGGCAAGAGCGTCCGCTTCGTGCGCGACGCGCTGGGGCGCATCACGCAGATCACCGACCCGGCCGGCAACAGCATGACCTACGCCTACGACGCGGCCGGCGACCTCGTCGTCTTCAAGAACCGCGAGAGCCACGACACCAGGTTCATCTACGACAGCCGCCACTACCTCCTGCTGTTCGAAGACCCGCGCGGCGTCCGGCCGGTCCGTTACGAGTACGACGACACGGGCCGCCTCACGCGCGTCGTCGACGCCACCGGCAAGGTCGTCAGCCTCACGCACGACCTGGACACGCGGCGGGAGGTGAACGTTGACCGACTCGGCAACACGACCGTCCACGAGTACAACGCGCGGGGCCAACTCGTGCGCAGCACGGACGCCAACGGCGGCGTCACCGCGCGCGCCTTCGACGCGCGCGGCAACGTGCTCAGCGTGACCGACCCCGACGGCAAGACCACGACCTTCACCTACGACGCCGCCGGCAACAAGCTGACCGAGGCCGACCCGGCTGGCAACACGACGCGCTTCACCTACGACGCGCGCGGGCAGGTGCTCACCAAGACCGACGCGCTCGGGCGCGTCACCTCCAACGCCTACGACGCGAGGGGCAACCTCCTCACGTCAAAGGACGCCCTCGGCGGCGTGACCAGTTACGCCTACGACGCGGCGGGGCGTCAGACCTCGATGACGAACGCCCTCGGCCTCGTCACGCGCTTCGAGTACGCGGGCGCGCAGTTGTCCAAAAACACAGATCCGGCCGGCAACGTCACCACCTACGCCTACGACGCCAACGGCAACCGCAAGACGGAGACCGTCACGCGGACGAACGCGGCGGGGCAGGCCGAGGTGCTGACCACCACGCACGAGTACGACCGGCTCGACCGGCCGGTGCAGAACGTCTACCCCGACGGCTCAACGAGGGGCTTCGAGTACGACATCGCGGGGCAGCACAGCGCGGACGTTGACCAGCTGGGGCGGCGCACCGCCTACGAGCACGACGAGCTGGGACGCCTCGTCCGCGTCGCCTACCCGGACGGGACGGCGGAGACGGCGGGCTACGACGCCGAGGGGCGGCGCACGCGCGCGGTCGACCGCGCCGGGCGCGCGACGACCCACACCTACGACGCGCTCGGGCGGCTGGTGAAGACCACCCTCCCGGACGGCAAGTCCGTCGGCGTCACCTACGACGCGGTGGGGCGGGTCGTCGCCGCCACGGACGAGGGCGGCAACGCCACGCGCTCCGAGTACGACCGCGACTGCGGCTGCATGAACCGCCGCACGAAGATCGTGGACGCCGCGGGGCGGGCCATCTCGTTCACCTACGACGCCGTCGGCAACCAGACTTCGACGACCGACCCGAAGGGGCGCGTGACGCGCTTCGAGTACGACGCCAACAACCGCCGGGTCAGAACACTCCTGCCCGACGGGAGCGAGATCAAGGAATCCTACGACGCGCTCGGCCGGCTCGTCTCCCGAACCGACCAGGCGGGGCAGGTCACGCGGTTCGAGTACGACAAGCTGGGGCGCGTGGTCAAGGTCATCGACGCGCTGGGGCAGGCCACCTCGTACGCCTTCGACGAGCTGGGGCACCGCACCGCGCTGACGGACGCCAACAACCACACCACCTCGTTCGAGTACGACCGGATGGGGCGGCTCGCGCGGCGCACGCTCCCGCTCGGCATGTCCGAGACTTTCAACTACGACCCGGCGGGCCGGCTCGCCAACCGCACGGACTTCAACGGCAAGACGACCACATACGCCTACGACGCGATGGGGCGTCCGCTCACGAAGACGCCCGACCCGAGCCTCGGCGACCAGCCGGTGAGCTACACCTACAACGCGGCGGGGCAGCGCCGGACGATGACCGACGCGACCGGCACGACGACCTACAACTACGACGCGCGCGGCCGCCTCGTGGGCAAGGCCG
This sequence comes from Pyrinomonadaceae bacterium, assembly GCA_036389235.1. Classification (GTDB taxonomy): domain Bacteria; phylum Acidobacteriota; class Blastocatellia; order Pyrinomonadales; family Pyrinomonadaceae; genus QHXN01. The sequence continues at coordinate 17,765 of DASVQJ010000086.1, read as the reverse complement.
CGCCGCAGGGGGCGCTGAGTTACACCTACGACGAGTCGGGCAACCTGCGCTCCCTGCGCTCGTCGAACGCGAACGGCGTCTCGGTGGACTACTCCTACGACGCCGAGAACCGGCTGTCGTCGCTGACGGACAACCGGCTGGCGGGAACCACCTCGTACGCCTACGACGACAACGGCAACCTTGAGAGCGTCGCATACCCGAACGGCATCAGGAGCACGTACACCTACAACGCGCTCAACCGCCTGACGAACGTGACGGCGGCGGGCCCGTCGTCGCCGGTCGCCAGCTACGAGTACACGCTCGGCCCGGCGGGCAACCGCCTCTCGGTCGCCGAGCAGGACGGGCGCGTCGTGCGCTACACCTACGACGCGCTCTACCGCCTGACCGGCGAGACGGTCAGCAGAGACGGCACGGACGAGGGGACGGTCGGCTACACCTACGACGCCGCCGGCAACCGCCTCTCGCGCGCCTCCACGTTCGCCGCCCTGCCCCCGCAGCAGAACCTCACCTACGACGCCAACGACCACCTCGCCTCCGAGGCGCACGACCGCAACGGCAACACCACGCAGTCGCAGGGCGCGACTTACTCGTACGACTCCGAGAATCGTCTGAAGGAGATCAACGGCGGGGCCGTGCGTTACACGTACGACGGCGACGGCAACCGCGTGGCGAAGACCGTCGGCGGGGTGACGACCTCGTACCTCGTGGATAGCAACAACATGACCGGCCACCCGCAGGTCGTCGAGGAGCTGGTCGGCGGCGTCGTCCGCCGCCAGTACACGTACGGGCACGACCTCGTCAGCCAGCGCCAGCTCGTGGAAGGGCGCTGGCTGACGAGCTTCTACGGCTACGACGGGCACGGGTCGGTGCGTTACCTGACGGACGCTTCGGGTGCCGTCACGGACACCTACGACTACGACGCCTTCGGCAACCTCCTGTCCCGCACCGGCTCGACGCCGAACGACTACCTCTACGCCGGCGAGCAGTTCGACGCGAGCGCCGGCTTCTACTACCTGCGCGCGCGCTACATGAACCCGGCGAGCGGCAGGTTCCTGACGATGGATCCGCTCGGCGGGTCGGAGGCCGACCCGCAGTCGCTGCACAAGTACCTCTACGCCGCGAACGACCCGGCCAACAAGACCGACCCGAGCGGCCTTCAGTACACGCTCACCTCGATGGCGATAGTGACGGCCGCCCTCGGGGTGCTGGTCTCTTTCGCGGCGGCCATCTACCTCTCCTACCGGACGTATCACAACCTGCCTAAAGACTTTCTCTTAAGGCCGAAGAGCGCGCTTGTGTACGGCTTCATGGCTTCACACTCGATCTCACGTCTCCTCGACAGGGCGACGTGGGGCCGCCGTATGGTGCTGCTGGAGGGGCTTAAGGCCGGGCTGATGTTCGTGTACGCGGCCTGGGGCATCGAAATGCTCGTCCCCCTGTCCATGGGGAACAGCCTCTGGTTTTACGGCTACATCGGGCCGAGCATCAGCATAGGCATTAGTCGGTGGTCCAATTGGGCGACCGACTGGTGGGAGGGCGACATCACGTCCTACTCGGGTTACTTCGGCGTCGCGTGGGACGCGCCGAACGCCGGGGCCTACCAAGGGCCTTTCGTCTGCACCGCGGGTAACGCGAGGATGTTCGGCGGGGCGGGTCTGCCGATACAGCCCGGGGGCCAAATCTGCTCCTCAAGGGGGAAGGACGGCGAGACGGGCTCGTACACCGTCACCGCCAACGTCCTCGGCAACTCAAGCGCCTGGTCGTATTCGTCCGCGGTGCTGTACTACTCGCCGGCGATGGTGGTCAGCCGCACGGACGCCGGCTTCACTTACGACGTGGTCGGTGATGCGCCGTCGATGGACCACCTCCGCGCCCTGCGGCACATGCTGTGGGATTGACGACGAGAGGGCCGTGGGCGGAGGCCGGACGTGGCGACCCGGCCTTTCGTTGACGGGGAACGAGAAGGGCGGAGGCGATCACGTCGCCTCCGCCCTTCTCGTCGGTTATCGTCTTTGTGTCGGCGCTACGCGCCGGGCGGCGTCTCCGGGCGCGTAGCGCGGCTCGACACGCTCGTGACGCAGAAAGAGTTTATCGAATGAGGAAGTCTTTACCCTTCTTACCGACGGCCTCTACAGTCTGTTTCTTAGCCCTCTTCGTAGTCATTCCGGATGAACTCTTCACATTACGGAAGTCGGGAACATAGAAAGACGGGGCAGGGAAGCCCCGTCTTTACTGTACTTCACTTTCAGGACTCTTTATTGGACACCTCGTCAGCCTACATCTTGTGGTTCACCCTTCAGTGGGCCGACGTTTCACGTTATCAGGTCGGATAAAGGTCATTATGGTTAGTCGGAGTGCGCTCGTTGGTGCCAGGCGTACTTTGCGCCGTTCCAATAGAGGAAGCCCCGCTCCCCGGCGAGCGTCTGACTCATGACGTCTCCACTCAACTCCGGCGGACGCACATCCGCGCGCAGCCCCTCCAGCGCCTCGGCGCGCGTCATCGTCCTCAAGCCGCTGCCGGCCGCGTTCCTGAGCAGGTAGGTCTGCGTCGCCGCTGGGTTGCGCCAGCCCTCGCCCTTGTGGCCGTGGATGATGGCGAGCAGGAGATCACCCCGCGCGACTCTTTCGCGCGGCGGCCTCTCGCCGGGCGCCGCCGAGACCTTCGCGGCGCCGAGTTCCTGAACCTTGCGAGGGTCTTCGAGAATCCAGTTAGCTAGCTCGTCGTTGATCGCCTCAATCTTCCCCCTACCCGGACGCACGAAGACGGCGACGTCATGCGAGCCGTCGCCGTTAAAGTCCCCCGTGACGTAGTTGTCGGGGCGCCCGTCTTCGACGGTCAAGGTGTCGCCGTAGACCCGCCTGACGCATTCGCGCAGGTCTACGGGCGGAGCCTCCGAAAGCTCGGGCCGGGGCGGCGCTTGAGTGGGGGCCGGCGTCGCGGCCGGGGTAGGCGACGACTCGGGCGCGGGCGGTCGGGCGTTGCGTGACGTGACCTCCGCGCCGGGTCGTTGAGACCTCGCGCACCCCTGTACGAAGGTGAAGAGTACGGCCGCGGTTAGTAAAGAGACTGTGCGCACAATGATTCGACGAGCCACTTTCATTCGCGCCTCCGCGGAGGTTGTAAGAGGTGTGGATTAAGGACGCGGCGTGTTGCCCGCGTTAAGACGGAGGCGACGCGGCGGGCGTCAGGCTGTGGCTTGCGGGGGGAGGGCGCGGCGGCCAACAGGCGGCCGCGCCCTCCCGGCTAACCCTCCGCGCGACGGCGCCGTCAGAGGGATTCGAGGAAGGTGATGAGCTGCCTCTTCTGCGTCGCGGTGAGCAGCTTGTAGTTGTTGATGACCGACGTGGCCTCGCCCGCGTGGCGCAGGATGGCCTCGCTGAAGGTCAGAGAGGCGCCGTCGTGCATCAGCCGTGTGCGCGTCCGCACGCCCCAGAGCGGCGGCGTCCGCACCTTCTGGCGCGTCGACTGGCCGCCGTTCTGCACGATGTTGTCGCCGGTGCCGACGTTGTGCAGCAGGAAGTCGCTGAACGGGCGGATGACCTTACTGCCGAGCGCGACGGGCACGTTGAACGCGCCGCCGTTGATGGGCGTGCACGGCTTGGCCGTCAGGATCGACGGGACGTGGCACACGCTGCAACTGAACGTCGGCCCGTTAGGCGTCGGCATGCTGGCGAAGATCTGCGCGCCCGCCGTCACGTCGGCCGAGAAGGTGCTGATGATCTGCTGGTCGCGCGGCGGGGCCTTCGTCGCGCGCATGAAGCGTGCGAAGAGGTTGATGTCCTGCGCCGTGTCCTCGCCGCAGATGATGCTGGTGTTGGCGTCGCAGGGCTGGTTGTCGGGCACGGGGTCGAAGCCGGAGCCGAAGCCGACGAAGCGGCCGAGCGACGTGTTCTCCGCGAGGGTGAACCGGTTGGTGATGCCCATCTCGTTCAGGTAGGCGTCGGAAGAGAACGAGAGCAGGCTGGCGTGTTGATTCTTCCAGCCGAAGCGCGCGATACGCTTCGTGCCGCCGGCCTCCAGGACGGGCACGCTGATCGCCTGACCCGCAATCTCGCCCGCGGTCGTGCCGGGCTGGTTGTTGGCGATGGCGACGATGGTGCCGTCAGCGACGGCCTCGACGAAGCCGTCGCCCAGCGTGTTGAGCGAGGTGCGCAGCGCGCGGACGCTCTGCGAGGCGGTGATGGCGGCGCCGCCGCCGACGATGCCCGCCGTGTAGAGCGGCGGCACGCGCTCGTGCACCTTGGAGTTGGTCGCGCGGTCGTTGATGAGCGAGCCGCCCGGCGCGTCGACGAAAATGGTGGCGCCGGTCGAGTCCGTCGAGTTGTGGCCGGCCCTGAGTTCCGTGATCTGGCTGATGGCCCCGGTCACGGGGTCTTGGTGGCACTCGGCGCACGACTGCGCGTTGTAGACGGGGCCCAGCCCCTCGTCGATCTGGTCGCGCTCCTCGAAGGCGAGCTTGTCGGCGTCGAAGGTGAGCTGACCGGTGAGGCCGTTCGTCTTGTTGTCGAAGCCTGTCGGGGCGGCGGTGGGCGCGGGCGTCGGGCAGGCGGCGGTGCCCACCGTCGCCGACTTGGTCCCGGCCGGGACGGCGTCCACCTGGTAACTGAAGGTGTTGGTGTCGGTGGTCGAGACGCCTTCGGTGTCGTAGTTGCCGCTCGTGGACGTCGCGGTGGCGTCCTCGTCCGCAGCCATGTTCGCCTGGTCCGCTTCGGCGGCGAGGGCCATCGATGTTTGGCTGTGGGCCGTGCGGTAAGCTGCCGGCAAAATCAGCGCCGCCAGGAAGAGCACGATCACAGCTAGTTTAAGGGCGTTCATCTTCTTCCTCCTTAGAAGCCGGGCTTAGGGCCGGGCACCTCTGCCGGGTGGGCAGACCTGTCCCTGCCATGGCTGGCGCGAGACTTTCGGAGTTAGGTGGTCGCTCGGCTTGGAGGTTTGGCTGCGGGCGGAGACCAAGCGAGGGCGCCCCGACGCTTCCGCCCGGGCCGCCCGCGCACTCCGAAATGCGGGCGCCCGCGGGGGCCGTCCCGGGGCGTTCGTGGTCTCGGCCCGCTCGCGAGGGCTTCGGCGACGACCGAGCCGGCGAGGGCGTTAGGTGAGCTGCCGCAGTCGCGAGGCTGTCGAACCGACGGCGGAGACGGGCAGCAGGTTGTATCCCCTCACAAGAGATAGGGGACGCTGGAACGCGTGAACAGGAAACGGAGGCCGATTCCGGGACAGGGACAAGGCGGGCAAGAGACTTAACAGGACATTTATCCGTGAAGTGTGCGTAGCTTAAAGAACTAAGCCTGTCATGTCAATATTTTTCTGAACGGTGCTTACCTATCCAATACGAGCTGTCTCTGAGGTACACAGACTTATGCGTAGTCCCGCCATCGGGTCTGGACCGAGCCGGCGTCGGGTGGAGATGCGGCTACTCCGCCCTCAGCGTGATCGAGGGGTCTACGCGCGCCGCGCGCCAAGCCGGGACCCAGCAGGCGGCCGCGGAGACGGCCGCCAACAAGGCGACGACGCCGAGGTATGCGGCGGGGTCGAGGCGCGAGACACCGAACAGGAGTGAGACGAGGGCGCTGCTCGCCGCCGCCGCCCCGCACAGCCCCGCCGCGACCCCGATGCAGGTGAGCGTCATCCCTTGCCGAAGGATGAGCGCCAGGATGTGTCCGCGCGAAGCGCCGAGCGCCAGCCTCACCCCGATCTCGCGCGTGCGCTCGGTGACGCTCCCCGAAAGCACGCCGTAGATTCCGACGGCCGCGAGCACGAGCGCCGCGAGGCCGAACGCCTCGAACAGGATTGACGCGAAGCGGCGCTCGGCCGCCGACGCGGCGAGCAGTTCGTCCATCGTGGCGACCCGGACAATCGGCTGGTCCTTGTCAACAGACCAGATCGCCTGCCTGACGGCCGGGGCGAGCGCCGCCGCATCGCCGCGCGCGCGAACCACCAGCGACAACGTCCTGTCGACGAACCGCCACTGCGCCGTCGTGACGTAAACCGCGTCGGGCGGGCTCGACGCCAGTGAGACCTGCTTCACGTCGCCCACCACGCCGACGATGTTGAACCAGGGCCCGTTGGCGGCGCCGATTTGAACGCGCCGCCCGACGGGGTCCTGGCCTGGGAACCTGCGCCGCGCGAGCGACTCGCTGATAAGAATCGCCGACGGCGAGCCCGCCACGTCGTGCTCGTCGAGCGTGCGTCCGCGGCGCAGAGGGATGCCGGTCGTCTCAAGGTAGCCCGGACTCACCGCGTAGCGGAACACGTTATAAGCCGTCGCGGGGTCATCGCCCTCGAAGTGTGCGCCGAATTCGTCGTCGTCACCGCTGAGCGGCAACTGGTTGGTGAAGGCCGCCGTGCCGACGCCGGGCACGCGGCGCACGGCTTCGAGCGCTCCGGAGAAGAAGCGTTCGGTGGCCTCCTTGTCGAACCGCCTTGAGGTCTGCACCTGCATGGTGAGCAGGTGCGAGGCGTCGAACCCCGGGTCGACCGCGAACAGGCGCTCCATGCTGCGCAGCAGCAGCCCCGCGCCCACGAGCAGCACGAGGGCGAGCGCCACCTCCGCGACGACGAGCGCGCGGCGCGTCAACTGTTGGCCGCCGGCCGTGCGCTTCGAGCTTTGCTGCACCGCTTCGCGCAGGTCGCGGCGTGTCGCGTGCAGCGCCGGGATTAACCCGACCAGCAGGCCGACGAGCGCGGCGCTGCCGAACGCGAAGGCGAACGCGGCGGCGTCGACGCGGATGGCGCCGGCCCTCGGCAACTCCGGCGGGCTGAGCGCGACCAACACGCCCGCCCCGAACTGCGCCGCCAGGAGCCCGAGCGCGCCGCCGACGAAGGCGAGCAGCAGGCTCTCCGTGAGCAGTTGCCGGGCCAGTCGCCCCCGCGCGGCGCCCAGCGCGGCCCGCAAAGCGAATTCGCCGCGGCGTTGCGCGCCGCGCGCCAGCAGAAGGTTCGTCACGTTCACGCACGAGATCAGCAGCAACAAAAGCACCGCGCTGAGGACTGCGAGCAGCGCCGGTCTGACGCCTCCCGTGACTTCCTCCTGGAGCGGAGAGACGACGAACTTAGTTTGGGGGGAATAGGTCTCCGGGCGTTGCTCGTCGAGCACGGCGTGGCCGAGCGCGTCGACCTCCCGCGTCGCCTGCCCCACGCTCACGCCCGAACGCAGCCGCCCCACCGTGCGCAGGTGGTGGCCCCAGGCGCTCCCCAAAGACATGTCGTACTGTAGCGGCGCCCACACTTCAGCGGAGGGCGCGGGCACATTCTCGAACCCGCCCGGCATCACGCCGATGATCGTGCAGGGGCTGTCGTCGAGCGTGACCGTGCGTCCGACGATGGCGGGGTCTGCGCCGAAGCGACGCCGCCACAGCGCGTCGCTGATGATGACGACCCCGGGGACGCCCGTCAGGTCGTCGGAGGTCTGGAAGTCCCGCCCCAGCGCCGGCCCTATGCCCAGCACGCGGAAGTATTCGGCACTCACGCGCTGCCCTTCGAAGCGTTCCGGGTGATCCGCCCCGGACATGGCCGGCTGCCAGGTTTTGTAGACGGCGAGCGCGTCGAACGAGCGACTGCGCTCGGCAAGGCCGCGATACATGCCGAACGTCCCGGGGTTGCGCGCGCCGTTGTCGAACGTCTCCAAGACCATCACGAGCCGGTCGGCCTGCGGGTACGGCAGCGGCTCGAACAGGATCGGGTTCACCGCGCTGAAGATCGTGGTGCTCGCGCCGATGCCGAGGGCGAGCGTCAGCACGGCGACGAGCGTGAAGCCGGGTTGCTTGCGCAGCGTCCTCACGCCGTAATGGAGGTCCTGCCACAGGTCTTTGATTATCCTCACCCCACGCGCCTCCCTGCACTCCTCCCTCACACGCTCCACCCCGCCGAAAGTGAGCAGCGCCGCGCGGCGTGCCTCCGACGGAGTCATCCCCCTGCGGGCGTTCTCCTCCGCCTCCCGCTCCAGGTGGAAGCGCACCTCCTCGTCCATCTCGCGGTCCATCTCCGACTTCCTGAGGAGGGCTCGCAACCGGTGCCTGAGTTTACTCAGCATAAAAAACTCCGCGTCAGGTGGTTTGCAGGATGCGCTCGACGGCGCCGGAAAATCTCGCCCACGTCTCGCGCTCGTCGGCCAGCTGCCTGCGCCCCGCCGCCGTCAGCCGGTAATACTTGGCGCGCCGGTTGTTCTCCGACTCGCCCCACTCCGCGGTGATCCACCCGTTTGCTTCGAGCCGGTGCAGCGCCGGGTAGAGCGAGCCCTGGTTGACCCGAAGCACGTCCTCCGAAATCTGCTGGATGCGCTGGGTGATGTCCCAGCCGTGGGTGGGGCCGAGGGCGAGGATCTTGAGCACGAGGAGGGCGAGCGTCCCTTGCAGCATGTCGTTCTTCTGTCCGGCCATGTCCCTCTCCTATAGGTAAACTACAAGGACGAGGGTATGACGCCTCTTGTAGATTGTCAAGAGGAGAGGTGGGAGCGACATGCTCAAAGCGTGCCCTGATTAGAGGGCCTGATACAACCGCCGAATCTTACCCGGCGCCAGCCTCCCGGTTTTTAACATCCTTAAGAGGAAGTCGCGGAACGGCTCACGGGAGCCGGCATAATTTTCCTGCTTCATCATGCCGTACACGACTGCCGCGAGGACGTGTATTCCGTCGTCCTCCTCCTTCCAGCGGCGGCGCGCGTCCCTCCCGATCTTCAGCCTTTCGCCGACGACCTGCTCCAGCGCCCTCACGCAATCCTCTTCGACGAAGCCGTCGAACGAGTTGTAGCCGAAGGAGGGGTTATGGTGACGTATGATGCCCATGAGAAACGCGTCCCCTTCGAGTGCCTTCAGCGCGACGCGCAACTCGCGGTCGCGGGACGGGTCGAAGGGCGGGTGCAGCATCTCGTGGACGGCGTTTCTCAGCACCTCCAGGAACGGGTATGAAACGTCCGCGATGAACCGCGAGCCGGTGACCCTGATCCCGTGCGGCCGTGCGAAGTGGAGCAGGTAGACCGTGATTCCGTCCGACGGGAGCGCGGAGCCTAAATGCGCCTCGACTTCCGCCGCCACGTCGTACTCCGCCAGCCTCCTCTCTAACGCCGCCGCCTCCCGCGTCAGACGGGGCAGCACGTGCCGCCCCCAGTAGTCCGCGAAGCCCACCTCCTTCAAAGACGCGAGAATCGTCCGCAGCTCTCCCCGCACCGACAGGAACAGTCGCCAGCCCCCTTCCGTGAAGTAGACGGTCCGCCGCAGGTTGTTCTTCAACGGCTCGGTCTTGTCGAGCGTCAGCAACATCTCTTCGAGCGTCCGGTCGTCCGAGGCCGAGAAGTGGAGACTTAAGAAGGCGGGGATGACGACCTTATGCTCGTCTTTGAGCTTGCGCTTGAGGCGGGCCAGGGCGTCGCGCGTCGCCGGCGTGAGGAGCGGGGCGAACCTTGCGTACTCGTCCTGGTAGAAACGCCTGTAGAACTCGTCGCCCGTCAGCACGTTGAGGAAACAGAGGGCGTCGAATTTGAAGGACGGGACGACCTGCCAGACGGTCTTGACGCGCGCGCCGCGGGGCCGAACGTTCGTCGCGTGCCCCGCGCCGTCCGCGTACGGCGCGGCCGTACAAAGCGCCGCGACGAACAACGCTTTTGATAACAGTGCCCGCGTCATTCCATTCCTTCGCATCATCCGTACTTCCCACACCGGCGCCGGCGGAAGTTAAAAGGGGAGAGTTCGTGCGGCGGCTGCGCGCGGGCCGGCGTCTCCTATCTGGTGAAGACCACGCCGAAGGAGAGGCGGAAATTGTCCTGGCGCCCCTGCCCGAAGAATGTCGGGTTGTAGTCGGCCTGGACGGCCCGGACTGTGACCCGCCTGCTCGCGCGGACATCCAGACCGCCGCCGAACGCCATCGCGAACGATTTCGCGTCGTCAAAGAAATAGGTGTTGCTCGAAGGGAGCAGCACCGCCGAGAACCCTCGGAAGAGCCCGCCGCCGAAGAGCGCGTGTGCGAACGGGGTCCCGCGGCTCCGATTCCGCGCCTTAAGTTGCAAGCCGCCGAGCAGATTATACTGCTCGCTGTCGTGTCGGAACTCGCCGGCGCCGGTCGCCAGAGTCTCCCTCCTGACGTGGCCGGAGAAGTCGGCCGTGATGCCGACGACGCCGTTGATGTTTCGCGTGTACTCGAAGTTGACGCCGTGGAGCCCCGCGCGACCCGGGTCGGGGGTCAGGCTGTTGACGTCTGCGCTCTGGTAAGAGTAGCCGACAAAGAGTTCGTTTTTCGGGTACTCGTCCGCCTGTCGCGCCGACGAGGGCGTCGCGCAACACAGAAGCAAGAGCACGGTCAGGATTGATCTTCGCATAAGCCGTTCCTCCGGGGTATGGGTCGAGAATGTAAGGCGAACCGGCCGCCGGCCGCCGCGGTGACATCTGGGGAGAGTCCGCGTGTTATGTAGACGCTATTCCCACGGCAAAATCGCCCCCGGAGGTAAATCAGGACGTGCGGATTTACGTTTCTGGACGTTTTCATGGGCGGCGGACGTATGGCGGGCGGGTATACGGGCGGGCGCAGGGGAACGCAGGCGTGCTTACCGGGTCAGCGTCGGCCGTCGTCGCCGAACGCTTTTCTGAATTCTGACGGGGTCATTTGCGCGTGCTTTTTAAAGACGGAGTTGAACGAGGATTTCGAGTTGAAGCCGGCCTCTTCGGCAATGGCCAGGACGGAGTAGTGTCTTTTGACGGGGTCGAGGAGGTTTCTCTTAGCCTCCTCTACCCGGTAGGTGTTGATGAAATCGACGAAGTTCTGCTTCAACCGCTCGTTGATGATTTGTGAGAGGTGCGGCGGCGGGATGGACAGCTTTTCCGCCAGCTTGGCGACGGTCAACTCTGCATCCAGGTAGAATTTCTCGTCCTTCATCGACTGGAGCAGCCTCCGGAGATACCTTTCGGACGTTTCCGGCGTCAGAGACGACCACTCATATTTCTTCGACGGCGGGGGCTCGTCCGCGCGCGTCAGGACTTGCGGGTTCCTGAAGCTCACGTAACCAAGCGCGTAGATGAGCACGGAGGCCCCCAAAGGTACGAGCAGATTGGTCCTCGCCGTGTGGTCGAACAGGTACCGCATCACCCCGACCGCGAAGAGGATCAGGAACCCCGTCACGAAGAACCGTATTTGAAAGATGACCGCCCGGTCGGCCGAAACATTCGGCCTCCTGCTCTCCTTCAAGAAGGCCAGGATGGTCAGGACGGAGAGGGTTAGATAAAGACCCGCCTGTGCAATGACGAACGCCGACCTCACGTAGTACCAGCGGCCCAGTGAAGGGTGATGGTACTCCGAAATCATGTAAGCGAGCTTGGCGTCCCGGCTCTGAAGGTAGTATGGCAGCAAATAAATGCAGCAGAGGACGAACGGGACGAAGTGCAGAAATTCCCTCCTCGGGAATGACGGCGCCTTCGAGGTCAGGGCTCTGACGTAGAGGAAGATCAGCGGGATGGCCAGGAACGGAAGCGGGTCGTGAATCCTGCTCAGGTGGGGGAAAACAAAATCATAGTGTGTGGTACGCACCACCGCCCCCGCGACGAAGAGCGCCATCGTCCCGACGAGCGCCGCGAGTATCCGGGTGAGCACTTTCTTGCCACCCTTTACACCGAGAAGCATCACGCTCAGGAACAACCCCTGCGCGGCGCCCAGCAGGTTCAAGACCCCGAGTAAATTAAGGGAGGGTTCCATGCGCCGTTCTAATGATAGCTGCCCGCCTTCTTAACGCCCGGCCGGGGCGTCGTGACGCGGCAAGTATAGCAGCCTTCGAAGCGCAAAATCGGCCGCCGCGACTTCCCGCTCAACAGGCCCAACGAGTTCAACGGCGGCCGGTAAGCGACCGGGGCGGTCAAGGCGTTACGTCGAAAAGGCGACGGCTGCGAGGGTCAACCTTCAACGGCACCCGCCCCGTGTTGGCGTGGCTTATATCACAGCTCTCCACCCACTCTAACGGTTAAGTCCAGTCCCCGAGGGGGCTGACATCGGACTTAGCCGAGGTCGGTTCAAATGCGGCGCCGCGTCCGCGAAAAAAAAATGCTTAATGCCAGAATGGCTAGTCCCGCGCGCCGAAATTTTACGCGTGTTGTCAGTGAGGGCCGCTGACGGGAAGGCCACGCGGCCGACGCAATCATAAATTTGAAAGGAGCAGATACAGACATGAAGAACTTAAAGCAGGCGGGCTTCACGTGCATCGAGCTGGCGCTGGCGCTCGCGGCCGTCACCGGCTTTGCGGCCATCGTCCTCCCGGCGGTGCAGTAGCCTTGAGGGCGGAGCGTGACGGGGCGCCGACGTTCGCCGACGCCCCGTCCTCCCTCTAACGTAGCCGCCCGCCGGCCGACCCCGACGGCCGGCGGGCGACCCCTTCTCGGGGCAACACCCCGAGCCGGGCCTCTGACAGAGAGTGAGCAGAGAGCGATGCGTTTAGCGTTACTTGTCGCAACCCTTGTTCTGTGCGCGTGTGCGTGTGTCTTCGGCGCGCCGGGGGAAGCCTCTGCTCACCGGCAGGCCGGGGCGGGTGCGGACTCGGTCACCCCCTGCGACATCTCCGCGTACGTCACGGACAGGGACCCCGACGGCCTCAACGTCCGCTCCGGCCCCGGCAGCGCTCATAAGGTCATCGGGAACCTGCCGGATCAGCAGGTCGAAGGCGGCATCGTGGTGCACATCACGGGGGCGCGCGGCGACTGGTTCCGCATCGACGAAGCCTTCGAGGTGGGCGGCGAGGAAGAGCGCGTCTTCTTCAAGGGCGCGGGCTGGGTCTACGGGCCTTTGCTCGGGGCGGACGGCGTCGGGGGCGGGACGGCCGTCTACCAGGAGATGTCCGCGAAGAGCCGCGTCGTGACCCGCGTGCAGGGCGACAGCGGCGGGCTCACGCTCCGCGGCTGCCGCGGCCGCTGGACTTACGTCGAGTATAAGAAGGTGAAGGGCTGGGCCGCCCCCGACACGCTGTGCACGAACCCGCTGACGACGTGCGCCTAGCGGAGGGTTACCGGGGAGTCGGCCCCGGCCCGGCACAGTACGGCGGCCGTTATTTCCGGTCCGTCGGTAGCCTTTAGCATCCCATGTACACACCGAGTCATTACCGAATCGACGACCCGCAGGCCGTCAGGTCCTTCATCGAGCGGCACAGCTTCGGCGCGCTCATCTCTTTCACGGACTCATTCCACGTGACCCACCTCCCGTTCGTCGTCGGTGAGGGGGAACCTCTCGTTTTATCGAGCCACATGGCGCGCGCCAACCCCCACTGGCGCGCCTTCGCGGACAACACGGAGGCGCTCGCCATCTTCCAGGGGCCGCACGCCTACATCTCGCCCGCACTCTACGAAGACCGGGTCAGCGTCCCGACGTGGAACTACGCGGTCGTCCACGCCTACGGGAGGGTCAGACTCAATATGGATGTGGAGGCCGTGCTGGAGAAGATGATCCGCGCCTTCGACGCCGACTACCTGGCCCGGTGGTCGGAGCTGCCGGAAGAGTACAGGTCGAACATGAAGAGGGGGATCGTGTGCTTCGAGGTGGAGGTCGAGAGGGTCGAGGCGAAGTTCAAGATGCACCAGGGCAAGTCGCGGGCGGACAGGGAAAGGATCATCGCAGAGTTCGGCGGCTCGGGGGACACGACGCTTGAGGGCGTGGCCGAGTACATGCGGCGGAGCCTCATGTCCGAAGGCGAAGCGTGATTAAGCATTCGACCGGCCGCCTGACGCCGCGGGGTGCAGGGATAAAAGAAGAGGCGCCGGGAGCCCCCACCCCCGACGCCTACGGCCGCTCGCGCGGCCTGCCCCAAAGTTCCACTCGTCCTCAGAAGGAACGCCCGTTAGGTGAGCGGATGGTAACCGCCGGGGCCTCCCGCTTGGTTGCGACTTCATTGTGAGAAGAAGGCAATTCACAAGAGAGTCTTCCGACGACAATTCTGTAAAAGCAAGGGCTTGCTTCCCCATGGCAGACGTACCTACACCCGGTCGTGCGGCTCGGGAGGTCAATCAATCTGTAGTCCGTCCCTTTTCAGGCCGGTGTGTAGCCGGAAGGTAGACGGGTTTTGATTCGCTTCCCACCGCGCTCATGCCACAGTGCGCGCCGCGGCCGCGGCGTTTGACGGGGCGAAGTGTTGAGACCGTAAGGGCTTAGTCGGCGCCGCCCTCTCTTCACCGGCACCATGGCACGGCCGTTGTTAGTTAACTCGGCAGGTGCTTGGGAGTTCAAACAATTTGTGGGTGAGTAACTGAGGAGGATAGGGAACATGCTTTGGACCATTCTAGTGATACTGCTGGTTCTGTGGCTGCTGGGTCTGATCGGCGGCGTCGGCGGCGGCCTGATCCACCTGCTGCTCGTCGTGGCGCTCGTGATCTTCGTCATCAACCTGTTGACCGGACGCCGCACGGTCTGACGGCCGCGCGCCGCGAGTTAGGCATGAGTTAGAACGCCGGCCTTCTTTCGGCCGGCTTCTTGAGACGCCCTGGCGCCTCTGCGTCAGAGCATCGTCCAGAGCAGCAGCGCCCTTCGCCTACGCGGCGGGGGGCGCTGTCTCTGTCTGTGCGCACATGTGACGCTACCGCTACGCGCACCGAAGTTATGGAGGACTACTACCCGCGGCCTATGGTTGGATACTCAAAAGAGCTGGACTCGAACCCATCTGTTGAAGAGGTCTGCCGTACGTCGCGCGGGCGACGTGCTGATCCCTCGCGCCCTCCACTTGCGCGTTACCGGTTTGGGGAGTTCGTCTGCCGGACGGCCTCGTTAGGCGGAAGGAGGCTTGCCGCAGGAGAGGGGCGGGCCGCAACGTATACCGACCGCGGGCGCGGGACGGTGTCATGTCGTCGGCGCGGGCGCCGGCGCTTTGGGAAGGGAGTTCCGTATGGCCGTGAACGAGATTGCGCCGGACACGTACCGCATCTCGACGTATGTCCCGGAGATCAACTTGCAGTTCAATCAGTTCCTCGTCGTAGACGACGAGCCGCTGCTCTACCACACCGGCATGCGCGGGCTCTTCCCGCGGGTGCTCGAAGAGGTGTCGCGCGTCATCGAGCCGTCGCGCCTGCGCTGGGTCGGCCTCAGCCACTTCGAGTCGGACGAGTGCGGCGCGCTCAACGACTGGCTCGGTGTCGCGCCGCAGGCCCGGCCGGTGTGCAGCGTGGTCGGGGCGCTCGTGAGCGTCAACGACTTCTCGCTGCGCCCGGCGCTCGCCCTGGCCGACGGGGAGGTGCTGGAGACGGGCCGGCGCCGCTTCCGCTTCCTACAGACGCCGCACGTGCCGCACTGCTGGGAGGCGGGGCTCATGTTCGAGGAGACGGAAGGGACGCTCCTCTGCTCCGACCTCTTCACGCACGGCGGCGACGTGGCGCCGCTGACCGGGTCGGACGTGGTGGGGCCGTTCCGCGCGGGGCTCGTCGCAGACCAGGGCGGCCCGCTCGCGGGCGCCTACCCTTACACGCCGCAGACCGAAGAGACGCTGCGCCGCCTCGCCGCGCTCAGTCCGAAGACGCTCGCACTAATGCACGGCTCCACCTACGTCGGCGACGGCGGGCAAGCGCTGCTCGACCTGGCGGCGGCGATGCGCGAGATTCTCGGCGGGCGCGGCGGTAGCGCCGCCTGAAGCGAGAGGGGAGGCGGGGCCGTTGCCGTACGTCAGCGTCAGGATTACGAGGGACGGCGTGACCGTCGAGCAGAAGAGGCGGGTGGTGGAGGAGATCACGCGGACGCTCGTCGACGCCCTCGGCAAGAGGCCGGAGCACATCCACGTCATCATCGACGAAGTCGAGCCCGAGAACTGGGGCTTCGCAGGGATGCTCACGACCGACTACCGCCGGGCGCAAGAGTAGACGCCGCGCAGGAGATTCATTATGAAGGTCATCGTCATCGGCGGCAGCGGGACTATCGGCGGGCCGGTCGCCGACGCGCTCTCGGCGCGACACGAGGTCGTCAGGGTCGGCCGCAACAGCGGCGACTACCGCGCGGACATCGCGTCGAGAGACTCAATCGTCCGCCTCTTCGAGGCGGTGGCCCCTTTCGACGCCGTGGTCAGCGCGGCCGGGCTCGCCCGCTTCAAGCCTCTGGAGGAGCTGACGGACGACGACTTCGCCTTCACCCTGGCGAACAAGCTGATGGGGCAGGTCAACCTCGTGAGGGTCGGCGTGAGTTACATCAGCGACGGCGGCTCGTTCACCCTGACGGGCGGCGTGCTCTCGACGGAACCTGTGAGGGGCGGGGCGGCCATCAGCCTTGTCAACGCCGGGCTCGAAGGCTTCGCGCGCGGCGCGGCCATAGAGCTGCCCCGCGGCGTGCGCGTCAACGTGGTCAGCCCGCCGTGGGTCAGCGAGACTCTGGAGGAGATGGGGCAGGACGGGTCTAAGGGGATGCCCGCCGCGCAGGTGGCGGCGGCCTACGTCGAGAGCGTAGAGGGCCGGCGCAACGGCGAGACGTTAGACGCGCGGGACTTCGGGGCGTCTTAAGTTAGGCGCCGCGAAAGCGAGGCGCGTCGAAGATGAAGGGAGGCTTAAAGACCCTGTCGGGGTGAGCGCCGGGCGCACGGCCGCGCAATTACGCCGGCGGGAGCCCCGCGCCTCGTTGATAACGCAGCCTCGCCGCTCAGGGCGTGCAGAGCTCTCCCTCGTAAGAGAAATGGCTTTCGTAGGAATAATCAAGCCACCCGTTTATAATCCGCGCCACAAACCACTTTCCCCCGAAAGTTACAAAGTTACCGAGCCGAGGGTCGGTCAGTTCGCTTATGTCCCAAAAAACGCCCGGAGATTCGCCGCCGGCCGCACAAGCCGGCGGCGACCCGATAGCGCGTCCGCCAAGTCCCGACGTGGCCGCCTACTGGCTGGCCGCGGTCGTCGACTCGGCCGACGACGCCATCATCAGCAAGACGCTCGAAGGCGTCATCACGAGCTGGAACCGCGGCGCCGAGCGCATCTTCGGCTACACGGCCGACGAGGTCATCGGCCAACCCGTGACCATCCTCATCCCGGAAGACCACCTGGACGAGGAGCCCGGCATCCTGGCCCGAATCAGGGCGGGCGCGCGCGTCGAGCACTACGAGACGGTGCGCGTGCGCAAGGACGGCTCGCTCGTCGACGTGTCGCTCACCGTCTCGCCCGTGAGGGACGCGGGGGGCAGCATCGTGGGCGCGTCGAAGATCGCCCGCGACATCACCGCCCGCAAGCGCGCCGAACGGACGCGCGGCCTGCTGTCGGCCATCGTCGAATCCTCGGACGACGCCATCGTGAGCGCCGGCCTCGACCTCAAGATCGCGTCGTGGAACGCGGGCGCGGAGAGGATGTTCGGCTACACCGCCGACGAGGTGTTGGGCGAGGACTCGACGCTCATCACCCCGCCGGGTCACGTCGAGGAGACGCGCGAGCGCTTCGAGAGGCTCATGCGTGAGCCCGCGCCGCAGCACTTCGAGACCCGCCGCCGCGCGAAGGACGGGCGGCTCCTGGACGTGGCCATCACACTCTCGCCGATCACGGACGAGGGCGGCGACCTGATAGCCATCTCGGCGGTGATCCGGGACATCACCGCGAGCAAGCGCGCCGAGGGGCAGTTGCGCGAGCAGGCGGAGGTCATCGAGACGGTCAACCGCCTCGGGCGGACGCTCTCGGGCGAGCTCGACCTGCACAAGCTGGTGCAGGCGGTCACCGACGCGGCGACCGAGCTGACGGGCGCGCACTTCGGCTCCTTCTTCTACAACGTGCTGAACGAGGAGGGCGCCTCCTACACGCTCTACACGCTGTCGGGCGTCCCCGCCGAAGCCTTCGCGCACTTCCCGATGCCGCGCGCCACAGAC
>DASVQJ010000085.1:0-3607 GCA_036389235.1 Pyrinomonadaceae bacterium | reverse complement strand
GAACGCTCGACCGTCCCGAAGGCCGCCGCGCCCGGCGCGCCGAAGCGCGGCACCGCGTACTCAGGCTCGCCCTCTGCGTCGGGCGCCGTCTCGACCACCACAATATCGTTTTCGAGCGTGGGGCGCCCCTGCGTCTCGTTCGTGGTCGTCGGCTGCGCGGCCTGGCGCGGGCGCGTGGCGGATTGTGCGTTGGCTGTGACGGCGAGCAGGCTCAGGGCGAAACACACCGCGAGCGGTCGGGGGAACAGTCTGCAAAAAGACATCTAGGGGAACGGTCTCCTCTGCCAAAGTCTGTTGAATTGCTCTGGGGTATTGCTTTGCTTGAGGTGGAGGCGTCACCCTTCAGGTTTAACGCCTGAAGTCCATACTACACACCAGATACAGGCACGACCACAATCAATGTGACTGTTTCGTGACGACGCAGCGAGACCTCCTCAAGATTTGCCCGGAAAGGGGACGTGACAATCGTTCAACTTGAAGGCGACGGGACGGGTTCGGTACGACTTTAGGCGACGCGGCACACATAAACTCTTTTCCCGTAGAAATTTCCGGGCGCGGCGTGATAGCATGCGCCGCCATAAAGGAGACCGCTTTTATGCTTTTCGTCGAGAGCAGGACGGCCGACCTCAACGTCGAAAGAGACCTGCGCACGCCCGTCCTCGAAGCCCTGCGGCGGCGCGGATTCGTCCCGCTGATACGCTCGGCACGCCTGCACTTCTTCGAGCAGGCCGCGGCCGGCCCGGAGCACGCGCGCGAGCTGGAGCGCGCGCTCGAAGAGCGCGCCGCGGCCGAAGGCGAGGAGCCTTACGTGCGCGGCGACGTGTTCTGCTTCGAAGACTTCGTCCACTATCTCATCTTCGGCGACGGCGTCGGCGCGGGGCTGCGGGCCGGGGTCGTCTACGACGCAGAGACGGTCGCGCCGGCCGAGCGGCTCGAAGCCTTCTGCCTGAGCGTCGGCGAGGCTTACGACGAAGCCGCGCGCGCGCCCGAGGGTTCGGTCGGCGGCGCGGAAGCGGCGCAACGTTTCGAGTGGCAGGCGCGCGAGGGGCAGGCGCACGGCGCCTTCAGCCAGGGGCTATTCGAAGACTCTCCGGACGCGGCGCCCCAGAACGCCTCCGTCACGCCGGAGCGAGCGCGCGGGGTCGAGATTCTTGAGGACGCGGCCGCGCGCGGTTTCCTCCAACGTCTGGGTGAAGCGCATACGGACGGCCGCGCCGCGGAGTTCGTCGCGGGCGGGCGCGGGCCGGAGCAGGAGTCTCTGGTGGCGAGGCTCACGGCGGCCGGGCTCGTGCGGCGCGAGGTGCAGGTCAGTTGCCGCAAGGACGGGCGCTCGCTCTTCCGCCTGCCCTCGACCGAGGCGCTCTCAATCGTCACGGCGAGCAACGCCGTGTGCAGCGAGTGCGGCTCGGCCGTGGCCGACGAGCGCGCCGAAGAACTTGTGACGCCGACGCCGCTCGCCTCCTCCCTGTTGAAGGACGGCGCGTGGCTCCTGAACAGCCTGCGCGCTATCCTCGCATCCCTGGGCGTGCCCGGGGGGCAGACCGCGACGCGCGCGGCGCGGGCCGAAGGCGAGGCGCAGTTGGTCGCGCACGTCTCGGGCGAGCCCTTCCTCTTCGTCCTGCGCGACGGCGATTTCACGGCCGCGCACGCGCGCCGCGCGGTCGACGCGGAAGGCGAGGCGCAGGCGACCCGCATGGTGGTGGTCGCCGCGGGCAAGGTGCACGACGAGGCGCGCGCCCGCCTGCGCGAGCACGCGCGCCGCCGTGCGCGGGCGGGCGGCGAGACGGAGGTCGTCTTCGTCGAAGGGCTCGACACGGCCGCCGACGAGCTGCGCCCGCTGTTCGAGCGCGTCGCGCAGGACGCGCTCACACGCGAGCTGTATGAGTTGGACGCCGACGCGGGCTTCGACGTGGGCTACGCGCTCGCCGCGCGCTTCCGCCTCGCGCAGCACCGCCGCGACGGCGCGCTGCAAGACCTCGCCGCCTCCGCCGCGGGCGCCCTCGCCGGCAGCCTCAACGAGTTTTAGAAAGGCAGTAGACAGTAGACAGTAGACAGTAGGAAGACAGGGCGGCACGCCCGACCCGAAGGTTACGACGCGCTACCTCTTTTTCTACTGACTACTGTCTACTGACGGCTGCCTTGAATCATTACCGTCCACCGCTGCCAATTTGACGCGAAGGCGGAAAGTGGTATTGACAACTTTGCCGCCGTCGCGAGAATCTTAAGGCAGCGAGCGCCGCCCCCCTGTGCGGTGTAACCTTTCAGCCCTGAAGTTAAGAAGATGAACAACCGCTCTTTTCTGCTCCTGAGTCTGGCGGCAGCGGTGTTTGTGCCCGCGCTCGGCGCGCGCGCGCAGCAGGCCGAGCAGGCCGAGCCGTCGCCGGCCTTCACGCGTCCGCGCGTCGTCCA
Organism: Pyrinomonadaceae bacterium; assembly: GCA_036389235.1. Classification (GTDB taxonomy): domain Bacteria; phylum Acidobacteriota; class Blastocatellia; order Pyrinomonadales; family Pyrinomonadaceae; genus QHXN01. The sequence continues at coordinate 1,198 of DASVQJ010000085.1, read as the reverse complement.
CGCCTCGCAGCAGTCAACGCCGCAGGCCACGCCCGTCGCCACGCAGACGCCCGCGCCGGTACGTGTGCCGCAACAGACGGTCGGGACGGGTCAGCAGACTGCTTCGCCCGCGCCGCCTTCGACGCCGGCCGCGCAGACGGCCGCGCCGCAGTACGTGCCGCCGGCCGTGCCCTTGCAGCCGGCGCACCCGCCTTCACTCTCGAAGTTCCGCGAGCGGACGGCCGAGGCGCAGAAGCTTTTGAAGTCGCGCCTGACGCTCACCTCCTCGACGCCCAACACGGCCTTCGTCACGCTCGCCGCGCTCGAAGAGGGCTCGTCGAAGATTCACCTGCTGAGCCTGCCGAAAGAGACCTTCCTCATGCGCGGCGCCGACGTGGTGCTGACGACGGCGCAGGGCTTGAACGTGCGCTTCCAGGTCGTCCGCTCGAACTACGTCAACACGGCGGTCGTCGTCTCCGACGCCGCGACGGGCAGGCAGTTGACGCCGCTCGTCGTCGAGTACCCCATCGAGAAGTTCGGGCGCTTCCGCGAGATGGCCTACTACACCTCGGCCCACCCGGCGCTCGTCTCGCCGGAGGTGACGAAGCACGGGCAGGGCTACGTGCGCAACATGCTCGACCTCGCCGCGCAGCGCCTCAAGGGGAAGGGCAAGATCATCTCGCCCGAGACCGTGGACATCGCCGAGCGCCTCTGCCTCGTCGAGCACGTCGACCACGACCGCTTCCGCCGCGAAGACCGCAAGCGGCTCTACGAGGAGGTCTACGCGCTCTACTCTTTGAACGAGCTGGACACGTACCGCTACTCGGTCAGCTCGGCGGGCGCGGGCGGCATGGTGCAGATGATTCCCTCGACTTACCAGATGGTTCGGCGCATGCACCCGGGCGTGGGCCTCAACCCGGACTTCGTCGCGGGGATGCGCAACCACGGCAACGCGCTCGAAGCGATGCTGCTCTACATGCAGGACACCTGGAACGGACTCGCGCTCAGCCAGGAGGTGCTCGACGCGCTGGCCAGCAAGTCGGCGACGCGCGCGGAGCTTGCGGCCGCCGGCTACAACTCGAACCCGGCGCGGCTGCCGCAATACATCCGCCGCGGCGGCGCGGGCTGGCGCGCGCTCATCCCGCGCGAGACGCAGATGTATCTACAGATTCTCCAGTCGGTCGAGACGACGCTCCCGATCAAGCCGCGCGCCGGCAAG
>DASVQJ010000084.1:0-6384 GCA_036389235.1 Pyrinomonadaceae bacterium | reverse complement strand
AACGCGCCCCTCTGCGCGAGCGGCTCGCCGCCGGTGACCTCGACCAGCTTGCAGCCGAACGCGCGCACCTGCGTGAGCACCTCATCAACCGTCATCGAGACGCCGCCCGTGAAGGTGTACTCGCTGTCGCACCAGGTGCAGCGCATCGGGCAGCCCGTCAGCCGCACGAACGAGCAGGGGCGGCCGGCGTGCGTCGACTCGCCCTGGACGGAGCGGAAGATTTCAGTGACGCGGAGCATGGTAAAGCGGTAGACCGTAGTCAGCGTTTCGGCAGTCAGCAGGGTTCGCACCGCGGACGTTGGTGCTTCGCCCCTGACCGCCCGTTAAAGGGAAGTTTTACTACTGTCTACTGACTACTGTCCACTCCCTACTCAGTTCGTGGTAGCATACGCGCACCGGCCGGCAGGGCATCTTGGCTTCTGGACTCGGGGATGCCGACAGACGTCGAACAACTCGTGTTGAAGGGTGCGGGGCGCATGCTCGCGCGCGCCGGAGACGTGCGCTCGCTCGACGCCGCGGCGCTCGCGCCGCGCGTGCGCGCGACAGTCGAGAAGTACCTCCTGCGCCACGCGCCACAGGCGGGCGAGAAGGAGATAGGCGGCTTCATCGACGCGCTGCACGCCGACGAGCTTGTGCTGGTCGTGGCGTGCGAGCGCGGCGACGCCGCCGCGTGGGACGACCTCGTCGCGCAGTACCGGCAGACCGTGCTCTCGGCCGCGCGCTCGGCCAGCCAGGGCGAGGCGGAGGCCGAAGAGCTGGCCGGCTCCGTGTGGGCCGAGCTGTACGGCTTGCGCGAGCGCGCCGACGGGAGGCCCGCGGGCAAGCTCGCGTACTACTCGGGCTGCGGGAGTCTGGGGGGGTGGCTGCGCGCGGTGGTGGGGCAGTTGGCCGTAGACCGTCACCGCCGCACTTCGCGCCTGGTGCAGACCGAGGAGCCTTCGGAGTTCGACCGCGCCGCCGCCGACTCGCACGAGCAGGACGGCTGGCGGCCGCCCGCGCCGCTCGACCCGGAGAGCGCCCTCGCGGAGTCGGACGCGGCGCGCGCCGTCGAGGAGGCGCTCGCGCGCGCGCTCCAGGGGCTCGACGCGGAAGACCGCCTGCTCGTGCGCCTTTATTACTTCGACGGGCTCAAGCTGAAGGAGGCGGGCGCCGTGCTCGGCGTCCACGAGGCGACCGCGAGCCGCAGGCTCACGCGCGTCCACGCCGAGGTGAGGAAGCGGGTCGAGGCTCTGCTCACGGGCGAGCGGCGCTGGAAGCGCGAAGAGGTCGCGCGCGCTCTGGCCGACGCGGCGCACGCGCACACAGACGCAGACCTGCGGGCGATGCTCGCGCCCGAGCGCGCCGTTGAAAAGCGTGAAGAGTTGTACGAATGAATGTCGGGGTGATTAGAGTTAAAGGGCTTGAGCGGCGCAAGTTTGCGTCGCACATGCGTTCAGACATCGGACGAGGCCCGAGGCTAGTTTTCGGTCGGCACGTTTGAGATGAAAGAAGGCTTCGACAGAGAGATCGACTCGCTGCTCCGGCGCCGCGCGCGCGGGACGGCGGAGTCGCGCTCGTGGGGCGACGGCGCGGGCGACGGCGCGCACGGCGCGCACCTCGACGCGGACGAGCTGGGCGCCTTCGCGGAGGGCGCGCTGCCGGCCCCGGCGCGCCTCGCCGCCGCCTCGCACCTCGCCGACTGCGACCGCTGCCGCGGGGTCGTCGTCGGCCTCGCGCGTGTCGAGGGCGTCGAAAGGGAAGTGAAGCAGCACGCGGCCGCGACGACGGCCTCGGCCGAGTCCGCGCGGCCGTCAGCCTGGCGCGCGTTGGTCGCGTCGCTCTTCGCGCCGCGCGTGATGCGCTTCGCCGTGCCGGTGCTCGCGCTCTCGCTCGTCGGGGTCGTCTCCTACGTCGCGCTGCGCTCGGGCGACGGCGGGGCTCTGCGGGCCGCGCGGGACGGGCGCCGTCAGAGCGGCACTTTGCAGAGTGCGCCGAGCGCCCCGGCGGCCTCGAACACCGGCACCACCGCATCGAACCCGGAGTTAACCGAAGCTCAGAATGGCAACGCCGCGCCGAGGGAGGCCACCGCGGCGGGCGTACAGCCGGGTGAACCTAAAGGGCACGGCGGGGTCGAAGCGCGGCCCGCGGAGGCGTATGCGGACAGGCCGGACAGGGAGGTCGCGCAACCTTCCGTGGCGGCCCAGCCTCCGCCGCCTCCCGCCGCCGCGGCCACCGAAGGCCCGGTCGAGTTGAGCAAGTCCGCGCCGAAGCCCGTCGCGGCCGAAGAGGGCGAGGTCGCCAGAGTCGATAGCAAAGAGAAGTCGGAGAACAGGGACAAGTCCGCGCGCGCGTCGGAGACCGCGGACGAGGTCGTGGCGAACGACGCGCCGGTGCAGCGGCGCGCGCAGCCGCGCGTGAACCAGGTGCAGATGCCCGACGGCAGCGACGCGCGTAACAACCAGAAGCGCTCGGCCGACAACAACGCTACGGGCGTCTACGGCGGTGGAAGCGCCGGCACCGCCGCAGCCCCGAGGGAGTCGGAGCGCGCCGGCTCGCGCTCGGAGGCCCAGGGACGCGCGCGCGCGTCAAGGCAGGCGGAGAAGAAGGCCGACGAAGACGAGGTCGCCCGCGTCGGCGACACGCGCGCGGCCGCCGGACACCGCTTCCGCCGCGAGGGCTCCGCGTGGGTCGATGTCAACTACAAACCCTCCATGCCCTCGACCGGCGTGCGCCGCGGCACGGACTCCTTCCGCGCCCTCGTCGCCGACGTGCCCGAGGTCGGCCGCGTCGCGGCGGCCATCGGCGGAGAAGTCGTCGTCGTGGTCGGCGGCCGGGCCTACCGCATCCGTTAGTGAACGGTCAATCGTAGATGGTAAATGGATGCAGGTAGCCCGAGGTTCGGCCGTTTGAGGCCGGGCCGTGCGACGCGCGGCGGCCATTTACCATTCACCATTCACCATTTGACCATTCACCAACCATGATCTTCCGCAGCCCTTTCCCCGATGTCGAAATTCCGGAAGTACCCCTCACCGAGTTCGTCTTCGGCCGCGCGGCCGAGCACGCGGAGAGGCCGGCGCTCGTCGACGGCGTGAGCGGGCGCGTGTTGACCTACGCGCAGCTCGCGGGCGCGGTGCGCGCGGCGGCGGCCGGCCTCGCGCGGCGCGGGTTCGTGAAGGGCGACGTGCTGGCCATCCTCAGCCCGAACCTGCCCGAGTACGTCGTCGCCTTCCACGCGGTCGCCACGCTCGGCGGCGTCGTCACGCCGGTCAACCCGATGTACACGGTCGAGGAGTTGGGCAAGCAGCTCCAGGACTCGGGCGCGAAGTACCTCGTCACCGTCCCCCCGCTGCTCGAACGCGCGCGCGCGGCGGCGGAAGGGAAGGGGTTGAGCGAGCTTTTCGTCTTCGGAGAGGCGGAGGGGGCGACCCCGTTCGCCGCGTTGCTCGGGGGCGGCGCGGAGGGCCTGCCGGAGGTCGAGATCGACCCGCGCGAAGACCTCGTCGTGCTCCCTTATTCGAGCGGGACGACGGGCGTCTGCAAGGGCGTGATGCTGACGCACCACAACCTCGTCGCGAACCTCGCGCAGATTAAGGGGACGGGGCACGACTGGCGCGACGACACCCTCGTCTGCGTGCTGCCGCTCTTCCACATCTACGGCATGTCCGTGATCATGAACCACGGGCTGAGTTGCGGCGCCACGCTCGTCACGCTCCCGCGCTTCGACTTCGAGCAGCTTTTGCGCGTGATGCAGGAGCACCGCGTGACCCTGGCGCACCTCGTGCCGCCCATCGTGCTCGCGCTGTCGAAGAGCCCGCTGGTCGAAGCCTACGACCTCTCGGCGCTCAGGACGGTCTTCTCGGGCGCGGCGCCGCTCGGCGCGGAGCAGGCGCGCGAGTGCTCGGAGCGGCTCGGCGGGTGCGCCATCATACAGGGCTACGGGATGACGGAGACGAGCCCCGTCACGCACCTCACGACGCCCGGGCGCAACAAGCCGGGGTCGGTGGGGTTGTGCGTGCCGAACATGGAGTGCCGGCTCGTCTCGGTCGAGACGGGCGAGGACGTGGGCGTGGGCGAGCGCGGCGAGGTGTGCGTGCGCGGGCCGCAGGTGATGAAGGGCTACCTGGGCCGCCCCGAGGCGACCGCGCAGACCGTGGACGCCGAGGGCTGGCTGCACACGGGCGACGTGGCCTACGCGGACGAGGATGGCTTCTTCTACATCGTCGACCGCGCGAAGGAGCTAATCAAGTACAAGGCGTTTCAGGTCGCGCCGGCGGAGCTGGAGGCGGTGCTGCTGACCCACCCGTCGGTGGCCGACGCGGCCGTCATCCCGAGCCCGGACGACGAGGCGGGCGAGGTGCCGAAGGCGTTCGTCGTCGTGAAGGAGGGGCGCGGGCTGACCGAAGACGAGGTGCTCGGCTTCGTCGCCGCGCGCGTCGCGCCGTACAAGAAGGTGCGGCGCGTGGAGTTCGTCGCGCAGATACCGAAGTCGCCTTCGGGGAAGATTCTCCGCCGCCTCCTCGTCGAGAGGGAGCGGGAGAGGCAGTAATACCCCTCGGCTTGGCCGTCGCGGTCAGGGCGTTTAACCACAGAGGCACAGAGGACTCAGAGGTTGCACAGAGGGTTGGACTACTCTGTGCGTCCTCCGTGCCCTCTGTGCCTCTGTGGTTGATACAGACTCACGCTGCGCGCAACTCGCAGGTAAATTATCCCTTCCCAACCCGAAAATTTTCCAACCAGCGCCCGCCGGCGTGCGTCTTAAACCCGTCGGTATTCATCAAAGTCAGAGGCCGGGAACGGCCGTAAAACAGTCAGTTTTGAGCAAGTCCGGAGACGTCATGAAAATCACCACGTCAGCCCACGGCCGCGCGCCGCGTGCCTTCGCGCTCGTAGCCGCGCTGGCGCTCGTCTCGAACAACTTTACCTTCGCGTCCGCACAGACGACGGCCGCGAAGGCGTCGGCGCAGAAGTTGACGGAGGGGCAGCGCGTCGTCCACGTGCTCAACCGCCTCGCCTTCGGCGCGCGGCCGGGCGAGGTCGAGCGCGTGCGCAAGCTGGGCGTGGAGGCTTACATAGAGCAGCAGCTCAACCCCTCGAAGCTCGACGACTCGGCCCTGGAGGCGCGGCTGCGCAACTTCCCGACGCTCGGCATGTCGAACGGCGAGCTGCTGGCGAAGTACCCGCAGCCCGGTCAGCTCCTGAAGCGTCTCGAACGCTCCGGAGAGCTGCCGCCGGAACTGGCCGCGCTCGCCCGTCAACGTAATCAGGGGCAGCCGCAGGACGGCCCCGCGCGGACGAACGCCGACGGTCAGAACGCCGACGCCGAGAAGGCCGTCGCCGAGGCGATGCGCCCGCCCGCCATGCCCGCGCAGGGCGCGACGGAGGAGGGGCGGAACCCGCAGCGCCGTCAGTACCGGCAGGCGATCACGAAGTACATGCGCGAGCAGGGGCTCGAAAGTCCGCAGCGCATCATGTACGAGCTGAACGCCTCGCGCATCCTGCGCGCCGTCTACAGCGAGAGGCAGTTGCAGGAGGTGATGGTCGACTTCTGGACGAACCACTTCAACGTCTTCGCGCAGAAGGGCGCCGACCGCTGGTTCTTAACCTCGTACGACCGCGACGTGATCCGGCCGAACGCGCTCGGCAACTTCCGCGACCTCCTGGAAGCGACGGCGAAGAGCCCCGCGATGCTCTTCTACCTCGACAACTTCCAGAGCGTGAGCCCGAACGCGCAGGCGAACCGGAGGGGCATGCGCCGCAGACAGCAGGCCGACGGAGAGGGCGCCGGCGAGATGCGGCCCGGCGGGCTCCCGGGCGGGCGCCGCATGGACCGGCGGCAGGCGCAGCGCCGCATGGAGCGCGAGCAGCAGCCGCAGGGCGAGATGACGGCCGAGCAGCCGCCGCGCCCGAAGCCGCAGCGCATGCGCCGCGGCATCAACGAGAACTACGCGCGCGAGCTGATGGAGCTGCACACGCTCGGCGTCGAGGGCGGCTACACGCAGAAGGACGTGCAGGAGGTGGCGCGCGCCTTCACCGGCTGGTCGATCTTCGCGCCGCGGGGCAAGGGCGTCTACGGCGCCGACGACGAGGACCGAGCCGGCTCCTTCGTCTTCAACCCGCGCACGCACGACGCGGGCGAGAAGGTCGTGCTCGGCCAGAAGATCGCGGCGGGCGGCGGCGTCGAGGACGGCCGCAAGGTCTTGGACATCCTCGTCGCGCACCCTTCGACCGCGAAGTTCATCGCGACGAAGCTGTGCCGCAAGTTCGTCTCCGACAACCCCGACCCGGCGCTCGTCCGCCGCGCCGCCGACGCGTTCCACGGCTCGAACGGCGACATCAAAGCGACGCTGCGCGCCATCTTCACGTCGCCCGAGTTCAACTCGGCGGGGGCGCGGCGCGCGAAGATCA